>JBOHCK010000043.1:0-26635 GCA_050698755.1 Streptosporangiaceae bacterium | reverse complement strand
TACATGGCCACAGTGACGCCGCCCACCACCCCGCGCATCGCGAACCCGCCGGACTACACCAGATCGGCACCGTCAACGGCACCACGCACCCGCCCCACAGCCACCCTCAACGGCGCGTGACAGCAGGCAGCAGCGGTAGTCCCGGCCCGGCAGAAGGTCTGCGGGCCAATCGCGAGGACCTGGGCGGAGCTAGGGCATGCGCTGCACGCACCGGCCGGTGTGCATGGCTACGCCATGGTGGGGGTAGGGGTGACACCTACTTTATTTGCGCGCGTGGCCAGGTGGTGGGCGTGAGCGTGGCGGTGTTCGCGGTGCGGCAGATGGGCTGCCGGCGCTACGGTTTTGTCCGTAGCGCGGGGTCGTGCCGCGCCGAGGCGCGCGGGTGCCGCGCGGGCGGAGGTGGCAGTGTGGAGGTCGGGGCTGATTCGCAGGTCACCGATCTGACGGTGCATGATCACGCGTGCCTGACGTTCGCCGATCATGATGAGCTGTTCGACCTTACCGCGGCATTCGTGCGTGACGGGCTGGCGGGCGGGCTGAAGGTCATCTGGCTGAGTGAGGCGGGGCCGCGGCGGGCCGTCTGGGAGCTGGCGCGACGCGGGATCCCGGTCGAATCGGCGATGGCGGCCGGGCAGATGGCAGCCGCCGGGTGCGAGGGGCGGCTGCTGTCAGGGCAGGCGTTCAGCGCCGATCCGGCGGTGGGCTGGCTGAGCAGGCAGGTGGCGGCATCGCGCCGGGAGGGGTTCCCCGGGCTGCGCGTGGCAGTGGACATGAGCTGGGCGCTGCGGCCGGTAACCGGGGTGGAGCAGTTGCCGGACTTCGAGAAGGGGATCGCGGCGGTGGTGGCGGGCAGCACGGCGTCGGTGCTGTGCCAGTATGACCGGGAAGGGTTCGACCCGGTCACGCTGGCGTCGGTGGCAGCATTCCATACCCGCTCGGTGGCGGCCCCGACGTACTGCGCTGACGCGATCCTGCGGATCTGCCGCCAGTACGCGCCGCCGGGGATCCGGCTGGCCGGGCAGCTGGATCGCACCAGGACCGAGCCGCTGGCGCTCGCGCTGGCCGAGGCGATCCGCCTGGAGGGTCCCATCACCGTCAATATGGCCGGCCTGGCGTTTATCGATGCGTGGTGTGCCCGGATGATCCTGGATGCGGCACGCGGGCTGGGCGGGTCCCGGGTGGTGTCTCTGCACTGCCGCGCGCAGGTGGCTGCCCGGTTCGTGCTCTTGGGCGCGGGGAAGGTTGCCGGGGTCAGTGTGGAGCGCGTGGATGACCCGTGATGCCGGCTGCTGGCCGTCCGAGCCCGGCTCGCCGGGCGGCCGGGCACAGCGTGCGGACACTGGCGGCGCGGAGGATCCTCCAGTGCTTGAGCAATCGTTCGACGGTGATTCGCTGTACGCGCTGCGGGAGGCGGTGGCCGCTCATGCCTCGCAGGCCGGGCTGCCCGAAGGCCGTGTCGGGGATCTCGTCCTGGCCGTACACGAACTGGCGGTCAACGCGGTCTGGCATGGTGCCGGGCACGGGCGGCTACGCGTCTGGAAGACCGAAGATTCGCTGCGCTGCGAGGTCAGCGACGATGGCACGGCGAGCACCGCAGGGCCGGGTGCCGCTGGTAGCGGCCCGGCAGATACCCCGGCCTGGGCCATCGAGCCTGGCCATGGGCTATGGCTGGTCCGTCAGCTCGCGGACCAGGCCAGCCTGCGGTCCGGGTCGGCCGGCACCGTCGTTGTCGTCAGCCTCACCCTGGGGCGGCCCGGGCCGCCGCCGTTCCGCGTGGCCCGGCAGGCCCGGGACGGCTGCACGGTCTTGTCGGTGACCGGCCAGCTGGACCTGGGATCAGCAGACCAGCTCCGCAGCGCAGTCGAAGAGCCGGCCACCACGGCCGCGGCCCTGCGTCTGGTCATGGACCTGTCCGGCCTTTCCGGATGGGATTCGGTAGGGCTGGCCGCCTTGATCACGGCCCAGGAACGGGTCGACGCGCGGCCACAGGCCTGGATGGTGGTGGCAGGCCTGCCTGACCACCTGCTGCAGCGGCTGCGTGACGCCGGCCTGGACGGCGGATTCACCTGGGCCAGCACTGCTGCCGAGGCCCTGGGAATGCTCGGCCGGGCACCGTAACCACGCGACCAGGGAGAACGACGCTGCGGCACCGAGTGGGTCAGCGCCGCCATCAGGGTCTGGAAGATGGTCTCCCAGCGACCTCCCGGCCTGGCACCGGGGTCTTGGGCGCCCGGATTCCGTACCCCGCCAGGCGCACTGCATAGGGCAGGCCGGCCACGAGATGCCAGACGCCCCGGTCCACGCCGGCTGCGTGCACGCGCAGCAGCACCTCGCGGTCGCCCATCGCGGGCCGGCCGACCTGGCCGAGCCGCAGCACGTTCTCGGCCTCGCCGTAGTTTTCCTGGATGATCGCCCGCATCGTGGTCCCCGCGGTCGTGGTGGAGGTCCTCATGAGAGTCCTTTCTGCGTCCAGGTGATCGGAAACGTCCGCCGGGGGATAGGGACGAAGGTCAGGCGGCCGCCCCGGCGGTGTGCCGGATGACGCCGCCCAGACCCACGCCGATGACGGCGGTCAGGCTCACCGCCAGCGCCCCGAAGACCATGGCCTGCACCACGCCGGGATGGCCGATGCCCACCTGGGCGTGCTGGCCGGCGAAAATCCGCTGGCCGAGTTCAAAGCCGACGACGTTGCAGAGCAGGGCCACCGGGAACGAGAACGCGGCCACCGTGGCGGCCTTGGCCGCCAGCACTAGGGGGCGGCCGGGCATGGCGGTGAACGTGGCCCGGATCATACCGGTGGAGTACTCCGCGGTGACCGTCCTCACGGCAAGCGCGCCGAGGACCACCGCGGCGATCATGACCCCGGACATCGAGACGCTGGCCGGATCGAACAGCTGGCGCTGCTGGGCCGTCATGGTGTGCCACTGGCTCATCTGGGAGAAGGCCAGGGCGACCCCGAAGCCGATGGCCATGACCATGGTCAAGACCGCGGTGCGCCAGGTGGAGGGCAGGGTGCGCAGCTTGGTCCACTTCGCCCGGGCGATCCTGCGGGTCGTGATGGTGTGAGTCATGGTGCTCATGTCAGATTCCTTTGCTCGAGACGGCCAGCAGGCCGGCGTGGTCGGAAGGTTCCGGATTGGCCGTCGGGGCCGGACCGGCGGCGGCCCGCCAGATCCGGGCCGCGAGCAAGATCATCGCGACGGCGAACGGCAGCATGTACAGCACGACCTTGGGGCCGATGGCGCCCTGCTGCTCGGCGAGGAACAGGCCGGCGGTGAACAGGACGGCCAGCCAGCGCGGCACCCGGCGGCTGCGCCACAGCGCATACCCCATGACGAACGGCGCAGTGTATTCGCCGACGAAGTAGACGTACTCGACGACCTGCGCCGGCCTGGAAGCGAAGCTGGTCGCCAGGAACCGGGCGGCGGCGGTCTGGGTCGTGTGCGCCGAGGCCGCCGCCGCGAGGGCGATGCCGCCCAGGACGTTGAACACGGCCCCGGCGAATGCGCTCAGGCCGCCCAGCACCGCGGCGATCGCGGCGATGACCCAGCCGCGCCCGGTGACCAGCTTGGCGATTGCCGCATACGACACCGCCAGGCCGCCGAGCGCCAGCACCGACAGCGAGCCCGACAGGTACAGCTGGGAGGAGTGGGCCGCCGCGATGGGCAGCAGCCGCAGCGCGACGGCCGTATTGGTGACTACCTGGTCGGTGCCCTCGGGGTCCAGCGCCTCGGCGCCGACGTAAAGCGCGGCGGTGACGGGCAGGAGGGCGGCCAGCAATCGCAGGCGGACCCGGGCAGCGTTACCAGTGGGCTGGTCGGTGGTGGTCATGTCAGTTCCCCTTGCTTGCGCCGGCCAGCTGGCCGGCGCGGTAGTCGGTTTCGTCTCAGGTCAGGTCGAAGAAGGCTTCCTCGAGCGTGGCGCTGTGAGTGGCCAGCTCGACTAGGGCGATGTCGTGGGCGCATGCGACTGCGCCGATCGCGGCGGCGTCCAGGCCGGTCACGACCAGGGCGCCGCCGGGACCGCTCTCCAGCAAGGCGCCGCGCCGGCTCAGTGCGTCGGCCAGGTCGGCCTGCTGCACGGCCCGGACCCGGACACTCGGGGTGGCGTTGCGGTTGACGAACTCCTCCGTGCTGGCGTCCGCGATGATCCGGCCGCGGCCGATGACGAGCAGGTGATCGGCGGTCTGGGCCATCTCGCTCATCAGGTGGCTGGACAGGAACACCGTGCGGCCCTGGGCGGCCAGCGACTTCATCAGGTTCCTGATCCACAAGATGCCGTCGGGGTCCAGGCCGTTGATCGGCTCGTCGAACAGCACCGTCTCGGGGTCGCCGAGCAGGGCCGCGGCGATGCCGAGCCGCTGATTCATGCCCAGCGAGAAGGTACCCACCCGCTGGCCCGCGACGTCGCTGAGCCCGGCGATGTCGAGCACTTCGCTGACCCGGCGGCGGGCGATGCCGTTGCTGTCGGCGAGCCAGCAGATGATGAGCGGCGCTGCGGCCGCCGACGATGGCCTTGGCGTCCAGCAGCGCGCCGACCGATCGCAGCGGGTCGGTCAGCTCGCGGTACGGCTGGCCGTTGACCAGGACCGAGCCGGAGCTCGGCGCATCGAGGCCCAGGATCATCCGCATGGTGGTCGACTTGCCTGCCCCGTTCGGGCCGAGGAAGCCGGTGACCCGGCCGGGCCGGACGACGAAGCAGGCGTCGTCGACGGCCACGATGTGGCCGTAGCGCTTGGTGAGGTGCCGCGCCTCGATCATTGTTCGTCCTTCCCTCAAGCTGAGTGGTTCTTCTGGCCGTCAGCCTGCGCCCGGCGGCTGAGGTGGCACTGTCGTGGCGCTGAGGCGGGACCTATGGTGGCCTCATGCAGGTCCGGCTGTTCGGCGAGCTCGAAGCGGAGCACGCGGGCGCGCCGGTGCCGGTCCGCGGCGCCAGGCAGCGGGCCCTGCTGGCCCTGCTGGCCCTGCGCCCCGGGCAGCCGGTTAGCGCCGACCGGCTGATCGACGTGCTGTGGGGCGACGGGCAGGCGGCGAACCCGGCCAACGCCCTGCAGGCCCAGATCGGCCAGCTGCGCCGCACCTTCGGGCCCGCGGCGGTCATCACCACCGAAGCCGGCTACGCCCTGGCCGTAGGCCCCGATGATGTCGACGTCGTCCGCTTCGAGCATCTGGTGGCGCAGGGACGGCGGCTGGCGGAGGCGGGCCAGGCTGCGGACGCGTCAGCTGCCCTGGGCGAAGCGCTCGGGCTGCGGCGCGGGGAGCCACTGGCCGACTTCACCTATGCGGGCATTTTTGATGCCGAACGGGTGCGGCTCGACGAGTTGATCCTGATGGCTATCGAGACCCGGGCCGGAGCCGACCTGGGACTGGGCCGCCACGGTGAGCTCGCCGCCGAACTGGAGGCCTGGTGCCGCGAGCACCCGCTGCGCGAGCACCTGTGGGAGCTGCTCATCCTGGCCCTGTACCAGAGCGGACGGCAGGCCGAGGCCCTGCACGCCTACACCGAAATCCGTGACCGCCTGGCCGGCGAGCTCGGCATCGACCCCGGCCCGGCGCTGCGCGACCTGCAGGCCCGCATCCTGGCCCAGCACCCGTCGCTCGCCCCGGCTGGCGCTGCGGCCAGCGTGGCTCCGGCTCAGGTGGCCGCGCCGCCGAAGGCTGCTGGCAACTTGCGAGAGCGGCTGAGCAGCTTCGTCGGCCGTGACGCCGAGCTGGAACAGCTACGCGAGGCGCTCCGTTCCAGCCGGCTCGTCACGCTGACGGGGCCCGGCGGGGCGGGCAAGACCCGCCTGGCGGTGGAGGCGGCCGCCGCGCTGCGCGACGAGTACCGAGACGGCGCCTGGCTCGTCGAGCTGGCCGGCGTCGCCGAGGCCGACGGGGTAGCGGCCGCCGCGGCGAGCGCGCTGGAGGCGTCCGCCTTCGCGGGCCCTCAGCCTGCGGGATCGACAACGCAGGTCATCGTGCGGCACCTAGCCGGCCGGTCGCTGGTCGTCGTCCTCGACAACTGCGAGCATGTCATCGGCGAGGCGGCCGTGCTGGCCGACACCCTGCTCGGAGCAGTGCCACGCCTCCGGCTGATCGCCACCAGCCGGGAGCCGCTCGGCATCCCAGGTGAAGTCCTGCTGCCCGTGGGCGGGCTGGACCCGTCGGCCGCCGTCGAGCTGTTCGCCGATCGCGCCCGGGCCGTGCGGCCCGGCTTCCTGGCCGCTGGGCAGGCCGGCGACGTCATCGAGGACATCTGCGACCGGCTCGACGGCCTGCCCCTGGCCGTCGAGCTCGCCGCCGCCCGTCTCCGTGCGCTGCCGCTGGCCACCCTGGCCGAACGGCTCGGCGACCGCTTCCGGCTGCTCACCGGGGGTGCCCGTACCGCCCTGCCCCGCCAGCAGACGCTCCGGGCAGTCGTCGACTGGAGCTACGACCTGCTGTTCGAGGACGAACGCCGCCTGTTCGCCCGGCTGGCCACCTTCACCGGCGGCTGCGGCCTCACCGCGGCCGAGGCCGTCTGCGCCGACGAGCACATGCCGGCCGGCGAGATCCTCGATGTGCTGAGCCGGCTGGTCGACAAGTCCCTCGTCACCGCCTCCGACACCGGTGGTGAGGTCCGGTTCAGCCAGCTCCAGACGCTGTGGCAGTACGGCAGAGAACGGCTCGACGAATCCGGCGAAGCCGGCGCCATGCGCGCCCGCCACGGCGCCCACTACCTGCAGATGGCCGAGGATGCCCATGAAGGCCTGCGCGGCGCCACCGGGCCGATGTGGCGGGATCGCCTCACCTCCGAGTTGGGCAACTTGCGGACCGCGCTCGACTGGTACGTCGCAACGGGCGACGCTGATGCTGCGCTGTCGTTGACGTCGGAGATGGCCTGGCTGTGGTACATCAACGGCGATTTGGCCGAAGGAGCGCGCTGGCTTGGTGACGCGCTTGGCACGCACGGGCCGTGCCGTCCCGAGCTGGAAGCGACCGCCCACGTCTGGCGCGGCTACTTCGTGTGCATGTCGTCCAGCCCGGCGGCGGGCATCATTGAATGTGAGGCGGCCGTCGGCGCATTGCGGACCAGCGACGACCGAGTTCGCCTGGCGGAGGCGCTGGTGCTTTGCGCGGCGGTGCTGATACGTGCGCACGAGTTCGGACGATCGCTCGACGTGCTGAGCGAGGTTCACGATCTGCTGGAACCGTCTGGCCACCGATGGCTTCTCGCCGGGCACGACATGATACTCGCCTGGACCCTCATGTCGTTGGGACGGCTTCCAGACGCGGAGGCAGCCGCCCGGTCGAGTGTCGAAGGCTTCGACGCCCAGGGGGAGGTCTGGCTTGTGGTCTCCCCGCTGAGCACCCTCGCTGGCATCGCCGAGGCCCGCGGGGACCGCGATGGCGCCCTGGCGGCCTACGAGTCGCTCCTGGAACGATGCCGCTCCGCCGGGCAGCGCATATACGTGCCGGAGAGCCTGGCCCGCCTGGCCGCGCTGCGGGCCGGGCAAGGCGACGACGCCGCAGCTGACCGCCTTTACGCCGACGCGATCGCCTGCAGCTTCAACCTGTGGCTGTCGGCCGACGCCATGGTCGGCCAGGCGGCGGTCGCCCGTCGCCTCGGTGACCTGCCGCGGGCCCGGGCTCTGCTCGACGCCGCGGGCGGTCACTACCGGCAGGTCGACCTGCCCTCCGGGCAGCCCCGTGTGCTCGCGGGCCTGGCCTGGTGCGCGCTGGCCGCCGACCACCTACCAGACGCCGCGGTCTTCGCCGCTGACGCCGCCCGAGGCGCCTCGGCCAGCGGGGACCCGGCCGCGCAACTCCTCGCCGATACCGCCGTCGCCGCAGTCAAGGCGGTTGCCGACCCGACCCGTCACAACATCGAAGCCTTCGTCGCCCTCGCCCGGCGGCGCGCCCAGGGGCCGACGTATCGGTCTCTTACCGACGAACCCGATGTGACCGCGCTCGCGGCCCGCCTCATGCTGGCCGCCGGCTGAGCCGCTGACCGCCCGCGTCTGCGTCTGGCTACGGCGGAGCTGGGGAGCGACGACGCCCAGGGCTGGCCGGTCCAGCCGTCGTTCCGGACCAGGTACGCCGCACCCTGCTGGAAGAGGCCCTCCAGGTAGGTCACCTCCTGGCCGAGCGTCTTCGAGCCGAGGAGGTAGCCGTCGTAGGCCTCGCTGAAGAGCACTCCCGGGGCGATGTCGTAGCCGCAGCATCCGAAGAGGTTGATGATTTCCGGCTTGCCCCATGCGCCCTCGAAGTAGCCCGCCGAGGAGGCTGGTGGGGTGATGCCCTGGATTGCGGGGATGCCACCGGTCTCGGCCAGCCAGTTCGTGACGTACTGCGGGGCGCTCATGAACTGCAGGAAGAGCAGTGACGCCTTGAGCGCATTACCGCTCGTGTGGGCCGGGATCATGTAGCTCGTCCCGCTGGTGCTGTTGCCCGAGCGTGCGGGGACGTTGGCCGACAGCGTCGTGGTCGCCGTGGTGATCTCGGGGAAGGGCATGCTCCCGATCGGGAAGTGCGCGCTCGCCGCGATCGTCCCGTAACCGAAGTCGACGGCAAAGGTCATCGCCGCCTGGCCCGACTCGAACTGGGGGAGCCCGACTCCGTCGCCGGACAGGCCGGTGATGCCCGACCAGTTCTTGGTCGCGCAGCTGTCGAATAGCTGCTTCAACAGCACCATGCTCTCCTTGACGTAGGGGTCGCCGGCCGAGAACTTGCCGGTGGCGATCCCCCAGACCAGGTCCTTGGTGGTGAGCTCCGGGGCCTGGCCTGGCGCACCGGTGACGGTGAAGTGGTTCAGCTCGTTGAACCGTTTCTGCATTAGCTGATCGAGGATCGGCCGGTAGGGGAAGACTATTCCGATCGCGGAGTTGTCCATCGCGATCGGCGTGTACCCGGCCTTCGCGAGTGCCCCGCAATCGCCGATCAGCTGCGAGAAGGTGCTGATCGGCGCGGTGATCCCGGCCCGCTTGAAGGCGGTCTTGTTGTAGTACATGGCAATGCCGACGAGGTTGAATGGCACCCAGTCGAAGTTCCCGCTGGAGTCGAGCGTCCCTGAGACCTTCGCCGAAAAGGCCGACTGGTCGAACTCCGAGAGCCAGCTTTTGTGGCCGGCGACGAACGGATTGGGTTGGCTCAGGTACTTGTTGAGCGGGACGACCATGTAGGGCTGGTAGGTCGCCTGGTTGAAGACCAGGTCCGGAGCGATGCCGGCGGCCAGCTGAGCCGACTCGACGCTGGAGAACGTGGCGAGCGGCAGCACGTCGGTGTTGACGGTCACGCCCGTCACCTTCTTGAACTCCGCGACGAGCTGGTCCCACGGGCGTCCGAAGCTGCTCCCGCTCTGGGTCCATTGGTTGGGCCCCTCGAGGGTGATCGTGGTGCCGGCCACGCCTCCGATGAAGTTGCCGGATACCGCCGGGGCGCTACAACCGGCCAGTGTCCCCGCCGCCAGGGCTCCGAGTGACAGCAGGCTGGCCAGGCCCGCCCCAGCTGTTCGTAGCCTCATCGACGCTCCCTATGCCCGTTGAAACTATCCGGTGCCCGTCGAATGCTCGTTGAAACTACCCGGGCTCGACTGGTCAGCGGTCCGCCGCCAGGCCGCCCTCGATGCCGGCCAGGAAATTCCTGGCGAGCGCCACGAACAGGACAAGCAGCGGCAGGCTCGCTATCAGGTAGCCGGCAAAGAGCGGGCCGTAGGACGTGGTGAGCTCACCCTGAAAGAACTGGACGCCGACCGGCACCGTACGCAGCGAGTTCGTAACGATGGTGAGCTCGGGCCAGAAGTAGTCGCTCCACACCGAGATCACGCTGAACAGGGCGACGGTTGCGATGATCGGTCGCGCCAGCGGCAGGGTGACCGACCAGTAGGTCCGCGCCGGCGACGCGCCATCGATCTGGGCGGCGTCGAACAACTCCTCGGGCAGGTGCTCGATATATGTCTTCATGAGCACCACGGAGAAGACCGTCTGGGTGGTGAGCTGAGGGATGATCAGGTCGGGGTAGGAGTTGAGCAGACCGAGATCTCGCATCAGCACGAAGAGCGGGATGAGGCTGGCCGTGTTCGGCACCATGAGCAGCACGGCGATGAGACCGAAAAAGACGTTGCGGCCGGGAAAGCGGTAGCGCGCGAGCACGAAGCCGCTGACCGAGCCGAGCAGGATGCAGCCGAACGTGGCGCAGGCGGCGACGATGATCGAGGAAAGGAGGTAGGGAGCCACCTCGCGCCAGGCGGTGGCGAAGTTGCCGAGGTGGAACGGCCAGGTCGGTGTCGCCTCGTTCCTGTTGAACTGCGAGTTCGACTTGACTGCCGTCTCGAGCATGTACAGGTAGGGGAACAGCCCGACGAAGACGAGGCACGACAAGACGGCGGCGGCGGCGAGGTCCGTCAGCCGTCTGGGCGTGATGGGACGTGCCCGCACCCGTGATGGCGGCGCGGGTGCGCCGGCCATCAGCGTGCTCCTCTCGGCGCGCGGCGGCGCCCGACGAGCAGCGTCAGCCCGCTCATGAGCATCATGATGACGAGAAGCGTCGCGGACAGTGCCGCGGCGTAGCCCCACTCGCCGGCGTCGAAGGCAACCCCCACGATCCTCAGAACCGGCACCGTCGTCGCGTTGTCTGGCCCGCCTTGGGTGGCGATGTAGGGGGCGAACCCGTACTGCAGCACGAAGACGACGGCGAGGAAGAACAGCAGCTTGACCTGACGCAACAACAACGGCAGGTCGATGGCGAGGAACCGCTTCCAGCGCCCTGCCCCGTCGATCGCCGCCGCGTCGAAGATCTCGCCGGGGATGTTCTGGAGGCCGGTACTGAAGATAAGGAACGGCAGGCCGGCCACCCACGGGAAGTTGATGAAGATCAACGCCCACAGGGCGGTGTTCGGGTCACCGAGCCAGTTGTTCTCGAGCGCGGTGAGACCGACCTTGCCGAGGAAGTCGTTCAGCACTCCGACGTTGGGGTCGTAGATGAACTGCCAGGTGAGGACCTGGATCACCGGGGAGAAGGCGAGCGGAACGATGAGCAGGTAGCGGAAGAAGAGGCGCCAGCGCGGCCGCGAGAGGGTGATTAGTAGCTCCGCCGCGGCGAGCGGGATCACCCACATCGCGGTCACGGCCACGACGAAGATAATCCCGATGTGGACGAACGACTGCCACCACAGGCTGTCGTGCCACATGGCGCGGTAGTTGGCCAGTCCGACGAAGGAGGAGCCGAAGCCTGGCTCCCAGCTCGTTAGGGAGTGAAAAAGCCCGTTGATGTCGGGGTAGTAGCCGAAGAAGCCGAGGAGGCCGAGCGTCGGAACGAGCGCGAGGTACACGCCCCGGGGAATGCGACGCCGTCGGCGCGGAGGCACCGGGGAGCGGGCCGCGCCCTGCTCGAGCGTCTCTGCGGAGAACGCGGCAGCCTCAGAGGCTGACCGACCGACTGGATCGAGCTCAATGCTTCACTATAAGCACGGGTGCTGCCCAAGGGCCGGTTGGCGGTGCTGGGGGAACTACGTTGCCTCCCAGTCGAAGAGAAACGTGAAGTGGCGCTCGGGTTCGCTGTCGAGCACGCCGTACGCGGCGTGCGCCCGGTCGGGCGTGATCGTTCCGCTCACGAGCCGCCCCGTTGCGACGGACCCGTTGGCGAGCCGCTCAAGTACCCAGCGCGTGCAGCCGGCGACAGAGTGCTCCTCGCCGTATAGGGGGATCTGCCACTCCCAGCCGCTGCGAAGGGACAGGAATCGCTCGAACACGCGGGCCGTGACTGAGCTCGCGGCGACCTCCGGCTCGCGTCGCCACGGCGCCCCGACCATCATCACCTCACCGTGGGGAGCGCAGATCTCCGTGGCGAGCAGGACCGCGTGCTGGCTGCCTGAGCACTCCAGCACGAGGTTGGCGCCGGCGGGCGCGACGGCGTCACCGGCTTCCTCTGGTGCAACGACCGTGCTGAGCCCGGTGGAGCGGGCCAGGTCTCGACGACCGGGTGAGCGCTCGACCGAAACCACCCGGTACCCCAAGGCTTGGGCCAGCTGGGCGACGAGGTTGCCCACCGGCCCGAGGCCGATCACCGCCACCGTGTCACCGGGCCGCGCCGCGGTGAGCTGCAAGCTGATGCCGCCGATCTGGCCGAGGCGGGCAAAGGGCGCAATGTCGAGGTCGATCCCGGCCGGCAGCGGCAGGCAGACGTGCTGGCGGGCGTCGAAGCGCACCACACTCTGGTGCGGGGTGTGCGAGAGTACGCTCGTTCCGGCCGCGAAGCCGCTGTCGGGTCCGGCGGCCAGGACAGTTCCGGCCATGGCGTAGCCCGGATGGAATGGCTGGTGCGGGCGCTGGGCGGTCGGGAGCAGACCGACGAGGGAGTCGCCGCGATAATGGGCTAGCTCGGTACCAGGGCTGATCACGCTGCGGCGAGCCTGCACGACGACCTCGTGCGGCCGAAGCTCGCGGAGGTCAACGGTCACCTCCTCCAGCTCGACCCGGCGGGGCTCGGGGAACACGATGCGCGTCGCAGCGCGCTGGTCGGCTGGCGTCGGGGTGGCGTCGGTCAGGGCGGTCATGGAGAGCCCGGCCATCGGGTTGGGTGGCAATCTGGAAGTTGGGCCGCGAGGTTCTCGAAGTCGTCGTCCATCCCCACCGGCTGTCGCATATGGGCAACGATCCGGAAGGCGAGAGGGTCGCACCCGACGCCAGCAAGGTGCTCGCGGAGCAGGTCGGCGGCTCGCTTGGCGTTGCCGGAGGCCGCGGTGCGGACGACCTCGATGTGGTGGCGTTCCCAGTTCATCTGCCCGCGGCTGTGACGCTGGCCTGAGGTTCCGGTAATGGCGTCGAGGTCGGCGAGGGCGAGCTCGAACGCCGGGTCGGCTTCGACGGCGTGGCGCAGCGCCGTGATGGCGCGGCGGCGGTCGATGGCTCCCTGTGCCTGCCGGTACCACGTCGCCGCCCGCAAGCTTGCGGTGACCGCGCGGCCGTGGTCCTCGACGGCGGGCCCGGAGGCGTCCAGGTGGTCACGCTGGCCGAAGGGCTGACCTGGGGGTGGCTGCATGAATCCCAGTTTGCCTGGCTGGCCTGAGGCGACGCTGAGATGACGCTGAGGTCACTGGAGCGCGAGGCGGGCCGCGAGCGCGGCGACATCCGGCTCGTCGGTGAAACTGGTGAGGCTGCCGTACGACAAACTCTGGGCGCGCTGCTGAGCGAGCGCGATGAAGGCCTCGGCGTTGTGGCGGTTCGGGTCGGCGAGCGCCCTGACGGCGGCTACGGCGGTATCGGCGAGCAGTTGCACTGCCGGGTCCCCGCTCGCGGCGGCGGCCTGGCGGGCGTCAGCGGCAAAAACCATCGCCTCGTCTGCTTGGCCCGCGCTGAGGGCCCACCACGCCAGGCCAGCGAGGACACCGGTCTGGCCGGCGGGAAGGCCCACGTTCCGGTAGTAAGCTCCCGCCGCGTCGAGCAGCGCCCGCGCCCGCGCCAGGTCGCCGAGCCTGCGAGCAACCCCGGCCTGGCCGACCATCGCGTCGGCCGACACCGACGGGTTGAAGCTGCGTGCGATCGCCTCCTGGTACACGCCGTCGGCAGCGGCGTCGTCGCCTTGCTTGGCTCGCAGCGCGGCCAGGCGCTGGAGACTGAATAGGACAAAAGCGCGCTGCCCAGCTGCCCGGGACCGCTCCAGGAGCGCTTCGTAGGCCGCTGAGGCCCCATCGAGATCGCCTCGCGCTGCGGCGATGCCGGCCAGGATTTGCAGCGGGCCGACCGACATCCAGACCTCCCCTTGGGCGTCGAAGCGCTCGACGCTCGAGCGGGCGGCAGGCTCCGCGTCATCGAACTGCCCCAGCAGCATCAGGTTCTCGGCCACTATCCAGTCGTGGAAGGCCAGCAGCCAGCCGTGCACAGCCGGTTCAAGCAGATCGTGCGCCTCGCTCAGCGCGCCGAGAGATCGTTCGAACTCCAGCGCGCGCATCAGCACCGTGGCGCAGAACAGCAGCGCCTCCGCTCGACGGGCCCGGTCGTCGCTAGTCCGCAACGCGGCGAGGGCCGCGTCACATTCGGGAACACCAGCGGCTGGGCTGAACGCCATGCACACGAAATAGCCGTGCCAGACCTGGGCGGTCGCGGCCAGTTCAGGACGGCGCGGCCCCGTCGTGCCGAGCGCGTCACCCAGCCAGCGCGCTCCTTCGACAAAGTCGCTGTTGATACGCCATAGCCAGGCCATTTCCGACGCCAGCGACAGCGCCGCATCGGCATCACCTCGTGCGATGAACCAGTCGAGCCCGGCCCGCAGGTTGCCCAGATCCGGGGTAAGGCGTTCTCGCCACCTCGGCCCGGTGGCGCCTCGCAGGCCCTCGTGGGCCTCCTGCGCCATCTGCCGGTAATAGGCGGCGTGCCTGGCGCACATGGCGTCAGCTTCGCCGGAGTCACCCAGGCGGTCCCGGCCGTACTCCCACAGCGTCTGAAGCTGGCCGAACCGTGCGTCACGACCGGCGTTAGGAGCGGCGACGAGAGACTTGTCGACCAGCCGGCTCAGAACGTCGAGGACCTCGCCCGCAGGCACCTGGTCGTCGGCGCAGACCGCCTCGGCGGCGTCCAGGTCGCAGCCTCCGACGAAGACCGACAGCCGCGCGAACAGGCGGCGCTCGTCCTCGAACAGCAGGTCGTAGCTCCAGTCCACCACCGCCCGAAGGGTTTGCTGGCGAGGGAGGGCCGTGCGGGCACCCCCGGTGAGCAGCCGGAAGCGGTCGCCGAGCCGTTCGGCCAGCGTGGCCAGGGTCAGTGAACGAAGGCGGGCGGCGGCCAGCTCGACGGCCAGGGGAAGGCCGTCCAACCGGCGGCAGATGTCGTCGATCACAGGACGCGTGTGCCCGTCGGCCGTAAATCCGGGTCGCACCGCCCGAGCGCGATCGACGAACAGCTCGACTGCGGCCGGCAGGGCCAATGGGTCTACGGACACCAGGACTTCGCCGGGAACCCCGAGCGGCTCGCGGCTGGTCGCGATCAGCCGGAGACCGGGCACCGTTCCGGCCAGTGTCTCGGCCAGGGCGGCCGCCTGGCCGATCACGTGTTCGCAGTTGTCGAAGACGACCAGAAGCGACCGCCCGGCCAGGTAGCGCACGATGAGCTCCACCGTCGAGGCCCGCGAAGGCGGGCCAATGAGGCCGACCACGGCCGCCCCGAGCGCGCCGGCCACAGCGGGCGCAACCCCGTCGGGCTCGGTGACGCTCGCGAACTCAACCAGCCAGGCCCCGTCCCGGTGCCCTTCGCGCAGCGCGGCGGCCGCCTCTACCGCCAGCCGGGTCTTGCCCACCCCGCCGGGACCGATCAGCGTCACCAGCCGGCTCGAGCGGACCGCCTCGCTCAGCTCCTCGAGTTCCGCGCTGCGACCGACGAAGCTGCTCAATCGCTCCCGCAGGTTGCCCGCTGCCATCTGCGCCTGAACCGCCTGCAGACCTGCCGGGCTGGCTGCGGCGAGTGACGGGTCCTGGGCCAGGATGCGGGCCTCGAGTTCCCGCAGGGCCGGGCCGGGGTCAATCCCCAGCTCGTCGACCAGACGGTCACGAGCTTCGGTGTAGGCGCGCAAGGCCTCGGCCTGCCGTCCGCCCTGGTACAGGGCGAGCATGAGCAGCTCCCACAGCCGCTCGCGAAGCGGATGCTCCCGGCACAGCGCCTCCAGTTCGCCGACAAGCTCGCCGTGACGGCCCAGCATCAGGTCGGCTTCCACCCGGGTCTCGGTCGCCACCAGGGTCAACTCGGCGAGATGCGCTCGCTCGGCATCAGCGAAGCCTGCAAACGCGAACTCGGTGAGCGGCTCCCCCCGGCGCAGCCGTAGCGCTTCGCCCAGCGTGGTGGAGGCGAGCGCCATCTGCCCCTCCTCAAACAGGCGCCGTCCCTTGGCCGCCAGCTGCTCGAAACGGGCTGTATCGACATCATCCGGACCGATACCGAGGGCATAGCCGGCGTCGGAGGTAACGATCGCCGCCGCACCGAGGGTACGGCGCAGCTGGCCGATCTGGGCCTGCAGGGCGTTGACCGGGTTGGCCACTTGC
Organism: Streptosporangiaceae bacterium; assembly: GCA_050698755.1. Taxonomy (GTDB): domain Bacteria; phylum Actinomycetota; class Actinomycetes; order Streptosporangiales; family Streptosporangiaceae; genus Palsa-504. The sequence continues at coordinate 10,648 of JBOHCK010000043.1, read as the reverse complement.
CCGTCACCCCACAGCGCGTCGATCAGCCGGTCTGCGCTGACGGGTTGTCCCCGATGAAGCGCCAGCAGGGCCAGGATCGTTCGCTGCTTGACGCCCCGGACGGGCACCGGCACGCCCCCTTCGACGACTTCAAACTCGCCGAAGAACCTCACCTCCACACGTCCACCCTACGACCACGGCCCTGAGCAGCCGCGCGACCGCGCTGAGGTCCCGCCTCAGCGCCACGACAGTGCCGCCTCAGCCGCCGGGCGCAGGCTGACGTCCAGAACACAACCTGACCAGCCGCGAAGGAGACCGACGTGACCGCCACCCTGCGAACCACGACAGCCAAGCGAACCATGGCCACGAAGCGCGCGCCGATGACCTCAACGAGGAAGACAGCGCTGGTAGCGGGCGTGTTCTACTTGATTACCTTCATCTCGATCCCCACACTCGCCCTCTACGGCCCGGTGAAGAACCACCGGGACTGGATCGTCAGTTCCGGCAGCCACACGGGCATACTCGTGGGCGGTTTTCTTGAGGTGATCGCCGCCCTCGCGGCCATCGGCACCGCCGTCACGCTGTACCCGGTGGTCAAGCGGCAGAACGAAGGCGTCGCGCTCGGCTTTGTCGCCGCTCGCGTCCTGGAAGCCGTCATGATCTTCACCGGTGTCGTCAGCCTGCTGTCGCTGGTGACCTTGCGGCAGGACCTGGGCGGAGCGGCCGGAGCAAACGCGGCCTCGCTGGTCACCACCGGCGCGGCGCACGTCGCGACCTACAAGTGGACGTTCCTGCTCAGCCAGAGCATCATGCCGGGCATCAACGCACTGCTGCTGGGCTCCCTGATGTACCGGTCCCGGCTCGTGCCCCGCATCATCCCCGCGATAGGGCTCATCGGCGCCCCGTTCCTCATCTGCACCGTCATCGCCACGATGTTCGGCGCCATGAAGCTGGGCTCCCCCGAGCTCGCCGCCGTCCCGGTCGCAGCCTGGGAGCTCTCACTCGGCGTATGGCTGGTCGTGAAGGGCTTCAGGCCCTGCCCGATCACGGACGAAATCGCCGCAGAGGCAGGCGGCCAGCGCCGGGTGCCCGGGCTGCTGCCTGCGCAGACTCCCACCCGCTGACGTTCCCGATGGCAGGCCTAGGCGTGACCGGGTCCCGGCCCCCCCGTACCGATCGTGTCCCGGTGTCATGTCATCCGAATGCACTGACAAGGAAACAAGGAGGAAACCATGGAACAGAGCTACCCCGTGGAGGTCCGTGCTCGCCTCGACGAGCCGTTGAGCCGCTGGCTGTGGCTGGTCAAGTGGCTGCTGGCGATCCCGCACTACGTCGTGCTGTTCTTCTTGTGGATCGCGTTCGCCGTCGTCACCGTCATCGCGTTCTTCGCGATCTTGTTCACCGGGCGTTACCCCCGCCCGCTGTTCGGCTTCAACCTGGGGGTGCTGCGTTGGTCGTGGCGGGTCGCCTACTACACCTACAGTGCCCTGGGGACCGACCGCTACCCGCCGTTCAGCCTGGATGAGGAGCCGGACTACCCCGCCACGCTGGACATCGCCTACCCGGAGCGGCTCTCCCGCGGCCTCGTCCTGGTCAAGTGGTGGCTGCTGGCGATCCCGCAGTACGCCATCGTCGCCGTCTTCGCCGGCGGCGCCGCCTACACCCGCACGGGAGGCGCAGGGCACGCATGGCAGGCCGACGCCCTCTCCGGCGGCCTGATCGGGCTGCTCGTGTGCTTCGCGGCGATCACGCTGCTGTTCGCGGGCCGCTACCCGCGATGGCTGTACAACCTCGTCATCGGCATGAACCGCTGGGTGGTGCGGGTCATCGCGTACGCCGCCCTGATGACCGACGCCTACCCGCCGTTCCGTCTCGACCAGGGCGGGACGGGCGTGCCCGCCCCGACACCACCCGATGACCTCGCACCCCCATCGGCCGCCTGGGCCTCGACTCCGCCCGCACCGGTCAGCTGAAGGACCCGTGGCCGCTCCGACTCGACGCCCGGCCGACCCCACAGAGAGGCACGTTGCCATGAGCGAGAAGATCGACGTGGTGACCACGCCGCAGCGGCGCCGCCCGACGGGTGCGCCCCCGCCGCTGCCGCATCCGGTCTCGGTTACCACCAGGGCCTGGCTGGTCCTGGCGGTGATCGTGCTGGCCGGCGTGATCGTGATCTCGGTACGGGCGCCATCGCTGCGGCTGGATAATCAGGTCAACTCGGCGGTGCTCAGGCTTTTCGCGCGGGCACGGACACCGTGGCTGACCGGTGCAGCCCGCGGGATCTCCGCGGCCGGCTCGGGCTGGGGAGCCACGGTGGTCGGGCTGTCGGCGGTCGCGCTGACGATCACGTTCCGGCGCTGGCGGCACCTGCTGGTGTTCCTGTGCAGCCTGTTCCTCCTCGAGGGCGCCATTGCGTTGATCACCGCCGGGACGACCCGGCCGCGGCCGTTCGGCGTGCTGATCATCGGTAGCTGGACGGGGTACTCCACGCCGGCGCTCTCGGTGATGATCCTCACGTTCCTGCTCATGAGCATCGCCTACTGCCTGGTCGTGCCGGGACAGCCCCGCTCACACGCCAAGGCGGCCACCGCGGTCATCGTGACCGTGCTCTGCCTGGCCCGCCTGTACCTGGCCGTCGATCACCTCGATGACCTGGTCCTCGGGGTGGCGCTCGCCGTCGCGATCCCGGTCAGCGCGTTCCGCTTCTTCACCCCGAACGGGGTCTTCCCCGTCGCCTACCGGCGCGGGAACACCGCGCACGTCGATGTGACCGGCCGGCGCGGCGAAGCGATCCGGCAGGGCACCCGCGACCAGCTCGGGTTCACCGTCACCGGCATCACGCCGGTGGGGCTGGAGTCCTCAGCCGGCTCCACGCCCCTGCGGCTGCGGGTCGAGGGCGGCCCGCGGGAGTACCTGTTCGCCAAGCTCTACACCAAGGGTCACGTCCGCGCCGACCGCTGGTACAAGATCTGGCGGACGATCATGTACGGCTCCCTGGAGGACGAGCATCCCTTCCAGACCGTGCGGCGCCTGGCCGAGTACGAGGACTACGCCCTGCGCCTGATGCAGGACGTCGGGATCACGGTAGCCAGGCCGTACGGCATCGTGGAGATCACCCCCGAACGGGAGTACGTGCTTGTCACCGAGTACTTCGACGGCGCGGTGGAAATCGGCGACGCCGACCTGGACGACCAGCTGATCGACCAGGGGCTGCGGCTGATCCGCACGCTGTGGGACGCGGGGATCGCCCACCGCGACATCAAGCCGGGCAACCTGATGGTCCGCGCGGGGGAGCTGCTACTGATCGACGTGGCCTTCGCCCAGGTGCGCCCTTCGCCCTGGCGGCAGGCCGTCGATCTGGGCAACATGATGCTGGTCCTGGCGGTCCGCACGGACCCCGAACGGGTGTACCAGCGGGCCCTGGCTTATTTCACCGAGGCCGAGCTGGCCGAGGCCTTCGCGGCCACCCGCGGGGTGGCCAGCCCGACGCAGCTGCGCGCCTTCATGAAACGCGATCCCCGGGACCTGCTCGCAGAGTTCCGCAAGCTGGCCCCGCAGCGAAAGCCGATCGTGCTGCAGCGCTGGAGCGTCCGGCGGGTCAGCCTGGCCGCGGCGATGCTGGCCGTCTTCGCCGTGCCCGCCGTTTTCGGCATCGGCTTGTTGTTGCCGACCGCCGGTCTCCCCCCGCCCGCACCCGATTGCGGCACGGGCCATACGATGATCCTGGCCGCCCAGGCGGTTCCCTCGGCGGCCTTCCTGCCCTGCATCGCCACGCTCCCGTCGGGCTGGACCGCGGACGGCGCGCAGATCGCCAGCGGGCGGGCGACCTTCCAGCTGGACTCCAGCCAGGCCGGGCCGCAGACGACAAGGATCAACTTCCAGCTGGACTCCGCCCCGGCCGGGCTGCAGACCGCGACGATCACCTTGACCGCGACCTGCGACATGGCCGGCGTTCGGCAGATTCCTTCCGGGCAGCCAGGCATGAGCCAGTTCAAGCGCCCGCCGAGCCCGGCATCTGGGTACTCCGACGTTCGCTACTACGTCTTCCCTGGCGGCTGCGTGACCTACCGGTTCGTCTTCGCGGCCGACGCCTCACCGGTGCTGGCCACCGCGGTAGACAGCGCGGTGGCGTTCATCCCCCGGTCGGAGCTGGTCGGCTACGTCAGGCACACCGCGGGCCTGGCCCTGTGCGGGCGAGGTGCGGCATGCCCGGGATGACCCGCGCAGTCACGGTCCGGCCGGAGGAGGACGCGCTGCTTGGCCGCCCCCGGCAGGCCGCGCTCCTGACCGCCGCGGTGGTGGCGGTCACGGCCGTGGTGTTCGCCCTCGTTGCCGACCACGGCGTACTGGCCCGCATCCAGCGGGTTGACGATGCATGGCTGCGGCTGATGATCTCAGGCCGCGCGGCACCGCTGACGGCGATCGCCAAGGTCCTCAACGTCCTCGGGCTTGTCTACGTCACGCTGCCGGTACGGATTGCCCTGGCCGGGTTCCTGGCCGTGCGCCGCCGGTGGTGGCACCTGGCCGCTTTCGCGGCCGCCATCGTGCTGTCGGAGGTGCTGATCGGCTTGCTGAAAGGCAGCTATGACCGGGCCAGGCCGCCAGGGTCGCTGGTCGCGACCAGCGGCGCGTCGTTCCCGTCCGGGCACGCCATCGCCGCGTCGGTCACCGTAGTGGCCGCAGTCATCGCGCTGGTGCCCGCGGGGAGGCGGCGAATCGGATGGGGCGCGGCCGCAGCGGCATTCTCGATCGTGATGGGGCTTTCCCGCGCCTACCTGGGCGCCCACTGGCTCTCCGACGCCATCGCCGGGATCCTGCTCGGCACGTCGTGCGCCTTGGTGACGGCCCTGGTCACCGACCAGTTTCAGCGACGGCGCAACCGGGGGCCGCAGACCAGGCGGTCGCCACGCCCGGCGGGCGTCCGTCCGCCCCGGCACGTCAGGAGCGGGTGAGAGGCATGAACATGGACTGGGTCAAGCCCATCGCGATGCGTCCGGGGCGGTTCCTGCCGCCGACGCGGTACCGGCATCCGGGCGATGTCATCCGCCTGATCGCCAGCGGCCTGGTTCTGACCGGGATGCTGATAGCGGTCACGGTTGCTCCCGGCCCGCTGACGGGCCCCCGGGCCGCCGCCGTCACATGGCTCGGATCTGATCCGGCCGGACGGCTCCTGACCGGCCTGGTACAGGTGACCCTCGCCCTCGCGGCCGCCGGGACCCTCGCCGTGGCTCTGCGGCACCGGCGGTTCCGCTTGCTCGCGGGCCTGGTGGCGGGCGCGGCCGTGGCCGGAGCTGTGCTCGCAGGCATCGTGTACTTGACGGGCGATGAGCACCCGCACACGATCGCGGCGGCTGCCACGCACTCGTGGCTCGCTAGCGCGGCGCTTCCCGGTCCGGCCCTGCTGGCCGCGGCGGCCGCGGTCACCGTGGCTCTATCGCCGTGGCTGAGCCGTCCCTGGTGCCGGGTGGCCTGGATCACGCTGGCCGCCATCAGCGTGGCCCGGGTGGTGACAGGCACGGTCCTGCCCGCCGAGCTCATCCTCGCCCTCGGCACTGGAGTGACCGTCGGGACCGGCCTGCTGGTGGCCTTCGGCGTCCCGGACCGCCGGCTGGGAGCCGGGGGAATCGCGGCCGCACTACGGTCCGCCGGCCTGGCCGTCGCTTCCGCAGAGCCAGCCAACGTCCGGACGAAGGGCTCCCGGCCGTTCACGGCCGTCACCGGTGACGGGCGCCGGCTGTTCATCAAGGCGCTCGGCTCGGACCAGCGGGACGCCGACCTGCTCTACCGGGCGTACCGGTTCGCCCGGCTGCGCGACGTCGGCGACACCTGGCCCGCGGCCTCTGCCATCCGGGCGGTCGAGCACCAAGCCCTCGTCGGCGTGATGGCCGAGCGGGCCGGCGTCCGGGTACCCCGCGTCGAACGGGTGATCAAGGCCGATGACGGGACCGCGCTGCTGGTCATGGAGCGGGTCGACGGCCAGTCGCTGGGCCAGCTACCCGCGGAGCGGATCAGCGACGACCTCCTGCGCCAGTTGTGGGCGGAAGTGGACAGCCTGCATCGCGCCGGGATCGCCCACCGGTCCTTGCGGGCCGCCAACGTGATGGTCGAGGACGGCGAGCGCCCCTGGCTGACCGACTTCAGTTTCTCCGAGCTAGCGGCCACACCGCAGCAGATAAACCTTGATCTCGCCGAACTGCTAGCGTCGCTGGCCACCCTGGTTGGCGCGGACCGGGCCACCGCCAGCGCCAGGGCAGTCATCGGCGCCCAGCAGCTAACCGCCGCAGTGCCGCTGCTTCAGCCGCTGGCCCTGTCGGCCGCCACGCGGCAGGCTGTCGGCCGCGGCACCGGGCTGCTCGCGGACACCAGGTCGGCTGCGGCCAGCGGGCCGGGCGGACCGCCGCTGGCCCGCCTGCAGCGGGTCAGGCCCCGGACCCTGCTGGCCATCGCGGCTGCGGCCGGCGCCTTCTACTTCGTCCTGCCTCAGCTGGCCCAGGTGGGCAGCAGCTGGCACGCGCTGCAATCGGCGCACTGGGCCTGGCTGCCGGTCATCATCGCCGCCTCGGCGGTGACCTACCTGGCCAGCGCGGCCGCGCTGATCGGTGCCGTACCTGGGCGGGTCCCGTTCTGGCCCGCGACCCTGACGCAGGCCGCTTCGTCGTTCGTCAACCGGGTCTCCCCCGCCAACATCGGCGGCATGGCCCTGAACGCCCGGTTCCTGCAGAAAAACGGCGTCTCACCGAGCGCCGGCGTCGCCGCGGTCGGCGTCAACGCCCTGATGGGCGCCGTGGCTCACCTGATCCTGCTGGTCATCTTCTTCACCCTGGCCGGCCACCGGCTGGCGCAGGCCTTCAAACTCCCACCGGCCAGCAAGCTGCCCTTGGTCCTGGCCGTGGTGGCCGCCCTGGCCGGAGTCATTCTGGCCACCCGCCGGGGCCGGCGGTTCGCCGTGACCCGGCTCTGGCCAGGCGTGCGGTCGGCCGCCGCCAGCTTGCGGACGGCGGCGGCCAGCCCGGTCAAGCTGACCCTGCTGACAGGTGGTTCCGCCCTGATCACGCTGGCCTACATCGGCGGCCTGGTGGCCTCCGTGCAGGCGTTCGGCGGCCGGGCCGGGATCGCCGAGATCGGCGCGGTCTACCTGGGCGCCGCCGTCATCGCCGCCGCTTCCCCGACCCCCGGCGGCCTCGGAGCCATCGAAGCTGCCCTGGTCGCGGGCCTGACCGGCATCGGCGTACCGCCCGGTCCTGCGGTCTCGGCGGTCCTGGCCTACCGGCTGGCCACCTACTGGCTGCCCGCCCTGCCCGGCTGGCTCTGCCTGCGGTTCTTGCAAAACAGACGGTACATCTGATGCCCGGCCAGCACGCCGCACCGGCCACCACCAAGACATGACCAGCCCGATTCCAGTGAAAGGACCCAGAAGATGGAATACAAGGTGCTCAGCGGGCCATTCAATGCCGGGCAGCTCGAAAGGGACCTCAACGGCCACGCCGCCGAGGGGTGGCGGGTGGTCGGCATGTTCCAGGCCATCAGCTGGATGAAGTCGAGAACCCCGACGGTGATCGTGCTCGAGCGCGCGAGGGCCTGAGGTTGACGGCTTGCGTGCCGCCTGCGACTTCCCGCTGCGCGAACCCCTGGCCGAGTCCAGTGGTTCGAATCCGGCGATGAGGGTAGCGGGCGCTGGCGACCGCTACCGCAGTTCAGCGGTCCCGGTGGGCTGCGGCCTGATCAGCTCCACGTTGCCGCCGTACCGTCGTGCGCCGAGTTGCGTCAGCAACGAGACGGACGCGACGTTCGTATCGTCAACCTCGCCGACTGCGCTCGCCTCTCCCTGGGCGGCGAGCACGGTGAACGCCTGGCCGAGCAGCGCCCTGGCGATCCCGCGCCGCCGGTACCGGGCAAGCGTCGCGATCAGGCCGAGGCGCGGGCCGGCGCGGTTACGCCAGATTCGCACCAGCCCGGCGTACTCTCCGCTGGCCCGGTCGACCGCGACGAGGTAGGTGGCGGGATCGAAGAACGCGCTGAACGTCTCGGCGCGGAACTGTTCGGCATCCCATCGCCAGCCCTCGCAGCCGGGAACGTCCTGCCGCAGAGCGTCGTCCAGCAGCCGCAGCCTGGTGATATCGGCGCCGGCGGCGGAAAGGACGTCGAGCCCGGCGGGCAGCACGGCCCCGGCCAGCCCGGTCGCCGCGGGATCGGTCGGGATCCGGTAGTAGCTCTCCCGCCGGTGAACCGCGAATCCGGCCTCCGCACAGGCGTCCAGCGCGTCATACTCCGCATCTTCCAGGGTGACGTAGAGGTCACGGCCCAGCTCGCGGGCAACAGCATCGGCCAGCGGCGGGTAGGCGTCGGTGCGCCAGGTGTCGAAGTACACGAACCAGCGGTCATCGGGCCGGAGCCGGGCGCTCACCTCGCCTGCTACCAGGTCGCCGTCCAGAGCCCGCCACGTCAGCGCCGGTCGCACCCGGGATACCGCCAACGCCTCAGCAACCATGCCCTGCCAAGCTAGCAGCGTCGCGATCCGCGCGCGAGCGGTTATCCCCCTGCCTGGCCTTGCGTCGGCCAGCGTGAGCGTGGCGTGTTCCTTCACCTCGGGCGGGAACAGCCGCTTGCCCGCGCCCAGCACGATCGGGAACACCATGAGCCGGTACTCGTCGACCAGGTCGTGCCCGATGAGGGTCTGGGCGAGCTGAGCGCTGCCCTCCAGCAGCAGGTTGCCGCCGGGCTGCGCTTTCAGGCGGGTGACTTCGGCTACCACATCACCCCGGATCACCGTGGTAGGTCCCCAGTCCGCCTCGGCGTCGGTCAGCGTCGAGGAAACCACGTACTTGGGGACGCTGTTCATCCGCTTGCCGAAGTCGTCGGTGCCCATGGACGGCCAGGCCTGCGCGAAACCCTGGTAGGTCACGCGGCCCAGCAGCAGCGCGTCGCAGTCAAACAGCTCATCGACCTTGAACTTCATGCCTTCGGGGCCGCGCTCGAATTGGAACGTCCACCTGGGCTCGTCGATGACGCCATCGAGCGAGATGAACTCGGTCACCACGATCCTGCTCATATCCCTCTCCTGTCCTGGTCCGGCTCACCCAGCTCGTGCTGCCCGGCATGCGCCGCCGTGGCCGCGGCCGCATTCTCAACGTGTCCTCGATGGGCGGCCGGATCACCCTGCCGGGCGGAGCCTTCTACCACGCTTCCAAGTACGCGGTCGAAGCGCTCAGCGACGCGCTGCGGATGGAGGTCGCCCAGTTCGGCATCGACGTCGTGCTGATCGAGCCAGGGCCGGTCAAGACGCCGTGGAACGACGTGGCCGCCGCGTCGCTCTCCGCCACCGGCCCGGCCGGCGCAGGCCCAGGCCCAGGCCCAGGCTCAGGCCCAGGCCCAGACCCAGTGGCCGACGAGGACCTCTACGCGACGTACAAGGCCGCGGTCGGCGCCTCGTTCGGCCGGACCCAGGCCGGGCTGGTCGGCCGCTTCGGCTCCACGTCGCAGGACATAGCCAAGGTCATCACCCAGGCGGTCATCGCGCGGCGGCCGCGCTCCCGCTATCTCATCAACCCGGTCGCGAAGAGTCTCGTCGCCATGAACCAGGTTCTCCCGGCCCGCGCCTTCGACTCCGTGATGCGCCGCCAGTACGGGCTGCCTCGCTGACCCCGGCTCAGGCTCTCACGTCGATGTAGAGGTGGCCGGGTAGCTCGCCGACCCGGATGCTGGTCGTGCCGTGCAGGCCCAGAGCCACGGTGAAGACGCCCTCGAAGTCTCCGGCCACGGCGTAGCTCTTCAGTACTTTATAGCCGAGGGTCTGCTCCGGCCGGATGATCGTGGACACGCCGGAAGCGGAGTGCGCCTGGACCGGGTGCAGCGTCATCAGCAGGAAGCTGCGGCCGGACAGCGTGATCGTCTTCCCGGACGGGTCGGCGATGACCTGGGTGACGTACCTGATGTCGTAACTCGGCACCGGCCCGGTGACGTCGAGCACGAGCCGGTCGTACCCGCACTCGGGGTGCGCGGCGGTCCTGATCGCGGTGACGACGGGCACGGCCGGCACCGCCACGAGGTGAGAGACGCTGACCGGGGCCGAACGCCACGTGCCGGACTCGCAGTTGGCCGCCGCGGACGAGCCAGGCGAGCCAGGCGAGCCAGGCGAGCCAGGCGACGCCGTGGCGGGGGACGCCGAGGTTGATGAGGCGGAAGTCGGAGCCGGGTGGCCGGCACTGCAGGACGAGGCCGCCACCAGCGCGATCCCCAGGACGGACGCCCGGACCAGCGCCGGGACGCTCGGGAAGCGGCCGTGGGACCCCATGTCAGGCGGCCTTATCGGCTTCGCTCGGCGGTACGGGATCGCGGCACCATCAGCGACCTCTCCCACACGTACAGCGCTGCGTCACAGGTGTCTGCGAACGCTCGCAGGCTACGAACGGCGGTCCGGCGAGCCCGGCGGGCGGCGGTTAGGGCGAGCTGCATGGTGGCGTTCCTCAAGGGACAGGACCCCCCGGGGGTGGCTCCGGGGGTAACAGAAATGAAAGCCATCAGCAGTGGAAGCGGAGTGCCCAAGCTGTGGTGTTCGTATGGAGAATGTGAACCAGGCTGATGCTGGAGCAGGGTCGGGTGAGCGGGATGACGGCAACGGTGTTGCTGGTGGAGGACGAGCGGAAGCTGCGTGAGCTCGTCCGGTCGTACC
>JBOHCK010000042.1:0-26681 GCA_050698755.1 Streptosporangiaceae bacterium | reverse complement strand
GGGACCTGCCCGCGCGCCACCGTCGTCCTCCTATGCGACAGTTCCGGCAACTGTTACACTCCCGATTTATGTGGGGGGTTACCTTCTCCGATCTGATATACCGTTATCGGCAATTTCTTATTGCCATAGTGGGAGCTGGGGTGGTGTTTGCCATGGCGCTTGCCATGACAGGACTCGCCGCCGGATTCAGCGCGGAGATTAACTGGACGATAGGCGGAATTAACGCAGATCGCTGGGTGCTCAGTAGCAATGCCCACGGGCTCGTCTCCAATGGGCAGCTCCTTCCCCAGGCCGATACGACAGCTATCGCCCAATCTCCCGGGGTGACCCGAGCGGCCGGGCTGGCCATCTTGCCCCAGCAGGTCGCGCGCATAAACGGCCATACCAAGACGGTTCTGGTCTTCGGAGTGGAACTGGGGAATATCGGCGACCCCGCGGTGACGTCCGGCCAGGCGCTAACGGGTCCCGGTCAGGTGGTCGCCGACACCCGGGTCGGTACGGCCGTCGGCAGCCAGATCACCATCGGCTCGATGTCCTTCCGCGTAGTCGGTCAAGTAGTAAACCGCACGATGCTGGCCGGCCTCCCGATCGTGTTCATGCCCCTGCGTGACGCCCAGGTTCTCGCCCTCGGGGGAAGGCCGCTCACCACCGCCGTGGTAACCCGCGGTGTGCCATCCCAGGTGCCAGCCGGACTCGCCGTGCTGACCACCCCCGAAATCGAGCACGACCAACTGACGCCCCTGACCGCAGCAGTTGCGTCCATCAACAGCTTCAAGTTCCTCTTGTGGGCGGTGGCCGCCATCATCATCGCCGCGCTGCTCTACGTATCGGCTCTGCAGCGGGTCCGGGACTTTGCCGTGCTCAAGGCGCTGGGATCTTCTTCCCTGCTGCTTTTCGAGAGCCTCGCCCTGCAGGCCGTGACGGTCACCCTGCTCGCCGCGGCCCTGGCGGCGATCGTGGCTAACTTCCTGGGCGTCTTCTTCGCTCAGCCCGTCGTCATTCCTGGTAGCGCCTTTGCCGTGCTGCCGCTCATCGCCATCGTGGTCGGGCTCCTGTCGAGCCTGGTGGCCGTGCGCCGCGCCACCTCGGCTGATCCAGCCGCGGCGTTCGGGGGGTGAGGACGCCCGTGTCCCTGTCCGTCAAGACCCTCACGGTGGAGTTCAGCGCCGCCGGCTACAAGATCCGACCGCTCAACGGGTTCTCGTTCGATTGCGACGACGGCCAGCTCGTCGTCCTGCTCGGGCCGTCCGGCTGCGGCAAGACGACGCTGCTTTCGTGCCTCGCCGGCCTGCTCAAGCCGACTTCCGGCTCCATCTGGTTCAACGACACGGAGGTCACCGGGCTGCGCGGCCCCGCGCTGTCCAACTACCGCCGCCACACCGTCGGAGTCGTGTTCCAGGCCTTCAACCTGATCCCCAGCCTCAGCGCGCTGTCCAACGTCATGGTCCCGCTGCGCCTGTCGGGCACCTCACGCAGCGTCGCACGGGAGCGGGCCGCGGCCCTGCTCGCGCAGGTCGGGCTCGACGAGCGGGCCAGGCACCGGCCCGGCCAGATGTCCGGCGGGCAGCAGCAGCGGGTGGCCATCGCCCGCGCCCTGGTGTACGACCCGCCGCTGATCCTGGCCGACGAGCCGACCGCTCACCTGGACTTCATCCAGGTGGAGGCCATCTTGCGGCTGCTGCGGTCACTCGCCTCCGGCGGGCGGACCGTCGTGGTCGCCACGCACGACCAGCGCATCACTCAGCTCGCCGACAAGGTCGTCGAGCTCGTCCCGCACCTGCCCGCGGAACAGCTCCAACCGCGGGAGGTCACGCTGGAGGAGGGCCAGTACCTCTTCCGCCAGGGGGATCCCAGCGACCTCGTCTACATCATCGAGTCGGGTGAAGTGGAGATCCTCCGCGAGAAAGCCGACGGCACCCAGGAGCACCTGGCCGTGATCGGTGAGGGCAGCTACTTCGGCGAGCTCGGGCCCATGCTGAACCTGCCTCGCTCCGCCTCGGTGCGGGCCCTCGCCCCGACGGTCCTGACCGGGTGCTCCGTCCAGCAGTTCCGCAAGCTGGCCACCAAGCTGCGCACCCCGTACCCCGGGACGCCCGCCTCCCCGGCCCCCGACGCGGCCGCTGCCTCAGACCCTGACGCCCCCGCCCCCGACGCTGCCTCAGACCCTGACGCCCCCGCCCCCGACGGTGCCTCAGACCCTGACGCCCCCGCCCCAGACCCGGCCGCTGCCTCAGACCACCTGGGGTGACATGCTGACCAGGGTCAGCCCGGTCACGGCGACGCAGATGCCCAGCACCTGCAGGGCGCTGAGCCGCTCCCTGAATACGACGAGCCCGAGGGCCAGCGGTATGACCGGGTAGGTGCTCGAGACCGCGGCGGTGACCGCGACCTCGCCGGCCTGCCCGCCGCGGGCGAACGCGACCAGCGCCACCGCCTCGGCCAGCCCGGCTGCGACCGCCCAGCCGGTTCCGGCCCGCCCGCCGCGCGGACGCTGCTGCCTGCAGATCAGCGCGACCAGGAGCACGGTGACCGAGATGACGTAGACGATCAGCGCGGAGACGAGCCACCCCGCGGACGCGGCGTTGGCGCCGAGCCAGAAGGCGCCGGTTCCGTAGGTGAGGGCGGAGGCGAGCGCCAGCAGCAGACCCCACGGCCTGGTTCCGGCGATACGGGCCGGAGCCGCTCCGTCGAGCGCCCACTGGCGCGGCACAGGGATACCGTCGATGGTGACCGCACTCCGCGGCTTCCCGGTCGTCTGCATCGCTGCCGCGGCCACGCCCGCGACGGCGAGCGCGTCCCCGATACCGCCGAACCTGCCGAGCGGCTCCCCCAGGACGACCAGGGCCAGGACCGCGGTCACCCCGCCGTAGGTGGCGGCGGCGCCGCTGACGATCCCGACCGGGCCGTGTTCAAGAGCCCGGTAGTAGGTCAGCCAGCCCAGCAGGCTGAACAGCCCCGCCCCGCCCAGGCCCAGGACCGTGGTGCTAGCCAGGCTCGGCAGGTGCGGGTGCAGGGCGGCCAGCACCATGCCCAGCACGATGGTCCCCGTAACCTGGCTGATCAGCAGCGCGGTCAGCGTGCCCATCCGCCTGGCCGCGTGCGCGGCCGCGACCGATGACAGGCCCCATCCCGCCGCGGCGATCAGCCCGTACACCATCCAGATCATCCACCATAAGTAGTTATCGCACTACTTATCGTGACTCGTCAGGATGGGCGGGTCAAGACTCTTTGCTACTCAATGAATCGGAATAGTTACATCGGGTGGCAATCGCGTGATCCGGCCGTGACTGGCATGTTGCCGCCTGGCAGGCCGCGAACTGGTGCAGGATGTGGACGGGGCCGTCGCCGCCGCCGAGGGTAGCCAGGCCGTGGGCCACCGCCTGCCCGGCCAGGAGCGCGGCCTGCTCGGCGGCCTCGGGGAGCGGCAAGCCCGCGGCCAGGCCGGCCGCGAGAATCGCCGAGTGGGTGCAGCCGGCGCCGTGGGTGGCGGCGATGGGATGGCGGGTGACCGGGATGCGCAGGTGACGGGAGCCGTCGAAGAGATGATCGACCTGATCGGCGCCGTGACCCCCGGTCACCAGGGCCGCGCGGGCGCCCATCGCGACCAGGTGCTCGGCGAGAACGGCCCGGTCCTCGGTCGCCAGCCTCGTCAGCGCCTGGGCTTCCGGGAGGTTGGGGGTCACGACCGTGGCCAGCGGGAACAGCCGCGAGACCAGGGTCCCGACCGCGTCGGGCCGCAGCAGGATGCTGCCCGAGCTGGCCACCATGACCGGGTCCACGACCAGGGGCAGGTTCCGCGGCTGCAGCGCCTCGGCGACCGCCTCGATCAGCGGGGCGGAGAACAGCATGCCGGTCTTGGCCGCGTCGGCGCCGATGTCGTCCAGGACCGCGTCGATCTGGGCTCGCGCGAACGACGGGGGGACCTCATGGATTGCCGTTACGCCCAGCGTGTTCTGGGCGGTGAGCGCGACGATGGCCGACATGCCGTGCGCGCCGCAGCGGGCGAACGCCTTCAGGTCAGCCTGGATGCCCGCCCCGCCGCCGGAATCGGACGAGGCGATGGTCAGGACCCTCGGGGGGGTACGGGGGGGCGGAGAGCCCTCCCGTGCGCGGGGGGTTCCGGGGGGTCGCCCCCCCGGGCCAGCACTGCCACTCACGCGGGGAGTTCTGGCAGGCCGACGACCGGACTCGAGGCCTGCGCGTACCAGCGGCGCGGGATGCGGCCGGCGGTCCTGGCCGCGTACCCGGCGGCTACCGCCAGGCGCATGGCGGCGGCCATCCGCGCCGGGTCGGCCGCGCGGGTGATGGCCGAGGCGATGAGGACCGCAGCGCAGCCCAGTTCCATTGCGAAGGCGGCGTCGCTGGCCGTCCCGATCCCGGCGTCGAGGATGACAGGAACGCCGGCTTGTTCCACGATCATCGCGATGTTGTGCGGGTTGCGGATGCCGAGGCCGGAACCGATCGGTGATCCGAGCGGCATGACCGCTGCGCAGCCCGCCCGCTCAAGCTGCCGGGCGAGAACCGGGTCGTCGTTGGTGTAGGGAAGCACGGTGAACCCGTCGGCGACGAGGGCCCGGGCCGCGTCGAGCAGCTCAACCGGGTCCGGCAGCAACGTGTGATCGTCGGCCACGACCTCCAGCTTGACCCAGTCGGTGCCGAGCGCCTCCCTGGCCAGCCTGGCTACCAGCAGCGCCTCGCTCGCGGTGTGGCAGCCGGCCGTGTTCGGCACGATGTGCGCGCCAGAGCGCTGCAGGGTACCGAGCAGCGAGCCTTCCGCGTCCCCGACGGGGGTGACGCGGCGCATGGCCACGGTGGCCAGCGCGGTACCGGAGGCCTCGAGTACCTGCCGCAGCACCTCCAGGCTCTGCACTCCCCCGGTCCCGACGATGAGCCGGGAGCCCAGCTCGCGGCCGGCCAGCATCCACGTCTCCGAGATGGCGGCCTGGGTCAGCACGTCCGTTTCGGTCATCTCATCCTCCTTGCACAGCCGTGACGACCTCGACCTGGTCACCGGCCCCGAGCGGCGTGGCGATCCACGAGCCGCGAGGGATCACGTCGCCGTTGACGGCGACCGCGATGCCGGTGCCGAGAGCGGTCAGCTCGGCCACCGCCTGCGCGACAGTCGTCCCGTCGGGGAGTTCCCGTGGCTCCCCATTGAGCTTGACCTCGACCGTCACCGCGATCCCTCCCCTGGCATGAACCGCTGGGGGGTGAACGGCGCCCACTCCGGGGCGGGCGGCTGGCCGATGAGCAAGGCCGCCGCGGCGTCCGCCGTCACCGGGGACATCAGGATGCCGTTGCGGTAATGGCCGGTGGCCATGAGCAGACCGTCCGGGCCGCACCGGCCCAGGATCGGCCCGTTATCCGGGGTTCCCGGGCGCAGGCCGACGCAGGTCTCGGCCAGGATCAGCTCGCTGGTCACGGGCAGCACGCTCATCGCGTCGTGCAGCAGGTCGTGGACGGCGCGCGCGGTCACCGTCTGGTCCGGACCTCGCTCCTCCTGGGTGGCGCCCACGACCAGCTCACCGTCGGCGCGGGGCACCAGGTAGAGGTCGGTGCCGCGCACGATGGCGCGGACCGAGTGGGTCAGGACGGGCGGCAGGCCATCGGGGTGGCGCAGGCGCAGCAGCTGACCCTTGACCGGGCGGACCGCGGCCCGCACGGCGTCGGGTACTCCGGCGACGGAGCCGGTCCAGCACCCCGCGGCCACGACGACGGCGGCCGCGCCGACCTCCCCGCCGCCGGCGAGCCGCACGCCCACGGCCCTCCCGCCGCTGACGCGTACCTCGAGCACGCGGTCCCGGATGACCCGCGCCTTGACCATCCGCATCGCCTCGCGCAGCGCGGCCGCGTACCGCCGGTTGTCGATCGACCAGTCGCCCGGGAACAGCACGCCGCCGCGCACGTCCGGGGCGAGGAACGGCTCGAGGGCCCGGCAGGCGCGGCTGTCCAGCTCCTGGGCGTCCAGTCCGGCCGACCGGCGGAACGCGGTCAGCCGGACCAGCGCCGCCTGGTCGCCCGGGTCGTACGCGATGGCCAGCGTTCCCTCGCGGCGCAGCCCGACCCGGTGGCCGGTCAGTTCCTCGAGTTCGGCGGCGAAGGACCCGAACCGCCCGACCGCCAGCAGGTTGAGCCGCAGCAGCTCCCCCTCGCCGAACAGGCTCTCGGAGACCGGCGCGAGCATCCCCGCAGCCACCAGGGTCGCGCCGTCCCCCAGGTCCGGGTCAACGACGACGACGTCGAGCCCGGCGGCCGCCGCCCGCCAGGCGATCGCGGTTCCGATGACGCCGCCGCCCGCGACGACGACATCTGCGGTCTCGGCCAAAGAGCACTCCCTTCGCCGGCATTACCCGGATCAGGTGCGACGGTCGGAGGCTCGCGCTCTTTCGGGGGGTCCCAGAGGGGTCGTCCCCCCGAGGGTGCGCCGCCTCCCTCTCAGCCCGTTTGGGCTCCCGTGGTCAGTTGTTAGCGTATATCACCCCGTGGGCTGGGCTTCCGGGCAGGTGATTGGATGGCGGAATGACTGGCGACGTGCGGGCGCGGCTGGCGGACGCGCGGCTCTACCTGTGCACCGACGCCAGGCGCGCACAGGGTGACCTGGCGCCGTTCCTTGACGCCGTGCTCGGCGCCGGGGTGGACATCGTCCAGCTCAGGGAGAAGGGCCTGGAGGCCGGCGAGGAACTCGCACTGCTCGAGGTGTTCGCCGACGCGTGCCGACGGCACGGCCGCCTGCTGGCGGTGAACGACCGGGCCGACGTGGCGCTCGCGGCCGGCGCCGACGTCCTCCACCTGGGCCAGGACGACCTGCCGGTCCCGGTGGCGCGGCAGATCCTCGGCCCGGGGCCGGTCATCGGCCGCAGCAGTCACAGCCCCGCCCAGGCCGACGCTGCCTCCCGTGAGGCCGGCGTCGACTACTTCTGCGCCGGGCCCGTGTGGGTCACGCCGACCAAGCCGGGACGCCCGGCGACCGGCACCGGCCTGCTGGCCCACGTAGCGCAGGCTGCACCGCGCCGCCCTTGGTTCGCGATCGGCGGGATCAGCCTGGCCCAGCTCGACGAGGTGCTCGCGGCCGGTGCGACGCGCGTGGTGGTGGTCCGCGCCATCACGCAGGCCAGCGACCCCGCCGGCGCGGCACGATCGTTCGCCCGCAGGCTGCGTATGTCACGATGAAATATGCGGATCGCTGGCGTTGAGTCGACTGACCTGTTCGTAGGGACCACGCAGCGCCCGCTGCAGGTCGTGCGCGTCACAGTGGTGAATGACGGGCCCGCCATCGCACCCGACACGCCGGCCTTCGTGCACGTGCAGGGTCCCGGAGTGAGGAACCAAAGTCCGTTCGGGATAACCGGGATGAACCAGGGGGAAGAGGAGACCTTCGAGGTCCCGGTGGAATTCGCGGTTCCCTACCAGCCGGGGAGCACGCGGCGGGTCACGGTGACGGTCGAGACCTCCTCGGGGCGCAGCCAGACCGAGGCGGACATCACGGCCGCCGAGCCGGGCTGGACCATGTGGATGGTCAGCCACTTCCACTACGACCCGGTGTGGTGGAACACGCAGGGCCAGTTCACCGAGGCCAAGCTCAGCCTGCCGGACGAGAACGGCAACCTGCCCGACGTGAGATCCGCCTTCGAGCTGGTCGGCGCGCACCTGGACAAGGCCAGGAAAGACAGCGACTACAAGTTCGTCCTAGCCGAGATCGACTATCTTAAGCCCTACTTTGACGCGTACCCGCAGGACCGGCAGGATTTGCGCCGGCTGATGGCCGAAGGCCGGGTGGAGATCGTCGGCGGCAACTACAACGAGCCGAGCACCACCCTGATCTGCGCCGAGGCGATGATCCGCAACGCCGTCGCCGGGATCGGGTTCCAGCGGGACGTGTTCGGCGGGGACCCGAAGACGGCGTGGATGGTTGACGTCTTCGGGCACGACCCCGGGTACCCGGGCCTGATGGCCGCGGCGGGGCTGACCTCCTCGGCCTGGGCCAGGGGGCCGTTCCACCAGTGGGGCCCGCGGGGGGTCGAGGGCGGAATCGGGCGGATGCAGTTCAGGACCGAGTTCGAGTGGATCTCGCCGGATGGCGGGAGCCTGCTCACCCACTACATGGCGCACCACTACGGCGCGGGCTGGCGGCTGAACTCGCTGCCGGACCTGCAGGCGGCCGAGCGCGAGGCCTACGGGCAGTTCAGCGCGCTGGCGCAGGTCGCTGCCACGCGCAACGTCATGCTGCCGGTCGGCGTGGACCACGTCATCCCGGCGCGCTGGGTGACGGACGTCCACCGCAGCTGGAACGACAGGTACGTGTGGCCGCGGTTCACCACGGCCGTGCCCAGCGAGTTCTTCGCCGCCGTCCGCGCCGAGGCGGGCCTCGGGGACCGGCCGAGGGCGTGGATCACCCCGCAGTCCAGGGACATGAACCCGGTGTATACCGGCAAGGACGTGTCCTACATCGACGGCAAGCAGGGCCAGCGGGCCATCGAGACCGCCGTCCTGGAGGCCGAGCGGCTGGCCACGCTGGCCTGGCTGGCCGGGGCCCCGTACCCGCACGCGGCGCTGGACAAGGCGTGGCGCCTGCTCGCCTACGGCGCCCACCACGACGGCATCACCGGGGTCGAGTCCGACCAGGTGTACCTGGACCTGCTGGGCGGCTGGCGCGAGGCCTGGGATCTCGGGTCTTCCGCGCGGCGCGACGCCGCGCGCTACCTGGCCGGTCCGGACTCGGGCACCGTCAGCGTGTTCAACGGCCTGGCCCGGCCGCGGAGCGGGGTGGCGCGGATCACGCTGGAGGTACCGGACGACGGGACCCGGACCCGGTGGCTTGAGCTCAGGGACGAGAGTGGAAAACCGTTGCCGTCGCTGGCCGAGGGGATCCGCCGCCGGCCGGACGGGTCGCTGGCCGGTGTGACCCTCACCTTCCTGGCCGCCGACGTGCCCGCGCTCGGGTTCCGGGCCTACGCGCTGCACCCGGGCGAACCGGCCGAGAAGACCGGGTGGCGGGACGTCACCGCCGCGCAGGGGACCACGATCGAGAACGACGCGTACGTGATCACCGCCGATCCGGCCCGCGGCGGGACGGTTACCGTCCTGGACAAGCGCACCGGCGCGAGCGTGCTGACCGGGCCCGGCAACGAACTAGTGCTGCAGGACGAGTACGCGCAGCATCCCAAGCACAACGAGGGGCCGTGGCACCTGTCGCCGAAGGGCCCCGGGCAGGGATCGGCGTCCGGGCCGGCCCAGGTCCGCGCGGAGCGCTGCGCGATCGGCTCGCGGCTGGTGGCCTCGTACTCATTCGGCACGCTCGAGGTCACCCAGGAGATCCTGCTGTTCCAGGGCGAGGACCGGGTGGAGTTCCGCACCCGCGTTGACGGGTTCGACGGGCATGACCAGCTGCTCCGCGTCCGCTTCCCCGCCGACGTCCCCGGCGGGCTGCCGGTATACCAGACCGCGACCGCGGTGATCGGCCGGTCGTTCGGGGTGGTGGACGTGGATTCGGCGGACCACTGGTGGACACGTGACTGCGCCGCCCAGCAGTGGTTCGGCCTCAGCTCGGTGGCGCGGGTCCGCACGAGCGGCCCCGGCGGCCTGACGGAGGCGATCGGCATCGCCGAGATCGTCTGCCCCGACGACCGGGATGGCCTGCGCGGCGAGGTACGTGACCTGGTGGCCGCGCTGGCCGCCAGCGGGGTGACCGCGACGGTCAGCGAGGCCGACGGGCCCAGGTACGGGGCGATCGACGCGGACTCCAACCTGCCCGACGTCAGGATCGCGGTCGGCGGCCCCGAGGCGAACTCGTTCACCGCCGAGGTGCTGTCGCATGCCGGGCCCGGGTACGCGAAGGAGCTGGGGGCGCGGCTGGCCGCGAGCTCGGGTGGCGGGATGGCGCGGCTGTGGGTGCCAGCTGGGCGAGGCCGGGAGGACGCCTTCGGGCCGGATCCCGACCTACGCGAGCCGACTGACCTGCCGGTGCTGATCGTGGCGGGCAACGGTCCCGGTGAGCTGGCCACGGCGGTTGAGGCCCTCGCGACAGACCTGGCGGACGCCCTGATCGACGCTGGTGATCAGGTCGAGGACAGTGACGGGGCCGAACCGTCTGCAGCCACAGTGTCGGCGCCGCTGGCGGACCGGTCGGTGGCCATCCTGAACCGGGGCACGCCCGGCTGCGTGGTCACCCCCGACGGCACGCTGCACATGTCGCTGATGCGCTCCTGCAGCGCGTGGCCGTCCGGGATATGGATCGACGGCGACCGCAGGACCGCGCCAGACGGGAGCAGTTTCGCCTGGCAGCACTGGAGTCACACGTTCGAGTACGCGCTGGCCTCGGGCGCGGGCGACTGGCGGGCGGCCGGCTTCGCCGCCAGCGCCGAGGACTACAACCACGACCTGATCGCGGTGGCGACCGGCGGTTCGCCGCTGGCGGCGGGCGGCGGTTTGCCGCTGGCGGCCGGCACCGACCTGCTGACGGTGGAAC
Organism: Streptosporangiaceae bacterium; assembly: GCA_050698755.1. Lineage (GTDB taxonomy): Bacteria > Actinomycetota > Actinomycetes > Streptosporangiales > Streptosporangiaceae > Palsa-504. Next base: position 16,216 of record JBOHCK010000042.1, on the reverse strand, counting down.
CGGCCACCGTCACGCTCAGCGCGCTGAAACCGCGGGGCAACCCGCTGGCCTCGGGCCGGAACCCGGAAGCCCCGGACGCCCCGGACGCAGCCGAGGTGGCGGTCGCCATCCGCCTGCGGGAGACGAGCGGCCGGGCCACGACAGCGCGGGTCCGGCTCGCCAGCGGGGTCGCCGGGGCCTCGGAGGCGTTTCTCACCGACCTGCTCGAGGACTCCGACGGGGCGGCCCTGCCGGTCGGCGACCCCGGGGACGGCAGCATCAATGTCGACATGCCGGCTTTCGGGACCGTGACCCTCGTGGCGCGGACGTCCCCGCGCGCGCCCGCGGGCGGCGGGACAGTCCCGTCCGCCGAACCGGTCGAGCCGATCTACGTCCGCTACTGGCTGCACGGGAAGGGCCCGGCTCCGGCCGGGAACGTCCCCGTCGCGGCTCACTTCTCCCCCACCAGGGTCGCCCTGGCCGACGCGGGCGACACCGGGACGCTGACGCTGACCGTAGGCTGCGGGGCCGAGGCGGCCGCCGGGACGGTGGAGCTGGTCGCGCCCGCCGAGCTGAGGCTCAGCACCGAGCAGGACCTGCGGTACGAGCTGGCGCCCGGCGGGTACGCCGCCTGGGAGCTGACCGTGCGAGCCGCAAAAGGTACCGGGGCGGGACGCTACTTCGTCGCGGCGCGGATCCGCGACGGGCTCGGCCATCTCCTGGAGGACACGGCCATGGTCGCGATCGGCGAGCGCCGCTGGCCTGACCCGGCCTTGCCCCCCGAGGAGGCGCTCGAGGTGATGCAGGCCGACTACGGCGCGGCGGCGGCCGAGGTGGCGGTGGCGGTGCTGACCCCCGAGCTGACCGTGGCCCCGGGCGGGCGGGGCGAGATAGTGGTCAATATCACCAGCGGGCTGGCCTCGGAGCTGCACGGCGAGGCCCAGGTCATCTCGCCGTTCGGCACGTGGGACGCGCTCGGCCCCGCGACGCAGGGGTTCAGCGTGCTGCCGCAGGCGACCACGGCGGTGCGCTTCGGCGTCCGGCTGCCATCCACGGCGCTGCCCGGCGCCACCTGGTGGGCGCTGGTCAAAGTGATGTATTACGGGCGAGTCCGGTACACACCGGCCATCCCGGTTTTCGTCCGCGCCGAATAGTGACCCCTAAGCTGCGGGCGAACAGGGTAGGTTGGTGGTCGGCTTCATTAAGCATTTCAACAGTGCGAACCCAGAGGAGCTATGCAGCCGGCCACCGCCCTGCTCAGCGGTAATCTGCCCGCGGAGCCGAACAGCTTCATCGGGCGCGAGCGGGACCTCGCGGAGCTGGCCAGGCTACTCGGTGAGGTTCGCGTGCTGACGCTGAGCGGCCCCGGCGGCATCGGCAAGACCCGGCTCGCGGTCCGGCTCGCGCGGGACGTGAGCGACCAGGCGGGCGCCGAGGACGGCCTCGATGTTGGCGAGGCGTGGCTGGTCGAGCTGGCCGACTGGCACGGCCCGACCGCCGACCGGGTCGCCGCCACGATCGGCGTGCGCGAGGAGCCGGGCGTGCCGCTCGCGCACACGCTGGCCGAGGCCTTGCGGTCACGGCACCTCCTGCTCGTGCTCGATACCTGTGAGCACCAGGTCAGCGACTGTGCCACCCTCGTGCAGCTGCTGCTGGCCAGGTGCCCCTGGCTACGGATCATCGCCACCAGCCGCGAGCCGCTCCGGGTCAGGGGCGAGACGGTCTGGCGGGTTCCGCCGCTCGACCTGCCGCCCGAGGGCGCCCGCACCACGGACGTGACCGCGCACGAGGCCGTCCGCCTGTTCGCGGCGCGGGCGGCGGGCGCCAGGCCCGGCTTCATCCTGACCGAAGAGAACGCGGCCCCGGTGGCGCGGTTGTGCCGAACGCTGGATGGCATTCCGCTGGGCATCGAGCTGTCGGCGGCCCGCGTGCGCGCGCTGTCGGTCGAGCAGATCGCCGACCGGCTCCGTGACCGGTTCCAGCTGCTGGACTCGGGCGACAGGACCGCGCCGCCCCGGCAGCAGACGCTGCGGGCCACCGTGGACTGGAGCTACGAGCTGCTCGACGGCCCCGAGCAGACCCTGCTGCGCCGGCTGGCCGTGTTCTCCGGCTGGAACCTGGACATGGCCGAGCAGGTGTGCTCCGACGACATCATCCCGGCCGACGCGGTGCTCGGGCTCCTCATCTCCCTGATCGACAAGTCGCTCGTGGTCCTGGACGGCGAGGCGGCCGGGGACGCCAGGTACCGGCTGCTGGACACGATCAGGGAGTACGCGGCCGAGCGGCTCGCCACGGCAGGCGAGCAGGACGCACTGGCCATCCGCCACCGTGACTACGTGCTGGCCCTGATCGAGGGGACGGCCGAGCGGATGTTCCGCCGCGGGGACCCGCCCTGGCCGGTCCGCCGGGCCATCTTCCGCCGCGGCCTCGCCGAGTACGGCAACTTCCGGCTCGCGCTGGCCACGTCCCTGGCGCACGGCCACACCGAGGAGGGCCTGCGGCTGTGCGCGGGGCTGCGGTACATCTGGGTCCCCCATGGCGACCAGCGCGAGGCAGCCTCCTGGTTCGACAGGTTCCTGGCCCAGGAGGCAGACCACGTTTCCCCGGTGGTGCGCGGACGGGCGCTGGCCGGCCGCGCGGACATCGCGTTCGACCTGCAGGAGTACGACGTCCTGCTGCGCAGCGCGCAGCAGGGTCTGGAGCTCAGCCGGGCGTGCGGTGATGACTTCGCGGTCCCGACGGCACTGCGGACCCTCGGCCAGGCCGCGTTGCGCGCGGGCCGGGTTGGCGACGCCACCACGCTCATCGACGAGGCCGTCGCCGCGGCGCAGACCGCGGGCAACGACTGGGAGACCGGGATCGCCCTGGCCGCCCGGGCCGCGATCGCGGTTCGCCAGGGCAAGCTGAAGGCGGCGCAGCGGTCCTACGAGGCCGCCCTCGAGGTGCTCAGCGATAACGTCATCTGGGGCGTCGCCCAGGTCCAGTACGGGCTGGGCACCGTCGCGCGAGCCCGCGGCGACGCCGACATGGCGGTGCAGCACTTCGAGGACGCCACGAAGATCTTCCGCGAGCTGGACGCCGGACCGGAAATAGCCCGCTGCCTGGCCGGAGTCGGCTGGACCGCGCTGAGCCGCGGTGACCTCGACCTAGCCGAGAACAGGCTGGCCGAGGCGCTGCGGCTGAACCAGGCCGCAGGCCAGCGACTCGGCATCGCCCGCGGTCTTGAGGCGTTCGCGGCGCTCGCGGCGGCCCGGCAGCAGCCGGAGCGCGCCGCCCGGCTGGCCGGAGCCGCCTGCCAGCTGCGCGAATCCCTGGGACACCCGTCCGGCCTCGGCTCCAGGGTCGAAGAGGTGCTGGAGCTAGCCCGCGGCAGGCTCGGCGCGGCGGCCGCCGCCGCCCTGTTCGCCGCCGGGCGCGAGATGACCGCCGAACAGGCCGCCGCCTACGCGCTCGCGCCACAGGCCCAAAGGCCCGACCACGCGCCCGCGGCGCCCTCCGGGCCCGCCGATCCGGGCGAGCCCGCGTGGACCGACCCGGCCCGGCTGGCCGCCGCCCTGTCGCCGCGTCACGCCGCGGACGGGCAGCTGACCAGGGGCGCCTCGCCGCTCACCAAGCGTGAATACGAGATCGTCCTCCTCATCGGCCGGGGCCTGTCGAACAAGGAGATCGCCGACGAACTGGTGATCAGCCCCGCCACCGCGGCGCGCCACGTGGCGAACATTCTCGGCAAGCTCGGCTTTAGCTCGCGTACACAAGTTGCCTCATGGGCCGCGCGTCACAGGCCACCTCGCTCGTCCTGAATGGATCGTCCAGCGCCACAAGATGCACACCGGAATGCACAGTTCGGCGCATGTGTACATCACCCCCAAGCGAATAGCGTTCAACCGTCGCTCACGCATGCGGCGTGTGGGTCCCGAGCCCGGCGCCACGCTGGTTCCCAAGGGGGGGTGGGAGCCCGCAGCTTGCCGCGGCGGCCGGGCGGGTCCCGGCTCTAAGCCAGGGCCCGCTCGTTATGCACTCAGGCGGGAGGTTCTGGTGGAGTTCGGCGTCAGTGCCACGGCGAGTATGGAGGCGGAACCGCCCTGCCCGGGCGCGGACGGGTCGCACCGGGCCATTACCGCGCACATCCTCCGGCTGGCTGACGGGGCAGGGTACGGGGCCGCCCTCATCGACGCCGCCGACGGCACGGTGACCACGTGGCCGCAGTTCGCGCACACGGTGCGCGCGGCGGCTCACGGGCTCGCCAAGCGCGGCCTGCAGGGCGACGATACGGTCGGCGTCTTCGTCGCGGACGCGGCAAGCCACGCGGTGGCGGTCCACGCCGTGCGCGCGGCCGGGGCCGCGGCCTGGCCTCTTCGCCCGGCGGCGACCACCGGGGACATCGCCGCCCAGCTCACCGCCTGCCGGGCCAGGCTGCTGATCACCTCGGCCTCGCTGGCCGAACTCGCCATCGAGGCCGCCGAGCGCAGCTGGGTGCGCCAGATCTTCGCGTTCGGCGAGACCCCGGCGACCACCCCGTTCGACTCCCTGCTCGACGCCGCCGAACACGACCCACGGCGGCAGAACGGCAGCACCGGCCTGGGCGCCGTGCCGGTCTCCGACCTGGCCGGGCTCACCCTGGCCGGAGGGCCGCGGCTGACCCGCTGGGACGTCGTGGTGGCCGGGCCGCCGTCCGGCGAACCCGACGCCTACACGCTGCTGCTCGATCTGGCCCTCATCGCCGGGGCCACCATCGTGGCGGCACCGGCCGAAGGGATCACGGACGCCATCGTCGCCTACCACGGCACCGCCGCCGTCGCGCCCGGCGACGTTGACGTCGAGGGCCTACCCGCGGGCCGCGTCTTCAGGGTCGGCTAGGGCGCATAGATCGGGGCTCGGGCGCACAGATCCGACGGCTCGGGCTTACAGATCCTCACAGATCCGGCGGGCGGTTCTCGTACGGGGTGCTGAGCACCACCGTGGTGCGAGTCGAGACCCCGCCCAGGGTGCGGATCTGCTGCAGCAGATCCTCGAGCGCCGACGGCGAATGGACCCGCACCTTCAGGATGTAGTTCTCATCACCCGCCACGCTGTGGCAGGCCTCGATCGCGGTCAGGTGCTCAAGCCGCTGCGGCAGGTCATCAGGCGCGGCGGCGTCAAACGGCTTGATGGAAACGAAGGCCGTCAGCGGGAGGCCGAGGTCCTCGGGGTCGAATATCGCGACATAGCCCTTGATCACGCCGTCCTGCTCGAGCCTGCGCACGCGCTGATGCACGGCTGACACCGAGAGCCCGGCCTGCCTGGCCAGCTCGGTGAAGCTCATCCGGCCGTTGCGCGCCAGCAGCGACACGATCTTGCGGTCGATGTCTTCCACGTGGTCACGTTAGCGCAGCCTGAGGCCGCCAGGCCCTAGCAGCCGCCGGACCATGCGAGACTGTAAAGATGCAGCGGAACCCGGAGGAACTCTACGAACTTGGTCCCGCCGCGCCCGATTGCGCGAACGCGCCGATGCTGCACTACCTTGAGGGCTTCATCGACGCCGGCAACGCGGGCCGCCTGCTCGCCGAGCACGTGCTCAACACCTTCCCGCACGAGACGGTCGCGCGGTTCGATACCGACCGGCTCATCGACTACAGATCCCGGCGCCCGCTTATGACCTACGACAACAGCCGCTGGGAGAGCTACGACGTCCCTGAGCTGGCCCTGCACCAGCTGCGTGACACGGCCGGGCGGCCCTTCCTGCTGCTGACGGGCCCCGAACCCGATCACGAGTGGACGCTGTTCACCGAGGCCATGCTCGGCCTGTGCGCGCGGCTGGAAACCGGCCCGGCGATCGGCTTCCTCGGCATCCCGGCCGGGATGCCGCACACGCGCCCGCTCGGGGTGATCGCGCACGCGACGCGCGAAGGCCTGGTCGCAGGCCACCAGCGGCTGCCCAGCCGCATCCAGGTGCCCGGCAGCGCACCGGCCCTGCTGGAGCTGCGGTTCGGCGAGGCCGGACGGGACGCGCTGGGCTTCGCCGTGCAGGTGCCCCACTACCTGGCCCAGACCCTCTACCCGCCGGCGGCGCTGGGCCTGCTCGAGTCGGTGATCAAGTCGACGGGCCTTGAGATCCCCGACTCCGAACTCCGCGAGGCATCGGACCGGATCAACCATGCCATCGAGCGCCAGGTCGCCGAGTCCGCGGAGGTCGCCGAGCTGGTCCGCGCGCTCGAGCAGCAGTACGACACCGTGGCCGAGGCGATCCAGGCCCAGGACACCATCGGCGGCGACGCTGACCTGGGCGCGGGCCTGCTGGCCGAGGGCGAGACCATGCCCACCGCGGATGAGCTAGCGGCCCAGTTCGAGCGGTTCCTGGCCGAGAATCAGGGCCGCATCGACCCGCCGGGATCCCCAGGCTCCCCCGACAGGTAATCCCGGCCGCAAATACCCTCAGGCTGGCTTATCCGCGCCGGGTTATCCCCATGACCTCCCATGTCCGAGCCAAAGCGCTGCAATACAAAGCCACCATGACGAGGATCAGCGCATGTTGCAGCGTGGCACTCCGGGTGTTCGCCAGGAGCGCTACGGCGAGGCCGAGCTGGACCGAGTAGGCCCCCACCGAAATAGACGCGAAGGCGATATTCAGCTCTCTGGTTCGAGAGTCGCGGGAGAAATTTCCAGCCCGCTTGGCCCTCCCTACCAGCCCTCTGGTGGCCAGCAGGCCGACGGCTGCCATGGCCAGACTTGATCCCCCGAAGACGACCGAGCCCCCGGTCAAGGCCACGATCGAGACGATGAAGATGTCGACCAGGGCCACAAACGCGCTCCCGGCCAACGCAGTTCGCAGCTCGCGAGTGGTGAGGTTCCCGTCATCCGCGTTGACGACCGTTACGGCGACGACCAGCAACCCCAAGATGGCAGCGGACGCGCCCGCGCTGGCGATGAAAAATCGGCATAGTGGCCCACCACGACGTCACCTTATCGGGCACCGGCGGAGCACAGGCGCTAGCCGACGACGATCAGCTCTCGAGTCGTGTGATTGAGCCGTTCGCAGCCGTCGGCGGTGCAGACCACGATGTCCTCGATCCGCGCGCCGTGCGGACCTGGGTAGATGCCCGGTTCCACCGAGAACGCCATACCCGGCTCGAGTAGCTCGCGGTTGCCCGTCACGATGTACGGATCCTCGTGCGTCTCCAGGCCGATCCCGTGCCCGGTTCGGTGGAAGAACGCCTCGCCGTAGCCGGCCGCGGTGATCGGCTCGCGCGCCGCCGCGTCGACCGATTCGGCCGTGACCCCCGGCCGCACGGCCTCGCACGCGGCCTCCTGGGCGTCGCGCAGGACCTTGTAGTAGGCGGCGAACTCCGCGGGCGGCTCGCCGATCGCGTACGTCCTGGTGCTGTCCGAGCAGTACCCGGAGGGCATGGCGCCGCCGATATCCACCACCACGACGTCGCCCACGGCCAGGACCCGGTCGGACACCTCGTGATGGGGGCTCGCGGCATTGGGGCCGGAACCCACGATCACGAAGTCCACTCCTGCGTGCCCCTCGGCCAGGATGGCCTCGGTGATGACCGAGCCGACCTCCCGCTCGGTCCGCCCGGGCCGCAGCCATTCCGGGACCCCTGCGTGCACGCGGTCGATGGCCTCGCCCGCCTCCCGCAGGGCCGCGACCTCGGCGGGGGTCTTCCTGATCCGCAGCGGGCGCAGGGCGCCGGAGGCCAGCGCCAGGCGCGCGGCGGGCAGCACGTCACGGAACTGCAGGACGAACAGGGCCCACATCCGGTCGGACAGGCCGACCGTCTTGGCGTGCCCGAGGCGGGCCGCGACCATCAGGTACGGATCGGCGGTCTCCCCCCAGGGCACGAACTCCAGGCCGAGGGCCCCGGCCGGCGACGCCTGCGCCGCGGGAAGCTCCAGGCGCGGCACGAACAGCGCCGGGTCGCCGTCGGCCGGCACCACCAGGCAGGTCAGCCGTTCCAGCTGCTTGGCGTCGTACCCGGCCACGTACCTCAGGTCCGGGCCCGGGGTCAGCAGCACGGCGTCCAGCCCGGCCGCGCGGGCGGACTCGCGCACGAGGTCAAGCCGATCCGCGGGGAAGAGATCACCAGTCACGAGATAGATGCTAGGCCCGCGTCACGGCGGTGAGGAACTGCGTGAGCGAAGAACCCAGGCCCCACCGATCGCCAAGCTCCTTCAGGCGGGCGGTATCGGGCGGCACGGCCGGGAGCTGCCCGTCCACGGCCGGCAGCGGGGCATCGTCGACCACCCGGACGACGGACAGGGCGATGTCCAGGTAACCCCTGGCCCGCTCGAGCTTCTCCCTGGCCCCGCGCGGGAACCCGCCGTGCCCGAGGTCCAGGGCCCTGGCGATGCCCTCGATGCTGCCGAACGTCCTGATCAGCGCGGCCGCGGTCTTCTCCCCCACGCCCGGTATGCCGGGCAGGCCGTCGCTCGGGTCCCCGCGCAGCGCCGCGAAGTCGGCGTAGGCGCGCCCGGGGATGTCGTACTTGGCGGCCACCGCCGCCTCGTCGATGACGTCCGGCCTGAGCAGGCCCTTCTGGGTGTAGATGATCCGGACGCCCCTGGCGTCGTCGACGAGCTGGAACAGGTCCCGGTCCCCGGTCACGACGTCGACCGGGTCGGCGGAACGCGCGGCCAGGGTGGCGATGATGTCGTCAGCCTCGAAGCCGGGATGCCCGACAGCCGTCAGCCCGGACGCGTACAGCACCTCCTCGATCACCGGTATCTGGGCCAGGAGCGCGGGCGGTATCTCTTCCGAGACGCCGTCCGCGGACAGGCGGTGAGCCTTGTACGAGGGGACGGCCGCGACCCGGAACGCCGGCCGCCAGTCCGCATCCAGACAGGCGACGAACCGCGCGGGCCGCCGGGCCCTGACCAGCCGGCCGATGGCGTCGAGCAGCCCGCGGACCGAATTCACCGGCGTCCCGTCGGGCGCGCGGACCGTATCGGGCACCCCGAAGAACGTCCGGAAGTACAGCGAAGCGGTATCGAGCAGCATGAGCGATCCCACGCCGCCCATCCTGCCCCAGGGGGGTAACGGGGGGGCGGGCAGCCCCCCCGTGCGCGGGGGGTCGCCCCCCCGGGTGTTACAGCAGGATGACCTTCCCGCGGACGATCGTGACGCGCTTCTTCGGCAGCGGCGCGGGGGCCGGCCCGTTGACCACGGCGCCGTTGGTGATCCTGAACCTGCTGCCGTGGCAGGGGCAGTCGATCGTGCCGTCGGCAACCTGGTTGAGCAGGCACCCCACGTGCGTGCAGACGGCGCTGAAGGCTCGGTACTTGCCACGCGCCGGCTGAGTCACCACGACTCGTTCGGCGTCGAAGATTTGGCCGCCACCGACCGGGATATCGCGGGCCGATCCGAGCACGACACCGGTAACCTTCGTACGGCGATCCTTCCCCCGGGCGGTTCTGGTGGGTCGGGGCGCCGGCGGGGCGGCCGGCAGCGTCATCGAGGACGGAGTCGGACCGGGCTGCGGTGGCAGCACTCCGGCCTCGTCGGCGCCGTAGGGAACGGCGGCGGTACTGCACCCCGCCAGCGCTCCGCCCAGCCCGGCCAGGCCCGCCCCGAGCAGCACACCCCGTCGCGTCGGACGCCGGCCGTCCCGGGCTTGCGCAGTCATGGGCCCTTTGTACGGGACGGCGGCCAGGACACGCCCGGCGTCGGCGGCTCCGTAAGAGTGCGGTAACACCACGCGCCCCTGCCCGCGCGGCAACGCCCCCCTGATCGGTGCGGATATCGTCGGATCGTGACGGGAACCGACCGGCACTCGCACGGCCCGGCCTCCGGCGCGGACGCCAGGTGGCTGTCGGCCGCCCTCGCGCTGATCCTGGCCTTCATGGCCGGGGAGGTCGTGGCGGGCCTGGCCGCGCACTCGCTCGCGCTGCTCTCCGACGCCGCGCACATGCTGACCGACGCCGCGTCCATCGCGCTGGTGCTGATCACGGCGCGGCTGGCCGCCCGGCCGCCCGCCGGCGGGTACACCTACGGCCTCAAGCGCACCGAGATCATGTCCGCCCAGGCCAACGGGATCACCCTGGTCCTGCTCGCGGCCTGGCTCGCTTACACGGCGATCCGTCGCCTGATCAGCCCGCCGGCCGTGACCGGCGGCACCGTCCTCGGCGTCGCGCTGGCCGGCGTGGCCGTGAACCTCGCGGTGGCCTGGCTGATCGCCCGGGCCGGGGCGCACGGCCAGAGCCTCAACCTCAAGGGCGCGTACCGGCATATCATCACGGACCTGTACGCGTTCATCGCGACGGCGGCGGCCGGGCTGATCATCCTGCTCACCGGGTTCGCCCGGGCCGACGCGATCGCCACGCTGATCGTGGTGGTGCTGATGGTGCACGCGGGTTCCGGGCTGATCATGGAGTCGGGACGGATCTTTCTCGAGGCCGCGCCCGCGGGCCTGTCGCCCGCCTCCGTCGGCGCCGCGATGGCCGCCCGCCCGCACGTCGCCGAAGTCCACGACCTGCACATCTGGGAGATCACCTCGGGCCTGCCCGCAGCCTCCGCGCACGTGCTCGTCGCGCCGGGCGAGGACTGCCATGCGGTCCGTGCCGACCTCGAGGCCTTCCTGAGCAAGCAGTACGGCATCACCCACGCCACCCTGCAGGTCGACCACGCGGACCGCCCTGTCCCGGAGCCGCACTGCGACGACGCGCACGGCCCGGCGTACCGTCCCGCCGATCCCTGCTGACCGTCCGCTGCGCCGGAGAACCCTTATCCCGAACGACGATGGTGGCGCCTCCCTGACCTGCCCCGCCCGCGTGGCAGACGCTGGTCAGCCGCCGATGGCGGACATGGGACGATCAGGCTGCAGGAAGGACGGGTCGTTGATGCCGTGGCCCGGGAGCTTCCCCGCGACCGCGCGCCGCCACCTTTCCGCCAGTTCGGCGTCGCTCGCGCCGGCCCGCAGCGGGCCCCGCAGGTCGCTCTCCGTCCGGGCGAACAGGCAGTTCCGCACCTGGCCGTCGGCGGTCAGCCGGACCCGGTCGCAATTCCCGCAGAACGGCCGGGTGACGGACGCGATCACGCCGACCCGGGCCGGGCCTCCGTCGACCAGGAACGTCTCGGCGGGCGCCGAACCCCGCGCGGCCGGGTCGTCCGGGGTGAGCGTGAACTCCTTTTCCAGGGCGGCGAAGATCTCATCGGCCGTCACCATCTCGGCGCGTTTCCACCCGTGCTGCGCGTCCAGCGGCATCTGCTCGATAAAGCGCAACTCGTAGCCGTGATCCAGGCAGAACCGCAGCAGCGGCACGGCCTCGTCGTCGTTGAGGTCGCGCATGAGCACGGCGTTGACCTTGACCGGGAGCAGCCCAGCCTCGGCGGCGGCGGCCATCCCGTCCACCACGTCCGGCAGCCTGTCCCTGCGGGCCAGCTTGCGGAACGTCTCAGGCCGCAGCGTGTCCAGCGACACGTTGATCCGGTCGAGGCCCGCCTTGCGCAGCGCCCCGGCGGTGCGCGCGAGCCCGATCGCGTTAGTGGTGAGCGAAATCTCCGGGCGCGGGCGCAGTTCGGCGGTCCGCGCGACGATGCCGACCAGGCCCCGCCGCAGCAGCGGCTCGCCGCCGGTGAACCTGACCTCGCGGACGCCGAGCAGCCCCACCGCGACCCCGATCAGCCGCACGAACTCGTCGTCGGTGAGCAGCTCGGGAGAGGGCAGCCAGTCCAGGCCCTCGGGCGGCATGCAGTACGCGCACCGCAGGTTGCACCTGTCGGTGAGCGATACTCGCAGGTCAGTAGCGACCCGCCCGTAGGAGTCGGTCAGCATTGTCTAAGACTATGCCTACCGTTCGTCCTGGTTGCGAATCATCGCCTGACCGCGCCGTACGATCGTTCGGCCTTGATCCGCACCACGAGGCGCTGATCGCGCACCATGGCGGCCCGGTAGTCGTCCCAGTCCGGGTGCTCGCCCTGGACCGCTCGGTACAGGTCGATCAGCTCTTCGACCGCCGCGTCGTGCGGGTCCTTGGCCACGGCCGACAGCTCCGCATGCCCGTCCACCACCACGTACGACCAGAAGTCGCCGCTGGTGACGTGGAAGCTGACCCGCGGATCGCGCCGCATATTGCTGGTCTTGGCGCGATCGTCGGTGGTCGACACCCGGATGGTCTGCGTCTCGGGGTCCCACCCGTAGTTCACGTTGGACAGCTGCGGCCAGCCGTCCTTCCTGAGGGTGACCAGCACCCCTTGCCGCCGCCCGCCGATCAGTTCGGCAAAACCCTCCTCGATCATGCCCGCGTGAACAACCCCGGCCAGCGCTATGTTCCGCCTCAGAAGAACATGCTCGCGCCGCGCCTGGTGAAGGACTAACGTGAGCAGGGTGCGGCGGCGCCCCCCAACTACCCGCCGCCGCGCCTGCCCGCATCGGACGGCAGTTTCGCGGTTCTTGACTTAGGCCCTGCCTGCCACGGGAGATCGCCCGACATGTCCGACCCATTGAGTTCCGACCCATTCAGCCGGGAAGCCTGGGATGAGCGGTACCGGTCGAAAGACGCGCTCTGGAGCCGCAACCCCAACCCGCACCTGGTAGCCCAGGCGGGGGACTTGTCCCCGGGCCACGCGCTCGACGTCGGCGCCGGCGAGGGCGCCGACGCGATCTGGCTGGCCGGCCGCGGGTGGCACGTGATCGCCGTCGACCTGTCCGCCGTCGCGCTCGAGCGGGCTTCGGCTCACGCCGACCAGGCCGGCGCGGACATTGCCGGGCGTATCGACTGGGTCCACGAAGACGTCACCTCCTGGGACCCGGGCCCTGGCCGGTACGACCTGGTGTCCGTCCAGTACGTCCACCTGCCGCCCGCGCGCAGGCAGGCCCTGCTGGAGCACCTGGCCCGGGCCGTAGCGCCCGGCGGGAGCCTGCTCATGGTCTGCCATCATCCCTCGGACCTGCAGACCACCGTCCCGCGCCCGAACATGCCCGAATTGTTCTACACCGGTGACGACATCGCGGCCGAGCTCGACCCAGGCCAGTGGGCGATCATCACGAACGCCGCTCCCGGCAGGACCGTCACCGATCCCGCCGGCAACGAGGTCACCGTGCATGACACCGTGCTCCGGGCCATGCGCCGCGTGAATTGACTACGCGGCCGCGCCGCCCGTGCTCACCTCCACGTCGATCTTGGTCGCGTCCGGTTCCATGAACGCGGCGGTCCGCCGCGCTTCCTCCTCCAGCGCGGGATCGCCATGCTCGCGGCCTGTTCCGAGCGGCTGAAGCCGGATGACCACGTGGTCATCCTGGCGATCGACCCGCCAGGTTCCCGCCACCACGCCATCCAGCAGGTAGGTCGCGGCCACGTCTCCGTTGGCTGGGTTGATCACGCGAGCCCGCAGCGCCTCGGGCAGGATCCGGCGGCGGTCGGCGTGCGACAGCAGCGCGGAGTCCCACTTCGGCAGCAGCCGCGGCGGCGCGGGCCGCTCGGTATCCCGCGGCCGCGGCGCGCGCGGCAGGTCGACAAGCTCCCGCCCGTCCTCGCCGGCCAGCCGCACCAGCGGTTCGAGGGCGGCGAGGGCGTCGTCGAGCTCAGGTTTGCGCAGCGGGGCGAACCGGACGATGTCGGCGCGCGTCGCGGGGCCGTAACCGGCCAGGTAGCTCCGCACCAGGCGCCGGGACGCCTCCGTCGCGGATGGCAACGGCGCCGGCCAGGCCACCAGCCCGGGCGCGCCGTGCTCACGCCACAGGCCCGACGGCGGGACATGCACGCTCGGCACGAGCAGTTTCGCGCTCGGCAGCAGCGCCCGGGCGGGCAGCGCGCCGCCGGTCAGCACGTCAACGTGCGCGCGGATCTCCTCGGCGGTGCGCGGCGTCGCCAGGTAATCGGCCAGTTCGCGGGCCAGCGCGTCCGTAGCGACGCCCGGCTGGGCCCTAGACCCCCAGATCCGCTGCCAGTGCCGGACCGCCCCGGCGTGAACGAGCGCGGCAATGTCCGGGTACACCGATGCCGGCGTCAGGTGCAGCGTCCCGCGCATCAGGGTGGACTTGACGATCAGGCCTGTCCGCAGGCAGCCTTCCAGGTCGGTGATCGCGAATGGCTCCAGGCGGGCCGCCAGCGCCAGGTACGGCGACGGCGAGTACTGCGCCTGGACCGCGACGAGCCTGCGCAGCGCCTGGACCGGCCCGAGCGCGGCCCGGCGCAGCAGCAGCTGCCGGGCCAGGTACGCCCTGGACAGCTCGCGCGCCGACATCACGCGTGCACGTGCCACAACTCTCCCTGCCGTGACGTTTCCCGGCCAGTCTCTCCCGATGCACTTGTGCTCGAATAGCACTAGCACAACCGTCCGACGCTGCGCTCCCCGTCGGCCTCTTAGAGCCCCACAGGACCCTTTCCCGGGCTAGGGGCAAAACGGAGCCTCAGCCCGAGCCTGCGCAGCACGGAGAGGAACCACCAGGTGGACACGCCGGTTCCAGCAGCGACGAGCACGGCAGTAGCGGCGGTTGAGAACGTCAGGAAGATGCCGGCAGGCTCGGTCACCATCAGCACCGCCAGGCCTGCCGTGAGCAGCATGAAGATGCCCGCCCACAACCAGGTCGCCCCCTGAAAGAAGCGGTGCAGGCCCGGGTAGTGGGTGGCCGGCTGACGTAGCGCGACCACCTCAGCCGCCAGCCGGGCCACGAGCGGGCTCGGACCGCGCGCTGTCCGGGCGAACAGGACGCACATGCAGAGGTTGGCCAGCGGGAACTGCAGCAAGAAGAGCCAGAGCTCGCCGGTGGCTAGCACCACCGCCGTCTGCACCGTGAGCACCACCGCGGAAATCGTCAGCAGGCTCGGCACGGATCCGGTCGCGGCCTTGCGGATGACCGCGGTGAGCCAGATGGCGGCCAGTCCCGCCATCAAGCCCGCGTCGCGGCCATCGAGCCAGGCGGCGAGGAGATAGGCCGCCGCGGGCAGCCCGACCGACTCGGTCAGGCTCCAGCCCGCGGTGAGAAGCAGCCGCAGCGGTCTAGGGAGTTCCAGGCCCTCCGCCGCAAGGGTGCCGGCCTGGGCCGGCCCGCAGTCGCCTGGCGTCGTAGCCGCGGCGCCCGGCGCCACGGTCAGAAGTAGTGTCGGCGGCCGCCGATGGCGTGACCAGCCATCCCGAGCAGGGCCAAGACCGCGCCCGCGACGACGACGACGATGCCGATCGTCCAGATGATGGCGATCTTTGCGACGAACCCGATAATGAGAAGGATTATGCCAAGAACGATCAAGGGAGCTCCTAACAGCGTTTCCGGATGAGCGCCCTAAGATCAGGCGACCCTGTGGCTGCTAGCTACCCGCCAGGTGCACCCTAAACATTTCCGGAACTCATTCCGCCATATGTCCATTCACGGTCTCGGCGGTCACTGCTCGGCGCCGCACGGCGGCATCGCGTTCGGCTGGGACCGGGTGTGCATGCTGCTGGCCGGGGCGCCCACGATCCGCGACGTGATCGCGTTCCCCAAGGCCGCCTCCGGCCTGGACCCGCTGACCGGCGCCCCCACCACGATCACGCCCGCCCAGCGCCGCGAAGCCGGCATCGACGCGGTGCCTACGCCCCCAATTCCATGATCGTGTGCAGTTTCGCGCGCTATTTACCCCAAACTACCCACGATCATGAAAGCGCCATCCCGCACCCTGGCCCGCACGCGCAGGGAGAGCCAGTTCAGCCGCGGCGGCGCAGTGGGGCGGCCACGGTGGCGTCAGGCTCCGCGCCGGTTTTGCCTGGCGGCGAAGGTGCGCAGTGCTCGCAGGAAGTCGATCTCGCGGAACGCGGGCCAGTAGGCGTCGCAGAAGTACAGTTCGGAGTGCACGCTCTGCCAGAGCAGAAAGCCGGAGACGCGCTGCTCACCGCTGGTGCGGATGACCAGGTCGGGATCGGGCTGCCCGGCTGTGTACAGGTGCCGGGCGATGTCGTCGGTGGTGAGGATCTCGGCGAGTCCAGTGAGCGTACCGCCGCCTTCTGCCTGTTCGTAGAGCAGCGCGCGGATCGCGTCGATTACCTCCTGGCGCCCGCCATAGCCGATGGCGAGCGTCACGTGCGCTCCGGTGGCACACTCCCGGGTCGCCTCTACCGCCTCTTTCAGCGCGCGGGCGGTGCTGCCGGGCAGCACATCGAGCGTGCCCGCGGTATGGACCTGCCAGGTGGCCTGCGGCCGGGCCAGCCTGCCGACCACGACGTCTTCGATGACCTGCATGAGGAACGCGATCTCGGCGTCACCCCGCCGTTGCAGGTTCTCAGCGGAGCACACGAACACGGTCACGTGCCTGATCCCGGCCCGTTCGCACCAGTTCAGAACGT
>JBOHCK010000041.1:0-26777 GCA_050698755.1 Streptosporangiaceae bacterium | reverse complement strand
CCCCGGCCAACCGTGCGGCCCTGCCCAACGCGAAGCATGACCGCTGGCCGAAGCCGTCCGAGCTCGCCGCCGTCCTGGCCTTCCTCGTCTCCGACGACGCCATCCTCATCTCCGGGGCGGCCATCCCAGTCTACGGTCGCGCCTAGGGTCCGCAGGGGGCGGCCTGACAGCGCTCGTGTCAGGGGCGTGTCAGGCGGATGACGGTCCGGGCCCTGAGTCTGGATCCATGAGGAATTCAGCGATAGCGGCTTGCGGGCTGCGGAAGTCGTACCAGGACAAGGTCGTTCTTGACGGCATCGACCTGGACGTCGAAACGGGCACGATCTTTTCCCTGCTCGGCCCGAACGGGGCGGGCAAGACGACGACGGTCAACGTGCTGACCACGTTGATCAGGGCCGACGGCGGAACGGCGCGCGTCGCCGGGCATGACGTGGCGACCGAGACCAAGGCGGTGCGCGCGGCCATCGGGGTCACCGGCCAGTTCGCCGCGGTGGACGAACTGCTGACCGGGCAGGAGAACCTCCAGCTGATGGCGGATCTCAAGCGGCTAGGGGCAGGCGAAGCCAAGCGGGTGGTCACGGACTTGCTCGAGCGATTCGACCTGACCGAATCGGCCCACAAGCTGGCCTCGACCTACTCCGGGGGCATGCGCCGGAAGCTGGACCTGGCCATGACCCTGGTCGACCGGCCCGAGATCATCTTCCTTGACGAGCCGACGACCGGACTGGACCCGCGCAGCCGCCGCACGATGTGGGACATCATCCGGGAGCTGGTGGCCGACGGCGTGACCATCTTCCTGACCACCCAGTACCTCGAGGAGGCCGACCGGCTCGCGGACCGGATCGCGGTGCTCGACCAGGGCCATGTAGTCGCCCAGGGCACTCCGGCCGAACTCAAGCGCCAGGTCCCCGGTAGTCACGTCCGGCTCCGGTTCGCCGACGACCTCGGACTCGACACCGCGAGTCGGCTCCTGCCCGGCGCCGCCCGCGACGACGAGGACGACCTGGTCCTGCGGGTCCCGAGCGATGGCGGAGCGAAATCCGTACGGGCCCTGCTCGACCAACTCGACGCACAATCGATCGAAGTCGAAGAGTTCTCGGTGCACACCCCGGACCTCGATGACGTCTTCTTGGCCCTGACCGGCCACGCGAGCACTAAGGAGAACGCACGATGAGCACCGATTCGACGATCATGCTGCGTCGCAACTTCAAGCACACGGTCCGGAACCCGGTGGCGGTGTTCAACGCGATCTTGCTCCCGATCGTGATCATGCTGATGTTCGTCGGTGAGATCGGCGGCGCCTTCAACGTCGGGGTCAAGTACGTCGACTACGCGACGCCGGGCATGATCGTCTTGACGATCTGCTACGGGTTGAGCGCGACCGCGCTGGCCGTGAACTCCGATATGACCAAGGGGATCATCAACCGGTTCAAGGTGATGGATATCTCCCGCAGTGCCGTACTGAACGCTCAGGTCGTCGCCAGCGTGCTCCGCAGCCTGGTCGCCATCACGGCGATCATCGGCGTGGCGTTCGCGCTGGGATTCCGCCCGCATGCGAGCTTCCCCGAATGGCTCGGCACGATTGGCCTCATCGTGGTGGTCTGCTTCGCGACCAGCTGGCTCACCGTGGCCCTGGGATTGGCGGCGAAAACCCCGGAATCGGCGGGCATGGCCTCCGTACCGCTGGTCCTGCTGCCGTTCCTGAGCAGCGCGATCGTGCCGGCCGACAAGATGGGGCCCGGGATAAGGCAATTCGCGGAGTACCAGCCCTTCACCCCGATCATCGAAACGCTGCGCGGGCTGCTGACCGGCGAACCGTCCGCCAGCAAGGCGATCATCGCCATCGCGTGGTGCGTCGGGATCGCCCTGGTCGGCTACCTGTGGTCGCTCGCCACCTTCACGAAGCGAGCGTGACCTCGACCAGCTCGGGCCAGCTCGCCTGCGTACCCTCCTGCGTCACCTCGGCGAACCGGGCTTCGCCGAGGTGACGCAGCGCTTCCCGCTCGATCCTGGCGGCATCCGGGTGGGAACGATCCGGCTGTCCGCGTACAGCGACGCTGGCCGCGAGCAGCCGCGCCGCCTGTCCGTACCGGCCGAGGCGAACGGCCAGGTCCGCGACCCCGACGATGACCTGGGCGATCAGGGGCAGGAGCCCCGCCTCGGACGCCGCCTGCCAGGCCGCGACGCGGTGGGCACGGGCCTGGTCGAGATCGCCGGCCAGATAACCGAGCGCGTCGTGAAGATCAGCGCCTCGCCGGCCGCGATCGCGCCGCGCATCGCGGCACCGATGTTGTCGTGATCCGCCTCGAGCCTGGCGAGCCAGGCCAACTGCTCGGCGCGGCGCAGGTGCGGCTCCGCGGACTCGGCGAGTTCGGTGAAGTAGCCGAGATGCGCCTGCCGGGCCAGGCCCGATTCCCCCGCCTCGGCGAGCCGGTCCGCGGCGTACTCCTTGATCGTGCCGAGCATCCGGTAGCGCAGTGCGCCGTCGCCTCCGGAAAGCAGCAGCGACTTCTCGGCCAGCGACGTGAGCAACTCCAGTACCTCGGCCGGCTTGACCGCGTTCTGCTCGACGCCAGGGGCGGCACAGACCCGCTCGGCCGCCTCCAGGCTCGCCCCGCCCGAGAAAACCGACAGCCTGCGCAGCACCATCCGCTCGGCCTCGGTGAGCAGCTCCCAGCTCCAGTCGACCACCGCGCGCAGCGTCCTGTGCCGGGGCCACGCCGTACGGCTGCCGCTGGTCAGCAGCCGGAACCGGTCATCGAGCCGGTTGGCGAGCTGCTCGATGGTCATGGTGCGCAACCGGGCCGCGGCCAGTTCGATCGCCAGCGGCATCCCGTCCAGCGCCCGGCAGATCCGCACCATCGTCGACAAGGTGCGGGCATCGCCGCCGAGATCCTTGCGTACGGCACCGGCTCGATCGCGCAGCAGCCGGACGGCGGGCGAAGATTCGATCTCAATCTCGCCGGGGCTGGCCCCCTCGGGCACGGCGAGCGGGTCCACCTGCCAGAGCGCCTCACCGGTGATGCCGAGCGGTTCCCGGCTGGTCGCCAGGATCCGCAGCCGCCGACACTCCCCGAGCACCCGGTCGGCGAACGCGGCCGCCGACTCGATCACGTGCTCACAGTTGTCCAGGATCAGCAGCGCTTCCCGCTCGCGCAGCGCGGCGATGAGCCCGTCCACCGGATCAGCGTTCGGTGTCGTGCCGAGCAGGGCATCCCGGAGCCCGAGCCCGGCCAGCGCCGCCTGGGCCACGTCGCCGTCGGTGCTGTCGGCGCCGATGGCGGCCAGCTCCACCAGCCAGACGCCGTCCGGCAGGTCGCCGAGCAGCGTGCGCCCGGTTTCCGTGGCCAGCCTGGTCTTGCCCGAGCCGCCCGGGCCGATCAGGGTGGTCAGCCGATGCTCCCCGGTCAGCTCGCGGACCGCGGCCATATCGGCCTCCCGGCCGACGAAGCTCGTCAGCTCGGCTCGCACGTTGGTTTTCCGGTTCTCCTCCCGTCGTCCCAGCTCACCCCGTAGCAGCACGACGTGCAAGGCGGACAGCTCCGGCGAAGGGTCGACGCCCGCATCGACGGCGTCGGGTTCGACCGCCAACCGGTAGCCGCCGCCCGGGTGGCCCTCGATCGACCCCTCCGGCAGCGCCTTGCGCAGCCGGGAAACCAGGCGCTGCAGCGCATTCGCCGCATCGGCAGGCGGCTGCTCACCCCAGATCCAGTCGATGAGCGCCGCCTTCGACACGACGCGTCCCGGTTCAAGGGCGAGGGCGATCAGCAGTGCGCGCAACCGGGCACCCGGCACGTCGGCCAGCGCGCCGCCGTCCGAGCGAACCTCGAAAGGTCCGAGTATCCCGATCTGCACCAGCCGATCGTCTCACCATCGCGACACCAAGGTGGTGAGGCGACGGCTCGCTTGGATGGGGGTGCTGAGGGTGGCCTCAGATGTAGATCACCGACACGGTGCCGCTGCCGTCGTTCCGCCGGGCCGCTGCCGCCGCAGGGAGCACCGGTAGCCTGGTGTCGGGATGAGCGGAAGGAGTCGCCGGGAGAATGGACCCCCGCGCGGAGGCCTGGTACCGGCGACGGACCTCGCACTGGACGGACTGGCCGCTCGACCGGTTGCTCGAGCGTAAGCGCCAGGTCGGCATGGCGATCAGCGTGGTCATACCGGCCAGGAACGAGGAGCGGACGGTCGCGGGGGTGGTGGGCCCGCTGGTCCAGGCCCTGGTGGCGGACGCGCCCCTGGTCGACGAGCTCGTGGTCATCGACTCCGACTCCACCGACGCCACCGGCCGGGCGGCGGCTGAGGCGGGCGCGGTCGTACACCGGGCGCGCGACATCGCGCCGGGGCTCGGGACCTACCAGGGCAAGGGCGAGGCGCTGTGGAAGTCGCTCCTGGTCACCAGCGGCGACGTCCTGGTCTTCGTCGACGCCGACCTGACCCAGTGGGGTCCGCACTTCGTAACTGGCCTACTCGGGCCGCTGCTGGCCGACCCCGGCGTGCACCTGGTCAAGGGCTTCTACGACCGAGTCCGCACCGAGGAGGACGGCTCCATCTCGACCGAGGGCGGCCGGGTCACCGAGCTGGTCGCACGGCCGCTGCTGAGCTTGTGGTGGCCGCACCTGGCCGGGGTGGTCCAGCCGCTGGCCGGGGAATGGGCGGCCCGGCGCGCGCTGATGGAGTCCCTGCCCATCCCGGTCGGCTACGGCGTGGAGATGTCGACGCTGCTTGATACCGCCGCCCGCCACGGCCTGGACGCGCTGGCGCAGGTGGACCTGGGCTCGCGCGCGCATCGCCACCAGGCCAATCACGACCTCGGCGTGATGGCGGCGGAACTCCTGGCCCTGGCGGTAAACCGGCGCTCTGGACCCCACCGCCTAGTGGGCGACGCCACGCTCGAGCAGTTCGTCAGGGAGGGCGACCAGGTCCTCCAGCGGTCCCGGCCGGTACCGACGCACGAGCGGCCGCCGGCCGGAACCGTCATCGCCGCCGGGCGGGGTGCGCGACCTGGCGACGTGCCGCGGGCCCCGGCCCGATGAGCGACCCAGGGGCGCAGCGCGTTCTGCGGCTCGGCCGGCAGGCCTTCGAGCCGGACCGGCTCCTGGTCATGGCGATCGTCAACCGGACCCCCGACTCGTTCTACCAGCCCGGCGTGACCTGGGATCCGGCGGCGGCCCTGGAGCGCGTGCACGTGGTGGTCGCCGAGGGCGCCGACCTCGTGGACATCGGGGGCGTGCCGGCCCGGCCCGGCGATGAGGTCGAGGTGAGCGAGGAGATCCGCCGCACCGTCCCGTTCGTCGCGGCGGTGCGCGACGCCTACCCGGACCTGATCATCAGCGCGGACACCTGGCGGCACGAGGTGGCGCGGGAGGTCTGCGCCGCGGGGGCCGACTTGATCAACGACACGTGGGGCGGGTGGGACACCAGGCTGACCGAGGTAGCGGCGGAGTTCGGAGTCGGCCTGGTCTGCTCGCACGCCGGGGGCCTGCCGCCGCGGACCCGCCCGTTCCGGGTCGCCTACTCCGACGTGGTGGACGACGTGCGCCGCACCACGCTCGCCCTGGCGGACCGGGCCGTGAAGGCCGGTGTGGAAGCGGCCAGGATCCTGATCGACCCCGCGCACGACTTCGGCAAGAACACGTGGCACTCGCTGGAGATCACCCGAAGGCTGGCCGAGCTGGCCGCCACGGGCTGGCCGGTCCTGGTGTCGCTGTCGAACAAGGACTTCGTCGGCGAGACCCTGGACGCCCCGCTCGAAGAGCGGGTGGCCGGGACGCTGGCCACCACGGCCGTCTCGGCGTGGCTGGGTGCCCGCGTGTTCCGGGTCCACCAGGTGCGCGAGACCCGGCACGTGCTGAGCATGGTCTCCGCGATCCGCGGCGATACCCCGCCCGCCTTGGCCGTGCGCGGGCTGGCCTAGAGCCGTGGCGACCACGATCGCGGCCGCGGCGCTGTGCCCTTCACCGCCGCTGCTGTGCCCGCCGCTCACCGGGCGCAGGCCGGTCCTGCCTGAGCTGCGGGCGGCCTGTGCGGAGGTCGTCGGGCGGCTACTGGGCCAGGACCCCGATGTGGTCGTGGTCGTGGGACCGGGCGCCGCGACGCTCCCCTGGGACGCCGGCAGCCGGCTGGACCTGTCCGCCTTCGCCCCCGCGATCGGGGAGGGTGGCAGGGGTGGGGTGCCGCTGACGCCCGG
Source organism: Streptosporangiaceae bacterium (assembly GCA_050698755.1). Taxonomy (GTDB): domain Bacteria; phylum Actinomycetota; class Actinomycetes; order Streptosporangiales; family Streptosporangiaceae; genus Palsa-504. Next base: position 20,590 of record JBOHCK010000041.1, on the reverse strand, counting down.
CACGGGCGGGCCGCCGCTGGCCCTCGGCCTCGGTGCCATGCTCCTCGATCAGGCCGGGTACCGCGGTCCCCGCCGCCTCCAGGCGGTTGGCCAGGACGAGCCGGCCGGCGCGTGCGCGAAGCTGGGCGCGGACCTGGCCGGCTCGGGCGCCCGGACGGGGTTGCTGGTCATGGGGGACGGGAGCGCCCGGCGGACCCTGAAGGCGCCCGGGTACCTGGACCCGCGGGCTGCGGGCTTCGATTCTGGTGTCGAACGCGCGATCCGTGCCGGGGACCTGGCGGCGCTGCTGGAGCTGGACCAGGCGCTGGCTCGCGACCTGATGGCCAGCGGCCGGCCGGCCTGGCAGGTGCTGGCGGGCGCCATGCCTGCGCCAGCACCTGCCACCGAGGTGCTGTACTGCGATGATCCCTTCGGCGTCGCGTACCTGGTCGCCTACCTGCGCCCTCGGCGGGCCGAGGCAGGTGCGCGGTGAGCCTGCGGGGCTAGTAGTTATTCGGCGTATTCCATGGCGTCGCGCAGTTGCGCGGCGCGCCGCCAGGCCTCGACCATCCGGCGTTCCGCCCTCAGTTCGAGCCGCCTGGCCCGGCGGAGCGAGGCGACCCTGCGGCCGTGCCGCTGGTGTTCCGCCTCCTCCAGCGTGCTGCGAGTCCGTTGGACCGCGAGCAGTTCCCAGCGCATGCTGATCACTCCTGATTTGTGTGCCGCCTGGCCGCGCGGCTCATGTCGGCCGCGCGGCCCCTCTGGTGGTCTGGCCAGCCACTGGGCTGGCCTGGCGTCGCCGCTTAGGCGGCGACTTCGGTCTTACGCGGACGTCCGCGGGGGCGCTTGCGGGGCACGATCGCCCCGCGAATCAGCAGCTCGCCGCCCCAAACGCCCCAGGGCTCCCTGCGCTCGAGCGCACCGGTCAGGCAGGCGATCCTGGCCCGGCAGCCCCGGCACATGGCCTTCGCTTGCTCCACGCCCTCGGGAGACTCAGCGAAGAACAGTTCCGGGTCCTCCGTGCACGGAAGATCCAGCCCTACCGGGACGAGCGTGGCGGTACCGCTCACCACGCCGAATCCCTGCCTGACGTCGTCTGGCTCCTGCCCCGCCGCCTCGACCATGGACGCCCCGAACCCCGTCACGTCCATCCTGTCGGCGGTGGCACTGCGCCATTGCATCGGTGCCATCCCCTCTCGCTAGCCGGTCCTAGTTGTCGTCCAGCGCGATTTCTCGCCCGTCCTGGGACCTAGGCCCAAATAACTAGGCCGCGGACCCTGTGCGGGTCCGCGGCCTCAAGGGGAGTTCTGGCCGGTCTTCTAGACCGGTTCCCTATGTTGAGGCGGACCCACTGCGGTAACGCCGCCGGCGTTAACGCTCGTCATGTAGTTGTCGGAATTCGGCTGCCCAAGCTGGACCGCGGGAGCGGCCGTCTTGGGCGGGACCGGGATGGCGAACACGACGTGCCCCCGGACGCGCGAAGCGGACTGCACCGCAACGGCGCACGGCCCTGTGCCGATACCGGCACCGAGCACACCTGTCCCCGGGAAGCTGGTCTGCAGGCCGAAGGCGCCCGCACGCGAGCGCATTTGCGCTGCAGGCAGAGCGCCTGTGTTGAACTTGGTCACGCGGGACACCCCCTTCCAGGTGCGTCGTCAACTAGCCCACGGACATGTAGGCAGCCTAAATGCTGCCTCCCGGTGGGGCAACACTTTTTTGACCTGGGAATTCGCCGCACGGAAAGGGGAGATACGGCGGCCCGCCAGCACTGGCCGGGGGTTCCGGGGGTTGTCCCCCGGGCTAGCGCTGCTGACCTGGGATTTCGTGAACCTGAGATCAGCCGGGGGCGCGGACGGTGCGGATCAGGCCCTCCTGCACCACGGAGACCACGAGTTCGCCCTGCTCGGTGAACACCTCGCCGCGGGCCAGGCCGCGGGCGCCGTAGGCCACCGGGGAATCCTGCGCGTACAGCAGCCACCGGTCGGCGCGGAACGGGCGGTGGAACCACATGGCGTGGTCCAGGCTGGCGCCCGAGGTGCGCCCGTCCCACCACGACAGGCCGTGCCCGATCAGCACCGAATCCAGCAGTGTCATGTCCGAGGCGTAGGTCATCAGGCACACATGCAGCAGCGGGTCGTCGGGCAGTTCCCCGTCCACCCGCAGCCAGACCAGGTTCGTGGTGGTCCGCAGCGACGGGTCGCGCTGCGCCTCGACCTGCAGGGGCCCGATCGACCGCAGGTCGATAGGGCTATCCCGCCACGGGACGGACCCCTCGCCGAGCACGCGGGCCATCTTGTCCTGCCGGCGTTCGACGGCCTCCGGTGGCGGCACGTCCGGCATCGGGTCGGCGTGCTCGGGGCCAGGTTCGGCGTGGTGGAAGGACGCGGACAGGGTGAAGATCGTCTCCCCGTGCTGGACCGCGGACACCCGGCGGGTGGTGAACGACCGCCCGTCCCGCACCCGCTCGACCAGGTACACCAGCGGGACGGCCGGGTCGCCCGGCCTGATGAAGTAGGCGTGCAGGGAGTGCACGGGCCGGTCCGCGGGGACGGTCCGGCCCGCGGCGACCAGCGCCTGCCCGGCCACCTGGCCCCCGAACACCCGCTGCCTGCGCTCGTCCGGGCTGTTCCCGCGGAAGATGTTGACCTCGATCTGCTCCAGGTCGAGCAGGTCGAGGAGCGCGTCGAGCGCCTTACCCATGGGCCCTCCGGCCGATCCGCACGTCATCGAGGAAACGCGACCGCGGCCTGCCCGGGCCGCGGTTCCGGCTGCCCGGCGTGCGGGCCGGGGACCAGGACAGGTACAGGTGCTGGCGGGCCCTGGTCACCGCCACATACAGTAGCCGCCTTTCCTCCTCCACCGCGTCCGCGGACCTGGCGTGCACGATGGGCATGAGCCCCTCGACCAGGCCGGGCAGGAACACCGCGTCCCACTCCAGGCCCTTGGCCGCGTGCATCGAGGCGAGCGTCACGCCCTCGATCGCCGGCGCGTGCCCCAACTCCGCCCGCAGGGTCAGCTCCGCCGAGAAATCGCCCATGGTGGCATCAGGGCGCGCCGCGTGCATGTCGTCGGCGAGCTGGGCGATCGCGGCGAGGGACTCCCACCGCTCCCGCGCCGCCGCGCCCCCGCCCGGGGAGGCGCCGGTAAAGCCGACGCCGGTCAGCACGTGGCGGACCGAGGCCGGCAGCAGGTCCCGACTGTCGTCGGTCACCTCGCCGCGCGCGGCGCCGCGGAGCAGCACCAGCACCTGGCGCACCACCGGCCGCTCGTAGAACCGCTCGGCGCCGCGTACCGCGTACGGCACCCCAGCCTCGTCCAGCGCCCGCTCGAACCGTTCGGTGTCGGCGTTGATCCGGACCAGCACCGCGATCTCTCGCGCCGGGACGCCCGTCGCCAGCAGCGCCCGGATCTGGACGGCCAGCCCGGCCGCCTCGTCGGCGTCGTCGGAGAACTCGGTGAGCACGGGCGGCGGCCCCGCGGGCCGTTGCGCGATCAGCGCGCCGCCCCCCGGGATGAGCTGGTTGGCCAGCGCGACCACCTGCGGCGTGGACCGGTAGTCGCGCACCAGGCGGACCACCGTCGCGCCGGGGAACTCCGCGGTGAAACCGGTCAGGTGGGCGGGCGTGGCGCCGGTGAACGAGTAGATGACCTGCTGGGGGTCCCCCACCACGCACAGGTCGTCGCGGTCGCCGAGCCAGGCGTCGAGCAGCAGCTTCTGCAGCGGGTTCACGTCCTGGTACTCATCGACGACGAAGTACCTGAACGTCCCGCGCACCTGCTCGGCCGCCTCGCGGTGCTCGAGCACGATGGCGGCGGTCAGCTCCAGGACCGACTCGAAGTCGATCAGGTGGCGCTCGCGCCGCAGCCGCTCGTACCCGGCGAACACCGCGGCCATCCGCTCCGCCTCGGCCGCGGGAGAGCGCCCGGCCCGGGCCGCGGCAGCGGCGTAGCCTTCCGCGCGGACCTGGATCGCCTTGGCCCACTCGATCTCGGCCGCGGCGTCGGAGAGCGCCGCGCCGCCGTCGAGCCTGACGCCTGCCTGTTTGGCCGCCTCGCGGATCAGGCCCAGCTTGGAGTCGATCAGGCCGGGGGGGCGGCCGCCGATGACCCGCGGCCAGAAGTAGTTAAGCTGGCGCAGCGCGGCGGCGTGGAAGGTGGAGGCCCGCACCCGCCCGGTGCCTGAAACCCCGAGGCCGAGCTGCCTGAGACGGCCGCGCAGTTCCCCGGCGGCCCGCACGGTGAACGTGAGGGCCAGCACGTGCGCCGGGTTGACCAGGCCGGAGCCGACCGCGTACGCGATCCGGTGCGTGATCGCGCGCGTCTTGCCGGTGCCCGCGCCGGCCAGCACGCAGACCGGCCCGCGGGTGGCCAGGGCCACCTCGCGCTGCTCCGGGTCGAGCCCGGCCAGCAGCGCGTCAGAGCTCACCTGCACGACGTCGGCCACGCGCTCATCCTGCCTCATCGGACCGACACCAGGGCCATGGAATCGGGCCACCGATGGGCCGCAGGGGGAAGGGAAAGGGAGCGGACCGATGACCGCGGCGCCACCGAACTGGGCCACGCGGGAAGGCAACCGGCCCTGCTGGCGTTACACGATCCGGGCTTTGACCAACCACGAGGAGGCAGCGGGTGTCCGGCCAGCTGACGATGTACACGACCCAATGGTGCGGCTTCTGCCGGAACCTGAAGAATCAGCTCGCGCGGGTCGGGATCGAGATGGCCGAGGTCGACATCGAGCGCGACCCCGCCGCGGCCGACTTCGTGATGTCGGTCAACGGCGGCAACCAGACCGTGCCCACCGTGGTGTTCCCGGACGGCAGCGTGATGACCAACCCCTCGGCCAACCAGGTGCGCGCCCGGCTGGACGCCATCACCGCGGGGCAGGAGGTCCTGGCCCAGGGGTGATACCACCGCCGTTCGGGATAAAAGAGCACTTTTACACCGAACGCGGGGTAGTGCCGGGGCAGGTGATGCATGGGCGATGAATCCGCAGATGAGCTCGTAGTCCGGAGGTCGGGACAGGGCTGGCAGGTCGGGGACGAGGAAACCGACGACCTGACCAGCGCCATGGTGCTCGCCGACCTGCTGGCTGGGGACCTCGGGGTGGCCGGCGAGGCACCGCGTGCCGAGCCCGCGAGCCAGGACGAGGTGGCGCGGCTCGCCGTGACGGTGGTGCAACTCGAGCACGCGCTCACCGCCCGGGTGCGCGTCGAGCAGGCCATCGGCGTGCTGGCCGAACGGCACAGGCTCCGGCCGCGGGAGGCATTCGACCTGCTCAGGAGCGTGGCCAGGGCCGCCGGCCAGAAGGTCACCGAGCTCGCAGGGATCGTGGTGGACAGCGCGTCGAACCCGCTGCTGCCGCTGCCCGCCACCCTGGCCAGGCAGCCGGTCGCGGCGCGCCAGCGCGGGCCTGCATCGCGGCGCGGCGGCGCCACGAGCTAACCTGGCGATACGCTTGGCCGACACGCCCGCGCGCGCGGCGATTTGGGGGGCGCGAATGACGGCGGACGGCGCTAGTGTCCTTGGCACGTGTGGGTGGCGGAGCGAGGGAGGCCGGGGCGATGGACCTTGACGCGGTCGAGATCTGCGCCGGGGCCGGGGGGCAGGCCCTCGGGCTCGAGCGGGCCGGTTTCGAGCACGCCCTGGCCGTCGAACTCGACGCGGCGGCGTGCGCCACGCTGCGCGCCAACCGGCCCGGCTGGAAGGTCGCCGAGGGAGACGTGGCCGATCAGGCCCTCTGGCGGCCGCGCGACTACCAGGGCGTGGCGCTGCTGGCGGGCGGGGTCCCGTGCCCGCCGTTCACCGTGGCGGGACGGCAGCTCGGCGCGGACGACGAGCGTGACCTGTTCGCCTGGGCCGTAGAGCTGTGCGGGGTGGTCAGGCCGCGGGCGCTGCTCCTTGAGAACGTCAGGGGGCTGAGCACCGCCCGCTTCAGCGGGTACCGCCAGCACGTCCTGGACCGGCTGCGCGAGCTCGGGTACGTCCCCGGGTGGCGGCTGCTGCACGCGTCGGAGTTCGGCGTACCGCAGCTGCGCCCGCGCTTCGTGCTGGTGGCGCTGCGCCCGGGGGATGCGCCCTGGTTCCGGTGGCCGTCTGGGTTGTCCGGCCCGGGTTTGACGGTCGGCCAGGCCCTGGGCGATCTGATGGCCGCGCGCGGGTGGCCCGGGGCTTCGGCCTGGGCCCGGCGGGCCGACCGGATCGCCCCCACGATCGTGGGCGGGTCGAAGAAGCACGGCGGGGGGGACCTCGGGCCGACGCGGGCCAAGGCCGCGTGGGCCGAGCTCGGCGTCGACGGCCTCGGCATCGCCGACGCCGCCCCGGGGCCCGAGTTTGACCCGGCGCTGGCGCCGCGGCTGACCTGCGAGATGGTGGCCAGGCTGCAGGGCTGGCGGGACGAATGGGACTGGCGGTTCAGCGGGCGCAAGACCGCGCGGTACCGGCAGATCGGCAACGCGTTCCCGCCTCCGGTCGCGGAGGCGGTCGGGACGGCCATCCGGAGGGCGCTTTCGCACGCGGGTGCGCCGGTGGCGGGTCCGGGTGCGGCGGCCGTGGGTTTGGCGGCTGCGGACGCTTCGGGGGACGGCCGCGAGGGACGCGTACACGACCCGGTGCTGCGGGTGCTGCAGACGCGTGACGACTTCCTGACCGCCGGGCAGATCGCCGACCTGGCCGCGGGGCTGTCGCCCGACGCGGTGATCGGACGACTGGGCCATCTCGAGCGGGACTTCGATCTGGAGGTCGCCGAGGGCCGCGACGGGCCGGCTTACCGGCTCGCCGGGTTCAAGGCCTTTGTGGGGCAGCGCGAGCACGCGCGCCACCGGCGTTTCGCGGCGAACCGGGCCAGCATCAGCTGACGCAGCAGGCCTACTAGTTCTAACTAGCGCTGATCCGGTAGGCGTTGACACCCGCGAAGTTGGTACCCCGGCCGCACTGGGGAGCGTCCAGCGTGGCGGACTTCACGTAGCCGGCCGGGACCGGCTCCACGGGCTCAAATGCGGTGCCCCAGCAGATGACGTCTCCGGCCGCGACCGCGCTGATCCGGTAGGCGTTGACACCCGCGGGGTTGGTGCCCCGGCCGCATTGCGGAGCGTTCAGCATGGCCGTGGCCACGTAGCCGGCCGGGACCGGCTCCGCAGGCTCAACCTCGGTCCCCCAGCAGATCACGTCTCCGGCCGCGACCGCGCTGATCCGGTAGGCGTTGAAACCGGCGAGGTTGGTGCCCCGGCCGCATTGCGGAGCGTTCAGCATGGCGGTGGCCACGTAGCCGGCCGGGACCGGCTCCGCGGGCTCAAGCTCGGTCCCCCAGCAGATCACGTCACCGGCCGCGACCTTGCTGATCTGGTAGGCGTTGAAACGGCCGAGGTTGGTGCCCCGGCCGCACTGCGAAGCGTCCAGCATGGCCGTGGCCACGTAGCCGGCCGGGACCGGCTCGGCCGGCTCAAATTCGGTCCCCCAGCAGATGATGTCTCCGGCCGCGACCGCGCTGATCTGGTAGGCGTTGAAACCGGCGAGGTTGGTGCCCCGGCCGCACTGCGAAGCATCCAGCATGGCCGTAGGCACGTAGCCGGCCGGGACCGGCTCCGCAGGCTCAAACTCGGTCCCCCAGCAGATCACGTCACCGGCGGCCACCTTACTGAGCTGGTAGGCGTTGAATCCCGCGAGATTGTCCGCACCACACGATGGCCAGTTGGGGACCAACGCGGTGACCACGTACCCGGCAGGGATTGTGGCTCTACGGGCGCAAATGGTCTGCGCGGTAACGGTGATGGTGATTGACGGGCTCACCGCAGCGGGCGTGACCCCGTTGGCGGCCTCGACCTTGAACGTAAAACCTCCGGCTTTCGTCGGCGTACCGGACAGGGTTCCTGTGGTCGAATCGAGGATCAGCCCGCTCGGCAGCGATCCTGAGTTGACCGAGAACGTCGGGGCCGGGCTCCCCGACGCGGCGAAGGTGTACGTGTAAGGCGTACCGACGATAGCGGCCGTCGGCGGGCTGTCGGCCGTGAAAGCCGGAGCGGATGGGACGAAGCCGGAACCGTCCGCCTCGGGGGCCTGGACGAGGTCCTCGTCGGCGAGCCGCGCGTGGGATCCTGACGAGTGATTGAGATCGATACCGGTCGCCGACGCGAGCACGAAACCACCTACGCCGACGATGACCAGTACCGCCATCACGGCCAGCAATGCTGAGCCGACTTTCCTGAACACAAGTCCCCCCCAGGATTGTTCTGGATCCACTAGTAGACGCCCGGGTCCGGCTGGCGGAGTACGAGCCGACGATTAATTGCGGTAACTGCGTGCCGTTATATCCGGCAAAATGCAGCTAGATAACCAAATATTCGCTTTGGGAGGGACTCGCCTGGCCCGTGACTGGGACCGCCGGCGGGAGGGGCTAGGCGCCGGGAGGGGACGGGGGCCAGGGGAGGCGGTAGGCGCGGTAGGTGCTGACGTGGGGCGGGAACTTGGCGTTGAAGAGCAGGGTGCCGGAGGGGCTGAACTCTGAGATGTAGGGGAGCACGCCCCAGCCGACGAACAGGTTGCCGTCTGGCATGGACTGGGCGTTGCCCTCGGCCCCGGCTACCAGGCCTTCGGGCTGGTTGTCCGACTTGATCAGGGTGGCCACGTGGGTGGCCAGGTCTAGGCGCACCGTGACCACGCGGCTGTGCCCGAGGAGCGAGCCGCCGGTCGGGTTGGGGGACTCGTCGTCGAGCCAGGTGTACAGACCGCCGCCGAGGGCCTCCGGGTCGTGCTGCCAGGAGAAGATCTCGCCGTCTTTGTCGAGGGTCGGCCAGGGGCGGGTGTCTGCGCTGGTGGCCGCTCCCCCGTGCCGTCTTTTCGCGCACGCAGACCTCCGTGTTCGATGGCGCGCCCCGTGGCCGCCGGGCCTGCCCCGGCCCCTGGTTCTGTCGTCTCTTAACGGCCGCGGCTTCGCGCTTGGTTCCCGCTCGGACCGATCCTCCTTAAGCTCATTCTGCCGTAATGCAGTAAATGCTGCGGTACTGCGATTATGCGGCTCGGGGCGGTCTTACCTTTCAACTGGCTACCGTAACCGGGGGGACGCTGCGATAATGCGTGGATGACAGGGCTAAGCCTCGCCCTGGCCAACCTAAAGCCGGGCACGGGCAAGACGACCTCAGCAGTCTGGCTGGCCCATGTCTTCGCGCAAGCAGGCAACAGCGTGCTGCTGGTCGACGCCGACCCGTCCGGCAGCGCCCTTGAGTGGTCCGACCTAGCCGCCATGTACCCGGGGCTCGTGGCGACGGAGGCGGCCTTCCCGTTCCGGATCGTGGCCCTGCCGTCGCGGGAACTGCACCGCAGGCTGCCCGAGATCGCCAAGGGCGACGACGTGGTGATCATCGATACGCCGCAGATCGAGGACCACGCCGGGATCGCCAGGTCGGCGCTGCGGTACGTCGACGAGATCCTGATCCCGTGCGCGCCCAGCCCGATCGAGATCAACCGGACCACGCCGGTCCGCGAGGAGATCGCCGAGATCCAGGCGGTCCGTGACGTCCCGGTCCGTTCGGCCGTGCTGCTTAACCGGTGCATCGCGCGGGCGCACTCCACGACCGACGCCCGGGAGGCGCTTCAGGGCCTCGGGTACGACGTGCTGGAAACCGTCGTGCCGAGGCGGGAGGTGTACGCCCAGAGTTTCGGCGTTCCGATCAAGCTGGCCGGCACCGACGTGTGGCGCTATGTGGCCGGCGACCTCATCGAGCGGTGCGCCCCGCTCTGCACGGTGCGGTCGTGACGACCCAGCGGGAGCAGCGCCGGGCCCAGATGGCCGCCGCGGCGGCCCGGCGCGCCGAACCCGGGGCGGGGCCGGCCGGGCGCACCGCGATCCGGTCCAAGCCGGTCAGGATCACCCTGGACCTCAGCCCCGAGCTGTACCGCGAGCTGACCGGGTGGGCGGACGCGGCCGCGGTCACGCTCGGCGTGCCGCGGGTGTCCCTGGCCGACGCGATGCGGGCGATGATCCGGGTGTCGGCCGACAATCCGGACGAGGTCCTCGCCCGGCTGCGCCGCGACCGGGAGTCGTGAGGCGTCGCGGTCTCGGTTACGCTCGTTGCGCCGCGACCGGGAGTCGTGAGGCGTCGCGGTCTCGGTTACGCTCGTTGCGCCGCGACGGGGAGCCGTAGCGCTTTGCGGTCTCCTCGTACGCTCGTTCGGGATAAAAAGCTGTTTTAGCTTAGGTGGACGTAGTCGTAGTCGAACGGCTTGCCGTTGATGCCCTGGCGGGGCGGGGCGATCCAGGCCGCGATCTTGCCACGCTCGTGGACGGGGCGCATCAGGGAGCGGATGAAGGTCTTGTCAGTGTCGGTGGGCAGCCACTGGCCCTTGCTTTGTTCCCACTCGCTGGCGTCGAGGATCTCACCGGCGGGGGTGGCCTCGATGCCGGAGAACGCGCCGACCTTGCGGTTGAAGGCCGAATGCGGCAGCCGCAGCCGCTGCGGCAGCCCGGCGTCGGCCAGGATGCGGTTCCACCGCTTGACGCCGCCCTCGCAGTCGGCGATGTACTCGCGGCGCAGGTCGGTGTTCAGGCCGGTTAGCGCGGAGACCTCGGTGTGGGAGATCTCGCCGTCGGGCGTGAGTGAGTCGACCATGATCGAATCGTCGGTGAGCTTGTGGTCGTCCCGGCGGCGCTCCTCCAGCCAGCGGCCCTTGAGCCCGGCGGTGTAGTAGTTCGCCACGTTGGTCGACGTCTCGGACCCGAACAGGTCGAGGCTCACGCTGTAGTGGAAGTTCAGGTACTTCTGGATCACCGGCAGCGGGATCACGCCCAGGGCCGCTACGTCGTCGGTCTCGTTCTCCACCATCACCTGCGCGGTCCGGTCCACCACGCGGTCCACGCCGGTGGTGCCCACCATCATGTGGTGCGCCTCTTCCTTGAGCATGAACTCGCACGTGCGGCTCAGCGGGTCGAAGGCGCTCTCCTTCAGCGTGCCGAGCTGGTACTTGCCGTCGCGGTCGGTGAAGTAGGTGAACATGAAGAAGCTGAGCCAGTCCGGGGTCTCCTCGTTGAACGCGCCCAGGATCCGCGGCGCCTCCGCGCTACCGGAGTTGCGGTGCAGGAGCTCCTCGGCTTCCTCGCGGCCCGGCCGGCCGAAGTAGGCGTGCAGCAGGTAGACCATCGCCCACAGGTGACGGCCCTCCTCCACGTTGACCTGGAACAGGTTGCGCAGGTCGTACAGGCTGGGCGCGGTGGCACCCAGGTTGCGCTGCTGCTCGACGGAGGCCGGCTCGGTGTCACCCTGGATCACGATCAGCCGCTGCAGTTCGGCCCGGTACTCGCCGGGCACCTGCTGCCAGGCCGGCTCGCCCTTATGCTCGCCGAAGCCGATCCTTCTGTCTTCGTCGCGTTCGGCCAGGAAGATCCCCCACCGGTAGTCGCGCATGGCCACGTGCCCGAAGTGCGCCCAACCCTCCCGCCCGACGTTGACCGCGGTCCTCAGGTAGACGTCCTCGGTCGGCAGCGTGGGGCCCATCGACTCCCACCAGTTGAGGAAGTTCGGCTGCCAGGACTCCAGGGCGCGCTGGAGGCGCCGGTCCTCATGGAGATCGACGTTGTTGGGGATCTTCTCTTGGTAGTCGGCTTCCGTCACGGCTGCTTACACTCGTTTCCGGTCGAAGTCGGCCCGCTGGCCGGTGCCGAACTTGCGCAGCGCGCCATCGGGCCCGGAGGCGTTGGGGCGGGTGAAGATCCAGTTCTGCCAGGCGCTGAGCCGGCCGAAGATCTTGGTTTCCATCGTCTCGGGGCCGGCGAAGCGGTAGTTCGCTTCGAGGCCGGAAAGGGCGTCCGGGCTGAAGCTGTTACGTTCCTCGACGGTGAGGCGCACCTCGTCGTCCCAGTCGATGTCGTCGGGGGCGAAGGTGACCAGGCCGAGTTGCTCGGCGGCTTCGGCTTCTAGTCCTTCGTTTTGGTGTTGCTCGGCTTCGGCCAAGGCCTTGTCGTCGCCGAGGAAGCGGGTCTGCAGGCGGGTCAGGCCGTTGGCCATGAGGAGGGGGCCCAGGTTCATTGGTCCGATGGTGATGGTGGCGGGCTCGGTGTCTGGTTGGTCGTCTTCTCTGGTCCCGGCCAGCTGGAAGCTACGGTCGGCGGCCAGGGCGAGCTCGAGGAGCGAGCCGGCGAAGCAGCTGCCCGGCTCGATCAGCGCGATCAGGCTGCGGCTGGTCACGTCTAGGCGCTTGAGCGTCCGCTTGAGGTAGCCGGTGATCTCGCGGGCCAGCCAGTCGGTTGGGTTGTCGTTGCCGTTGCCGCTTTGGCACAACAGGCGGTCGTGGGCGAGGACTTTTTCTGGGTCTCCCTTGGTGCGCAGGACCCAGGTGCCGAGCTCGGGTTCGTTGGTGCGCAGGTTCAGGATCAGGTCGTCCAGCTCCCTGGTCATGGCGAGGGTCCAGAACTGGTCGCCCTGCACGTGGATGCCCTCTGTGTTTCCTGGAGGGTCGGATCGGGGGCCCTCGATCGTGATCTCCGCTACGCCCCGGGCCGGGTCCAGCACGGCGTTTACGTACCGGTACTTGATCGCACCGGCGGTCCTGTCCTTGGCCAGCGGTGTTAGTGTCACGCCCTGGACGGCTGCGGTCCTTGACGTGGTGGCGGCGCGCTCGCGGGCCCGGGCCGTGACCGTCTGGTCCCAGGCCGTTCTCGGTACCACCTCATCGACTAGGCGCCAGGCGGCGGCCTTCTTGCCAGTGACGCCCTCCGGGCGGGTGGAGAAGTAGTCGGCCAGGTCCTTGCGCACGTGCCGCTTGTCGACCACCCTGGTCAGGCCGCCGGTGCCGGGGAGGACGCCCAGTAGCGGCAATTCGGGCAGCGACACCGCTGAGGAGCGGTCGTCGACCAGCATGATGTGCTCGCACGCCAGCGCGAGCTCGTAGCCGCCCCCCGAGGCCGTGCCGTTCAGGGCCGCGATCCAGGTCTGCCCCGAGTGCGCGGTGGCGTCCTCGATCCCGTTACGGGTCTCGTTGGTGAACTTGCAGAAATTCACCTTGTCGTGGTGGGAGGAGGCGGCCAGCATCCTGATGTTCGCCCCGGCGCAGAAGATCTTGTCCTTGCCGCTGGTCAGGATGACCGCGGCAACCTCGGGATGCTCGAAGCGCAACCGCTGGATGATGTCGTACAGCTCGATGTCCACCCCGAGGTCGTACGAGTTCAGCTTCAGCTCGTAACCGGGGACCAGGCCGCCGTGCTCGTCGGTGTCCATCGTCACCGTGGCTACCGGTCCGTCGTAGTCCACCCGCCAGTGCCGGTAGCGGGCCGGGTCGACGCGGAACTCCACGCTCACTGGGCTTCCTCCCGGCTCTCCTGGGGTGGCCGTCTTTTCTATATACTCCACAAATCTTGCTTCGCGTCAAGAGTTCGTAGAATAATCGGCTTGATCCTTTGAACCTTTGATCCTTTGGCCGGTCCGTTGGTCGGGAGGTGAGGGCGATGGCCGAGGCGGCAGGCTGGGCGGTCAGCCAGGCTGCGCCGGTCCCTTTCCGGCGGCACGCGGCCGGGGCCGACAGCGCCGGCGGGCTGCTGTTCACCGTGCTGGGCGAGTTCGTCTTGCCGGGCTTGGGTGGCCGGTCGGCCTGGACGTCGACGTTCATCGACGTCCTGGCCCGGCTGGGCGTGGAGGAGAAGGCCAGCCGTCAGGCCCTGATGCGAACCGCCGAGAAGGGCTGGCTGAGGTCCGAACGGGTGGGACGGAGGACCCGGTGGGCGCTGAGCCCGGACGCGGAACGGCTGCTGACCGAGGGCGCCTCGCGGATCTACAGTTTCGCGGGGCACGCGCGTGACTGGGACGGTCGCTGGCTGCTGGTACTGACCCGTATCCCCGAGACCGAGCGGGCCGCACGTCACCTGCTGCGGACCAGGCTGAGCTGGGCGGGGTTCGGCAGCCCGGCGCCCGGTGTGTGGCTATCCGCCCACACCGAGCGGCTGGCCGAGGCCGAGCAGGCGCTCAGGCAGGCCGACGTGCTCCAGGAGGCGCCGGTCTTCGTCGTGGAGCACCGGGCCGGAGCCGACATGACGGAGATGGCCCGCCGCGCCTGGGACCTGGCGGCCATCGATCAGAGCTACCGCGAGTTCGTGGCCGGGTACGAGGCGCGGGACGTCAGTGATCCGCTGGCCGGGCAGGTCGATCTGGTTCACGCCTGGCGCAGGTTCCCTTGGCTGGATCCCACCCTGCCGCGGGAGTTGCTGCCGACGGACTGGAGCGGCGGGCGGGCGGCCCACCTGTTCAGGCAGCAGCACGACCGGCTAGCCGTCGGAGCGAACGCGGAGTGGAGCCGGCTGGACGGCAGCGGGGAATGACCCTGGGGAGGCTTTAGCGGGGTCAGGTGGCGCGGGAGGCGCGCGAGGCGCGGGTCAGGTGGCGCGGGAGGCGCGGGTCAGGTGGCGCGGGAGGCGCGGGTCAGGTGGCGCGGGAGGCGCGGGCGCGCTCGCGGAAGCGCTCCTTGGCCTCGAGGACCGTCTTGCGCAGGCGGACCGCTGAACCGGTGACCTCGACGCACTCGTCGTCGGCGCAGAACTCGAGCGCCTGCTCCAGGCTGAGCAGCCGCGGCGGTACCAGCCGTTCGAGCTCTTCCCCGGTGGACTGGCGCACGTTGGTGACCTTGCGCTCGCGGGTGATGTTCACGTCCATGTCGTCGGATCTGGAGTTCTCCCCGACGATCATCCCCTCGTACACCTCGGTGCCGGGTTCTACGAACAGCGAGCCGCGTTCCTGCAGGTTGAACATGGCGTACGCGGCCGCGCTGCCGGTCCGGTCGGCGACCAGCGAACCTGTCGCCCGGCCCCGCATGGGGCCAGACCACGGCTCGTAGCCCTCGAAGACGTGGTGCGAGATGCCGGTGCCGCGGGTCTCGGTGAGGAACTGGGTACGGAATCCGATCAGTCCTCGGGCGGGGACCACGAACTCGAGCCTGACCCAGCCGGTGCCGTGGTTGGTCATGGTCTCCATCCGGCCGCGGCGGACCGAGATCAGCGAGGTGACCGTGCCCAGGTACTCCTCGGGAACGTCCACGGACAGCCGCTCCACCGGCTCGAAGACGTCCCCGTCAATCTCGCGCGTGACGGCGGAGGGCCGCCCGACGGTTAGCTCGTACCCCTCCCGCCGCATCGTCTCCACCAGGATGGCCAGCGCGAGCTCGCCTCGCCCGCGGACCTCCCAGGTGTCGGGCCGCTCAGTGGGCAGCACGGCCAGCGATACGTTGCCGACCAGTTCGCGATCCAGCCGGTCCTTGACCAGCCGCGCGGTCACCCTGGCCCCGGCCTTCCGCCCGGCCAGCGGCGCGGTATTCACGCCGATCGTCATCGAGATGGCCGGCTCGTCCACGGTGATCAGCGGCAGCGGCCGCGCGTCGTCCACGTCGGCCAGGGTCTCCCCGATCATGATGTCGGGGATTCCGGCGATGGCCACGATGTCCCCGGGGCCTGCGGAATCGGCCTGCACCCGCTCCAGCGCATCGGTCAGGTACAGCTCAGAGACCTTGACCTTCTCTATCGACCCGTCCCGCCGGCACCAGGCGGCCTGCTGCCCGCGAGAGATCGTGCCGTTGCGGATCCGGCACAGGGCGATGCGCCCGAGGTACGACGAGGCGTCCAGGTTGGTCACGTGCGCCTGCAGCGGCGCGCCGACCTCGTAGATCGGGGCCGGGACGGTGGCCTTGAGCACCTCGAACAGGGGCTCCAGGTCCGGCGAGTCTGGCTGCTCACCGTCGGCGGGCCTGGTCAGCGACGCGCGGCCGGCCCGGGCGGAGGCGTAGACGATCGGGAACTCGATCTGCTCCTCGGTCGCGTCCAGATCGATGAACAGCTCATAGCAGGCGTCCACCACCTCGGCGATCCGCGCGTCGGGCCGGTCCACCTTGTTAATGACCAGGATTACGGGTAGCCCGGCAGACAGCGTCTTGCGCAGCACGAACCTGGTCTGCGGCAGCGGCCCCTCGCTGGCGTCCACGAGCAGCAGGACGCCGTCGACCATGGACAGGCCGCGCTCCACCTCGCCGCCGAAATCCGCGTGCCCCGGCGTGTCCACGATGTTGATGGTCAGCCCGCCGTGACGCACCGCGGTGTTCTTGGCCAGGATGGTGATGCCCTTCTCCCGCTCCAGGTCGCCGGAATCGAGCACCCGCTCGGCTACGTTCGCGTTCGCCCGGAACGCGCCCGACTGCCACAACATCCCATCCACCAGTGTGGTCTTGCCGTGGTCCACGTGCGCGACGATGGCGACGTTGCGGAGGTCGTCGCGGGTCGCGATGGCGACCGGCGCGGTCGCGGTCTGAGGAGCGGCGGGCATGGGTGAGTCTCGTTAGTCCTGGGTCTGGGATCGGCCACGCGGATCGGGTGGCTCCTTCCATTCTACCGAACGCGCGGCCGTGGCCTGACCGGACCCAACCGGGCTCTGACCTGGACTAAGACGGCTTAGGCGGGCGTCGCGTGGCGGGCGGGAGACCTAAGGCATCTGGCACGCGGAAGATAGGGAATTCGTCCGATGCCGGGGGTGGGGCCTTACAGCGAACCTTGAGGATATGGAGACCAGACGGCCTCCCAGGGGACCAGGAGGAACCATGCATCCCGAGATTGCACGCGAACTGATTGCGCAGCGCGGCCGCGAACTGCGGGAGCGGGCGCACCAGGCCATGGTGGCCAGGACGGTGATCCGGACGCAGCGCGCCGCGCGGCGCGGCGTCAGCCTCCCGTATGACGTCGATCACTTCACCTGCCCGGCCATCCCAGACTACGTAGACGGTTCGTTCCGGACCGTCTCGCCGACCGAGGACCAGGCGGCCAGCCCGGCGGGCCGCGTGCCCGCCGCCCGCCGCGCCGCATAAGGCGGCCAGCCGTGACCGCCGGTCCGGCCTCAGCCGACCTATCCGCCTCCGGCCGCGTCGCTCCCTGCGACGCGGCCGGAATGCTGGATCCGCATGGCATGCTGACAACAGAGATGAGCGGTCGGGCATCGAGTCCCGTCCTGGTCGGGCGGGACGAGCAGATGGCCGTCCTGGAGGCCGCGTTCGCGGCCGTACGCCAGGGCGGCCCGTCTGCTGTGCTCCTCGGCGGTGAGGCAGGCGTCGGCAAGACCAGGCTGGTCGACGAGTTCGGCCAGGTCGCGGAGGCGGCGGGCGCCTGCGTGCTGACCGGCCCGTGCCTGGAACTGGGCACCGACGGTCTACCATTTGCGCCGTTTACCGCCATCCTGCGCGAACTCGTGCACGAGTTCGGCGCGGACGCGGTGGCCTCGATGCTGCCCGGCCGGACAACGCGGGGGCTGGCCCGGCTGCTGCCAGAGCTCGGCGAGCCGGACGCCGGCGGAGATCCGGGCGAGGCACGAGCGCGCCTGTTCGAGGACATGCTCACCGCGCTCGACTACCTGAGCGCCAACGCGCCGGTCGTGCTCGTGATCGAGGACGCGCACTGGGCCGACCGGTCGAGCCGGGACCTGCTCACGTTCCTCATCGGCAACCAGCGGACCGTGGGCGGCCTGCTGATCGTGGTCACGTTCCGCTCCGACGAGCTGCACCGCACCCACCCGCTGCGCCCGATGCTGGCGGCGCTCGACCGGATCGGCTGGGTCGAGCGGGTCGAGCTGCCCCGGCTGACCAGGGCTGACACCATCGAGCTGGCCGCCCGCATCCTGGGCGACCAGCCGACGCCTGGCCTGGCCGACGCGCTGTACCACCGCAGTGAGGGCAATCCGCTGTTCGTGGAGGCGCTGCTGTGCTGTGACGGCGAGCTCAGCGCCGAGCTGCCCGAGTCCCTGCGCGACCTGCTGCTGGACAGCGTGCGCAGGCTTCCCGAGGCGACGCAGGAGGTGCTGCGCGTGGCCAGCGCGGGCGGCGAGACGACCGCACACACGCTGCTCGCCGCCGTAACCGGCCTGGACGACGACGCGCTGACCGCGGCGCTGCGCCCGGCTGTGACCGCGAACGTGCTGCGGGTGCGGGCCGACGGGTACGCGTTCAGGCACCAGCTGATCAGCGAGGCGGTGCACTCCGACCTGCTGCCGGGCGAGCACGGCCGACTGCACAGCCGTTTCGCCGACGCGATCGACGCCAACCCCTCGCTGGTGCCTCCGGGGCGTGCCGCGATCGAGATGGCTCACCACTGGTATCTGGCGCACGACACCGCCTGGGCGCTGATCGGCGCCTGGCAAGCGGCGGCGCAGGCCGAGCGCGCGGTGGCGCCCGCCGAGCGGCTTTCGCTGCTGGCCCGGGTCCTGGAGCTGTGGGATCAGGTGCCGGACGCCACCGAGCGGATCGGCGCCGACCACGCGCGGGTCCTGGAGGAGGCCACCAACGCGGCGCACGACGCCGGGGAGTACGAGCGCGGGATCGCCCTGGCCACCTCGGCCCTGAAGGAGCTTGATCCCGCGACCGAGCCCGTCCGCGTCGCGATGCTGCTGCAAGCGCGTGGGCACTTCAAGCTGAACCTGGGGCGCGGGGAGTTTCCTGAGGATTACACCGCCGCGCTGCGTATCGTGCCTGCCGACGCGCCCGCCGCGCGGATACCGATCCTGCTGTCCGCGGCGCACTGCGTCACCCAGACGTCGGTGGAACGCGCCTACACGGAGGAGGCCCTGGCGCTGGCGCGGCAGACTGGTGATGAGGCGAACGAGGCGAATGCGCTGCTGACGCTGGCGCTCTTCCACGCCGGGTCCGGCCAGCAGAGCGGCACGGGCGATGATCCGCTCAAGCTCATCGCGCAGGCCCGGGCGATGGCCGAGCGCGCGGGGGCTATCGGCCTGCTGGTCAAGGCGGCGATCAACGAGTCCCACCTGCTGGAAGGCGCGGGCGAGCACGAGCTGGCCGTCGAGGCGGCGCGCCGTGGTACCGCGAGCAGCGACGCGCAGTACCTGGCCCGCGCGTCGCGCAGCCTGCTAGCGGTCAACGAGGTCGAGCCACTGCTCGCCCTGGGCCGCTGGGATGAGGCGGTCAGGATCGTCGAGGGAGCACGAGACTTCCAGCTCGCCTCGCTGCCGATGCACCGGGCCATGCTGCGGTTGGTGCAGGGCCGGGTTGCGCTCGCCCGGGGGCAGGTGATCGCCGCGGAAGAAGCGTTTTCTGCGGCCCGCGGATTGCGGCGGGGCTCACTGGACGATGACCAGTACAAGCTCCCGTACGCCGTACTTGAGATCTTGCTCTTGCTGGCCACGGCCGGGCCGGCCACCGCGATCGCGGCCGCCTCGCAGGTCGTCGAGGACTACGAGGTGTCCGGCGGCAGCCCGCGGTACGCCTGGCCCGTGGTAGTCGCCGGGGCCACCGCCAGCCTGGCCGCCGCGGGGCAGTTCCGTGACGAGCGGCTCCGGGATGAAGCGGCCTGCCTTGAGGGCAAGCTGCGTACGGTGGCGGAGAAACTGGAGACGTTCGGCCGGGCGCAGGAGGCCAACCGACTGACCTTCGCCGCGGCCGACGCCCACGTGGGGTACCTGCTGGCCACCCTCCCCGCCGCCCCTTCCGATGTCGATGACAGCAGCTGCCTTGGCCCGGCGCGGGAGGCTGACGCAGAAGCTGGGCCCGCCGAGCTGCGTGCGGCCTGGGATCAGGCCGCGGCCGCCTGGGAAGCGGTCAGCGAGCCTTACCCCCTCGCGCAGGCGCTGCTGCACGCGGCCGAGACGGCGCTGGCCTGCGGCGATCGCGACGGCGCCACGGACAGACTCCAGCGCGCCGCCGACCTGGCCGCCAGCCTGAGCGCCGACCCGCTGAGCCAGCAGATCGCGACCCTGGCGCGACGGGCGAGGATCACGCTGCCCGGGACGGGCGACCATGGGACGGGGAGCGTGGGCGCCTCCCCCGCTCCGGGCCTCACCGAGCGTGAGCGTGATGTCCTGCGCCTAGTCGCGGCTGGGCGGAGCAACAAGGAGATAGCCGCCGAGCTGTTCATCTCCCCTAAGACCGTCAGCGTCCACGTCTCCAACATCCTCGGGAAGCTCGGAGCCGCTAGCCGGGGCGAGGCCGCCGCCAAGGCCCACGCCCTCCGCTTGTTCGACCAGAGCTGAGGCCCGCGAGGCCAGCGCGGAGTATAGGCCGGACGACTGTCCGGCCTATGCGAGTAGCGCAGGCTCAGGTTCGGGGAGGGTGCGGAGCGGACGACAGTCATGTCCAGATAGCCGCCCGGGAATTGCGCCGCCGTTATGGCCAGCCTATGCAACCTTTGATCATCACCATCCTGCGGCCGGCCTTGCGATAGCCTCCTCATCGCCTTGCGGTACTAAGCCCGCTGACCCGGCCGAAACCCAGCCTCTCGTCGGGCATATATCCAGATATGCCGGATATTTACATTATCTTGCGGACTCATTTTCCGAACTTTCTTATGCGGCATGGCGGCATGGCGGCGTGGCGCCCGAGAATGTCCCAGCCGCCGGTTACTATAGAACATGTAATCAAAATATGGACTCGAGCTTGAAGATCAAGACCGGGCAGCGGAAGGGAACACGGAGCAGAGAACCGTTAGAAAGATCCCGTGAGATACGAAGGAGGTGAGCCAGGTGAGTACCATCTCGTCCCCCGCGAACATGACCGAGGCCATGCAGGGGCTGCGGGCCATTGCGGGGTACCTGGCCGCCGCCGACGCGACCGAGATGGCACCCGGCGAGCAGGCGCAGTGCCTGCGGGCCGTGGAGCTCAT
>JBOHCK010000040.1:0-26837 GCA_050698755.1 Streptosporangiaceae bacterium | reverse complement strand
GCGCGACGGCCACGCGAGCGGCGCCGCGCAGCGTGCCGACCAGGGGCGCGCCCTCGTCGAGCAGCCGGGCGGCGCGGTCGACCTCGAAGCGCATGAGCTTTATGACGTTGGGGCCCGCGGACGGCCCGGCCAGGTCCGCCTCGGTGACCGCGTACCGCTCCAGATCCTCGGCGGGCAGGTAGATCCGGCCGTGGGCGAGGTCTTCCGCAACGTCCTGCCAGTGTTCGGCCAACTGCAGGGCCGTGCAGATGCGGTCGGAGAGGGCGAGGCGTTCGGGGGTGGCGGCGCCGAAGATGTACAGGACCACCTGGCCCACCGGGTTGGCGGACAGCTCGCAGTACTGTTCCAGGCTGGCGAAGGTGGGGTAGCGGGTGACCTGCTGGTCCTGGCGGTTGGCCTGGATCAGGTCGAGCAGCGGCTTTTCTGGTACCTGGCAGGCCCTGACCGTCTCGGCCATGGCTTGCATGACCGGCGAGCTCGGAGTGCCCCCTTCGTAGATGCGGGCGACGTCGGCGGACAGCTCGTCGAGCAGGGCCAGGCGGAGGGTGGTGACGTCATCGGTGCTGGTACGGGCTTCGTCGCCGAGGTCGTCGGTGAGGCGGGCGAAGAAGTACAGGTTGGTCAGGTGGCGGCGGTAGCGCTGGGGCAGCACGCGCAGGGCGACGGGAAAGTTCTCCCCCGAGGCGTTGGACACCACCTCTTCGGCACGCGTGACCGACGGGCGGACATGCTCCCGCACGCCCGTCCGCTCCGCGTCCCGACTTCCCCCTGCCACCCAGTCATTTTCCTGGTAATGCATTATCAATTGCAAACAATGACGCGTGCGTCATATGACAGGGGCGTCGGTTAGGCGTCAGGTTTGGCCCCCGGTTGGGGCCGCCATCGCCGACTGGTTGGCCGGCCGCGCCGGGCGGGATGTTCACTACCGTTCGTGCCGGTTACGATGCGGAAAAATAATTTGCATCCTCGAACAACCTTATGCTAGTTAATGCGGCTGACACGATCGTCAGTTTCCGCATAGTGGCACGGTAATACCATTGATTCTCCCGTGGTAGCGGCCGGGCGGGATGTACGGCGCGGGCTCCCGGTCCCCGGCCGCCCCTTGCGTCTGTCCGCGTACCAGGTCCGGGCAGACGCTCGGGGACGGGGACTTGTGGTACATGCGCCGCGGGTATCTCCGCGGTTGACTGCGCCAGGGTGCTGCTAGGTCCGCCACAGGAGGACCAGCGCGCAATCGTCGGAGCCGCCGATGACCTGCTGCATGGTGGTGACCAGGACCGGGGCGCCGGTCTTGAAGCTGGTGGTGAGCATCTCGTCGGCCTCGGCGAGCAGGCGGTCGGTGCCCGCGTCGATGTCCCGGCCGGGGGCTTCGATCAGCCCGTCGGTGTAGAGCATCAGCGCGTCGCCGCGCTGCAGGACGCCGCGCTCCTGCTCGGCCGCGGCACCGTGCAGGTCGGGGACCACGCCCAGGACGATCCCGCGCGCCCTGGTCAGGCGCCACCGGCTCGCTGCCGCGTCGTAGTGCGCGGCGGGCGGGTGCCCAGCCGAGGAGAGCACGTATTCGCCTGACGTCAGGTCGAGCGCGAGGTGGACGGCGGTGACGAAGCCCTCGGTGGCGGACCCGCGGCGCATGTACGCGTTGCAGGCGGACAGGAACTCCTCCCGGGGAACGGAGCCCAGCAGGCCGCCGAAGGCGCCGGAAAGCAGCAGCGCCCTGGTCCCGGCGTCGATGCCCTTGCCGGATACGTCGACGAGGGCTACCTCCAGGGTCTTGCCGTCACAGGCTGACACCACGAAATCGCCGCCGAACGATGAGCCGCCGGCCGGCCGCAGGACGACCGCCGACCCCCACCCCTCACCGAGGTCGGGCAGCTTCCCCTGGGCCCGGATGCGGTCCCGCAGCTCGACCAGCATCTGGTCGCCGCGCAGGCCCAGGAGGCCGAGCTTCTCCCTGGTCCGAGCCAGGACGTCGGCGAAGCCGGCGGTCAGCACGATCGTGGCGATGATCCCGAACCCGGCCTTATCTTCCACGATGTCGTAGATCAGGGCGGCCGCGGCGAAGGCGAAGAAGATGCGCAGGGCCCGCGGCCACAGCAGCAGGCCGCCCCCGAGGATCGGCAAGATCATCACGCCGGGCGAGAACCACCACACCGACACGTGGACGGCCGCCACCCCGATGGCGAGGACCAGCCCGGATAGCACGAACGCGAGCCGCCGGTTCCTGGTGATGAACTGCTTGGTCAGCTGGGTGCGCAGGTTCCGCAGGGCCTTCCCGGCCCGGCGCCGCCGGGATCCGGACGGCTGGGAGGGAGGCTGCGGAGCAGTAACCATGATGCGGGCACTGTAGTCGATGCCGGGCAGCGTCGGCTAAACCGCTCGCGTCACCGGGCAGGCCGGGGGTACGAAGGGCTACATGACTAACTCGGTACCAGGCAGCGACCGCCCGTACCCGATCAGGCCAGTCACCCCAGAGGAGTTCGACGATTTCTACCGGGTGGCCATGCACGCCTTCCACGGCTCACCGCTGTCGGAGGACAACAGGAAGCTGGCCATGGCGACGCTGGAGTTCGACCGGAGTCTCGCCGCCTTCGACGGTCCCGATCTGGTCGGCAGCGCGGGCGCCTACACATTTACGCTGAGCGTGCCTGGGCACCGGACGCTGCCCGCGGCCGGGGTGGCGTGGGTATCGGTGCTCCCCTCGCACCGGCGGCGCGGCGTGCTGAGCAGCATGATGCGCCGGCAACTGGACGACGTGCGCGAGCGCGGCGAGCCGCTCGCGGTGCTGTGGGCGTCCGAGACCGTGATCTACCCCCGGTACGGCTACGGCCGCCCGATGTGGCACACCGACTTCACCCTGCACCGGGGGGAAGGCGCGCTCGCGAATGCTTTTGCTTTTTTGGGCGACGGGCGGATGCGAGTTCGGTTGCGGATCACCGAGCCCGAGGCCGCGCTGCCCGAGCTGGCCAAGGTGTACGACGCCGTGCTCCCGTCCCGCCCCGGATTCATTGCGCGGGACGAGGCGTTCTGGCGCAGGGCGATCTATGACCCGGCCGACTCGCGGCGCGGCTCGAGCCCGTTGCACTGCCTGCTAGCCGAGAATGAGAGCGGCCCGCGTGGCTACGCGCTGTACTCGGGCCAGAGCCGCTGGGACGAGACCTCCCTGCCGGACGGCGTGCTCAACGTGCGCGAGATGATCGCCGCCGACCCTGCGGCCAGCGCCGCGCTCTGGGCCGACCTGCTCAGCCGGGACCTGACCACCGAGTTCCACGTGCACAAGCGTCCCGTCGATGACCCGCTGCTCTTCCAGCTCGCCGACCCGAGGCGGGCCCGGCCGCTGCTGAAGGACGCGCTGTGGACGAGGATCATCGACGTTCCCGCGGCGCTGGCCGGGCGCGGCTACTCAGCCCCCGTTGACGTGGTGATCGAGGTGCGGGACGCCCTCATCCCGGCGAACGCCGGGCGCTGGCACCTCGCGGCCGCGGGCGTGGCGGCCACCGCCTCGTGCGTGCCGACCACCGCCGCGGCCGACCTGGCGCTCGACGTCACCGAGCTCGGCGCGGCCTACCTCGGCGGCACCACGCTCGGCGCGATGGCCACGGCGGGGCTGGTCACCGAGCTGCGCCCCGGCGCCGTCCGGGAGCTGTCCGTCGCCATGTCCTGGGACCTCGCCCCCTGGTGCCCCGTCAGCTTCTAGGACGTCGCGCAGCGCGCGCAGCGGGGAGAAGAACACCCACCACCCGGCCGCCCAGCTGCCCGCGAACGCGATCCACAGCGTGGCGCGCACGCCCAGCAGCGTGCCGAACGTGCCGCCGAGCACGCCGCCGAGTGGGAGGGTGCCCCAGACGACCCAGCGGACGGCCGCGTTCATCCGCCCGAGCAGCCGCGGCGGGCAGATCGCCTGCCGGTAGCTGACCTGCGCCACGTTGTACACCACGGCGCTGAAGGAGAACGCCGCGAAGCCAACCGGGAACAAGGCGACGCGCCAGCCCGGCTCGGCCAGCGGCACGATGAGCTGCGGAAGGCCGATGACGAGCATCGAGAACCAGATGATGCGCGCCGAGCCAATGAGACGGCTCAGCCTGCCCGACAAGACTCCGCCGACGACGCCGCCGAGGCTGCCGACCGCGATCAGCAGCCCGGTGTCAGCGGGTCTGACGTGCAGGACCCGGACCAGGAAGATGATCTCAACGGCGGCGGCCATGGCGCCGAACAGGTTGGCGGTTCCGGTGCACGCCGCGATGTTGCGCAGGATCGGGTGCCTGAGGACGAACTTCAGCCCCTCGGAGATTTCGGCCCGCAGCGTCTGGCGCGAGGCCGCGGGCGGCGGCTCCTCGCGGGTCCTGATAGCGAGCAGCGACGCCACCGAGACGGCATAGGAGATCGCGTCCGCGCCCATGGCCTTGGCCGCGCCGACCAGGCCGACCAGGGCGCCGCCCAGGCCCGGCCCGGTCACCTGCGCGAACGACTGGGTCGCGCCGAGCTTGCCGTTCCCGTCGACCAGGTCCTGTCTCGAGACCAGGACGGGCAGGTAGCTCTGGTAGGACACGTCGAAGAAGACCGTGCCCACACCCGCGGTGATCGCGACCGCGTACAGCTGCCCCAGGGTCAGCACGCCGAACGCCGCGGCCAGCGGCACCGAGCCGATGATGACCATCCGGGCCGCGTCGCACCAGATCATCAGCCATCGCTTGGCCCGCCGGTCCACGATGGCCCCGGCGGGCAGCGCGATCAGCGCGAAGGCCAGGGTGGAGGCCGAGGTGAGCAGGCCGACCTGGAAGGTGGACGCCCGGAGGACCACGACCGCGGTCAGCGGGAGGGCCAGCAGGGTGATCGCGGAACCCATCTCGCTGACCGTCTGCCCGCTCCACAGGAGCAAGAACTCGCGATGCCGCCACAGTGACCGGCGCGGCGCGGGCTCGGATGGTTGCTCCGCGCTCGTGCGCGGAGGGGGTGGCCCCGTGATCTGGCTGTCCCCCGGCACGATCCTCACTCTGCCTGCCTGGCGAGCACGATGTCTAGGATGGCCCCATGCCGACTATGAAGGTGACGCCCGACGCGGCGATGCGGGCCAGGGACGTGTCCCGGCCGCACGCGGAGCACCTCGAGTGGGCCGAGGAGACCGAGGCCCACGTGACGGCTACGGCGGATGTTGCGATTGAGGCGAAAGTCGTGGCCGCGACGCCCGCCGTCGAGGTGGATATTCCGGATTCGGAAAGTTCGGATTCGGAGGATCGGACGGCGGACCCGGGCCGGGCGGACGCGGGCCGGGTGGACGGTAGCCGCAGGCGCCGGGTCAGGGGTGTCCGGTCGTCCTCGAGGCGGGGACGGCCCTCCCGTTAGCAAAGCCTGCTATTCGCGGCGGCCTTCAGGTACGGCGGCCGGGCCGGCGCGCGCCGGCCCGGCCTGGGCCGCATAAGTCGAAGATGGGGTCGCGGGTGCGGGACCGCTTCAGCTCGAAGAAGCCGTCGATGCCCGAGAGCAGCAGCACGCCGTCCCAGAGCTTGCCCGCGGTCTCACCGCGCGGGATCGGCGAGACGACCGGCCCGAACACCGACATGTCGTGCACCGTGATGATGGGGGTGCCCACGTCGTACCCGACGCGCTCGATGCCCTCGGCGTGCGAGGCGCGCACCGCGTCGTCGTACTCGGTCGAGTCCATCGCGTCCGCGAGGTCGGCCGGCAGGCCCGCCTCGGTCAGGGCGGCGGTGATCGTCTCGCGGTCCCTGGGCGCCTTGTCGTTGTGGAAACGCGTGCCGAGTGCGGTGTAGAGCGGGAGGAGTGCTTCCTGGCCGTGGGCCTGTTCGGCCGCGGCCAGCACCCGGACCGGACCCCAGGCGGCGCGCAAGCCCTCCCGGTAGCGGTCGGACAGGCCTTCCTTGTTCTCGTTCAGCACGGCCAGGCTCATGATGTGCCAGACCGTCGTGACTGGGCGGACCTTTTCGACCTCGAGCATCCAGCGTGACGTGATCCACGCCCACGGGCAGGCTGGGTCGAACCAGAAGTCGACCGGCGTGGGCTCCTGCTGGGTCATGCGCACTCCTCATCATGAGTGAACCGGCTTCGCCGATGGCGATGCGGACCGTATCGTCCCCCCGGCAGCGTCAACCCGGCGACCCGACCGTGCATTCCTCGGGCTCATGCGCTAGGCATGTAGGGTCGGCCACATCGACGAAGGGATAAGCGGTGACCTCGAACCTGACTCGCGACGAGGCGCAGGCTCGTTCGGCGCTCATCACGGTCGCCTCCTACGAGGTGGACCTTGACCTGATGGCGCCGGGAGGCGGAGAGGTCACGTTCGACTCGGTCACGGTGGTGAAGTTCGACTGCGCCACCCCGGGCGCCTCGACCTTTATCGACCTGACCGCCCCCGCAGTGCGCGAGATCAGCCTGAACGGGACGGCGGTCAGCCTCGACGCGTTCGACGGTGACCGGATCGCGCTGGACGGACTGGCGGCCAGCAACGTGCTGCGGGTGAGCGCTCAGTGCGCCTACTCACGCAGCGGCGAAGGGCTGCACCGGTTTACCGACCCGGCCGATAAGCGGGTCTACCTGTACTCGGACCTGGAGACGTTTGACGCGCACCGGGTCTACGCGTGCTTCGACCAGCCCGACCTGAAGGCCACCTACGAGCTGATGGTCACCGCCCCGGAGGAGTGGCTGGTCATCTCCAACATAGCCCCAGAGTCCAGGACCGCGCACAGCGAGGGGGCCCGCTGGCATTTCCCGCCCACCCCGCTCATGCCGACGTACATAACGGCGATCGCGGCCGGTGAATATCACGTGGTACGCGACGAGCACGACGGCATTCCCCTCGGCGTGTACTGCCGTCAATCGCTGGCCGGGTATCTTGATGCCGACGAAATTATCGAGGTGACCCGGCAGGGATTTGACTTCTTCCACAGGTCGTTCGGCATAAAATACCCGTTTGAGAAATACGACCAGCTCTTCGTGCCCGAATTCAAGGAAGGCGCGATGGAGAACGCCGGGTGCGTCACTATCCTGGAAGCCTACATTTTCAGGTCGCGGGTCACCGATTTCGCCCGGGAAGCGCGCGCCGAGACCATCCTGCACGAGATGGCGCACATGTGGTTCGGCGACCTGGTCACGATGCGGTGGTGGGACGACCTCTGGCTGAACGAGTCCTTCGCCACCTGGGCCGGTACGATCGCGCAGGCCGAGGCGACCCGGTGGACGTGGGCGTGGACCACGTTCGCGCAACTGTACAAGGCCTGGGGCTACCGGCAGGATCAGCTGCCCTCCACCCACCCGATCGCGGCGGACATCAGCGATATTCACGCGGTCGAGGTGAACTTCGACGGGATCACCTACGCCAAGGGCGCCTCGGTGCTCAAGCAGCTGGTGGCGTACGTGGGGCTGGACAATTTCCTGGCCGGAGTCAGGAAGTATTTCGCCGCCCACGCGTGGGGCAATGCGACGCTGGCGGACCTGCTCGCCGCGCTGGAGGAAACCTCGGGGCGCGACCTGGCCGCGTGGTCACGGGAATGGCTGCAGACCGCGGGGGTGAACACGCTGCGGGCGTCGTATTCCACCGGCGATGACGGCAGGTTCACCGAGTTCGCGGTGGAGCAGGAAGCCCCGGCCGCCCATCCCGTGCTGCGCTCGCACCGCATCGCGATCGGCCTGTACGACAAGACGGCGGCGGGCCTGGTCCGCCGCTACCGGGTCGAGACCGACGTGGCTGGCCCGCGGACGGTGATACCGGAACTGGCCGGGCACGCCCGGCCTGACCTGGTGCTGGTCAACGACGACGACCTCACCTACGCCAAGATCCGCCTGGACAGTCATTCACTGGGCACCCTGATCGACTCGATCGAGGAGTTCACCGATTCGCTGCCCGCCGCGCTGTGCTGGGCGTCCGCGTGGGACATGTGCCGCGACGGCGAGATGGCCGCGCGCGACTACGTCCGGCTGGTCATGTCGGGCATCTCCTCGGTAGCTGACATCAGCGTGGCCCAGACGCTGCTGCGCCAGGCGGGCCTGGCGGCGCGCCGGTTCGCCGACCCGGGCTGGCGGGAAACCGGCCTGGCCCTGATCGCGGGCACGCTACGCGGCCTGCTCCGCGAGGTGCGGGCGGGGTCGGATGAACAGCTGTCGTACCTGCGGACCTTCGCGGGCGCCGCCACGTCCGACTCCGACCTCGCCCTGCTCGCCGGGCTGCTCGATGGCTCGGAGCGGCTCGACGGCCTGAGCGTCGACACCGACCTGCGCTGGGCCTTGCTGGCCCGGCTGGTGAGCCGCGGCTGGGGCCCGGATGGTTCTACGGCGTTCGGCATTGATGAGATCGACGCGGAGCTCGCGCGGGACGTGACCGACGCGGGCGAGAGGCACGCCGCGACCTGCTGCGCGGCGCTTCCCACGGTCGAAGCCAAGCGGGAAGCGTGGCGCGCGCTGACCGGTGGTGACCTGACCCTCGCGATGTTCCGGGCCACGCTGGCGGGCTTCGCCGACCCGGACCAGCCCGGCCTGGTGGAGCCGTACCGGGCGGACTACTTCGGCGTCGTGGGGGACGTCTGGCGAGACTGGTCGTCGGCGATGGCCCAGGACTTCGTCAGCGGCGTCTACACGGCGCTCGCGCTTTCCGCTGAGACGGTTGAGGCGACGGACGCCTGCATCGCCGAGGCCGAGCCGCCCGCCGCGCTGCGCCGGTTGCTGCTCGAGGGCCGCGACGACGTGCTGCGCGCCCTGCGCTGCCAGGCCCGCGACCGCCAGGTTTCGTAACCGTTCTAGTTGGGGCACGGGGACTGGCCGGCCGGATAGGGCGCCGCGCGGCCTGCGGCGAACTGCCCGTGCAGGCCGGGTGCGCTGTTGACCGATTGCGGGTTCAGGACCAGCCAGTACGAGTCGGCCACGGCGCCCGTCCAGGCGTACCCGGCCAGGTCGGCCGAGCCGTCCGGCCCGGTGAGCCCGCTGGCCCACACGTCGTCGGGCCGTGTGCCCGCGATTGAGCAGTCGTTGCCGATCAGGTTGTAGTACGTGTCGGGCATCGCCCCGGTGATGACCCCGGACACCGTGAACTGCGCCCGCCCGGCGCCGGGCAGGACGGCGGCGGTGATGACCACCGTGCCGACCACTCCCCCTCCGGCCGGCAGCCGGAGTTCCACGCTGGTCACTTCGGGCAGGGACGACACGAACGCGCTGGTGGGTGGCGGGCCTTCGGTGGCCTGGGTGCGGGCGGCCTCGGCGCGGTAGTGCAGGGCGACCGCGATCGAGGCGATCAGCACCGCCGTCTGCGCGAGGACGAGGAGCCAGAACGGGCCGCCCGGCCGCGGGGACCTGGGTGGCCCGGCCTCTACGACATCGGCTGCCTCGCGGTCGAACACCTCATCATTGCAGGTGCGTTAAGTTGGCGCTGTCAACTGTGGTCGCCCCGGCCTGATCCGGCAGCCGGACGCCGAAGCCGGTGGCGGCGAGCTTGAGCAGGACCGGGCCGGGGGCCAGCAGGGCCGCGACCTTGGCGGCGCTGAGCTCTTCCAGCTGGGCCAGGACGGCGGCGTAGGTGTCCGGGCCCTGCCTGCGGGCGCGGCTCAGCGCGATCGCGTTGGCCCATACCTTCTCCCGCGCCTCGCGCAGGAAGCGCTGGGTGCCGAGCCGGTTGAAGGGCCGCAGCAGCCGGTCGAGCAGGGTGCCGGGCCCGGAGAGGCTGGTCAGTTCGTCGTCCTCGGCGGCGACCCGGGCGGCGAGCACGTTATCGATGGCCCGGTGATCGGCCTCCCGCCTGGCCAGGAGCACCGGGTCGTCGAACTGCTCGTCGCTGATGACCGCCAGCAGGGCCTGCGGTAGGTCGTAGTTGATGTGGGCGTTCATGCCGAGCAGAGTGTGCCGCAGCGCGGGCAGGTCAGCCGGGGCCCCGAACGCGATGGACCAGGGCCTCGTCGGCGCCGCGCCCGCCAGCGCAGCCTCCAGGGCGTCCAGGTACAGGTCGGCGAACGCGACATCCCATCGCTCGACCCACTCGTTATCCGCGAATCCTCCGCGCTTGAGTTCCTCGGCCACCGCGACGGTGGTGCGCTGGTAGGTGGCGTGGAAGTACTGCCGCTGGTCTCCCGCGGCCTGCAGCGGCTCGAGCAGGGCCGCCATCCGGGCGATCAGCTCGTCTATCACGCGGCCATTATGGCCGACCTGCGGAGAGCGGGCTCTTATCGCGACCCGGAATCGGCCGCCCCGGGCGGGCCGGGCGGCCTGGCATGAGCAGTGCCGGGATCACGGCCAGCGCGGTGAAGCCCACGCACCACCAGAAGGTGTGGCCGAAGGCCGTGGCCAGCCCGGCGGCCCGCGCCGTCCGCGCGGCCGTGTGTGCGGCAGCCTGCCGGGTCAGGATGACGACGAGCACCGCCGCGCCGAACGAGCCGCCCACCTGCTGCGTGATCCTGATGGCACTGCTGGCGTGGGGCAGGTCGGCCTTCGGCAGGCCCTGGAAGGCGCCCGCCATGGGAGCGATGGTCGCGGCGCCGAGGCCCGCGCCGCGGACCACGAGCGCCGCGCCGAGCAGGACCACGCTGGTATGCGGGCCGGCCAGCGCGAAGGGCACCGTGCCGACGGCCGCGAGCGCGACGCCGGCCTCGCGCTCCTCACCTACCAGGTCGCCCGAGACGCGTAGCGGCGCCGGAGGCGCGGGATCGGCGAGGCCCAGGCGCTCAGGGCTGGCGGAGACGGGCGACTACGGCGTCGGCCTGCGCGAGGGTGACCTGGGTGATGCGGCCGCGCCCATCACGACGTCGGCGATCTCCTGCTCAGCTGAACCTGCGCCCGACCGATAGCTGTCGTCCCGCCAGACGTTGGTGGGACCCTGACCCGGCCCGTAGCCAGATTCGGGCTCTTGCGAATTGAGCCTGGAAAGGTTCTCGATCGCCGGTCAGGCGAGCTTGAGCGGCACGTCGGCGTACGGGTCGAGCGCATAGGCGAGGGAGACGCGGTGGTAACCGTCGGCGATATCACCGTCCGCTACGAGAACCGGGGACAGCTTCTCACCGGCCAGCACTTTCTTCAGGTCTTTCAGCACGCCCGGATCCGACAGAGGCAGCGCGTCGCGCTTGGTGGCCCGCAGGATGTCGTTGGCGCGGCGCGTGATGACCGGCATCTTCCGCAGCTTCGCCGACACCTCCTTGGCCCGGTCCTGCCCGAAGCGGATGCTGAGGTAGCTGGAGGCGGCGGCATAGTCGTGGTCGGCCACGTCCTTCCTCCACCGCAAATATGAGACGGCCTCGTCGTCGGTGGTCATTGGTCCTGACCCTCCTCTCGTGTAAACCCCGGACCCGCCTCCTAGCGGCGGGCGGCGATGGCCCCGGCGACGGCCTCGCGGACGTGCTTGGCCAGGTCCTCCAGCGGGATATGGACCGTGGACCCGGTGGCACGTTCGGTCAGCTCGGCGGTACCCGCCGCCAGGCCGCGCTTGCCGACCGTGACCCGGAACGGGATGCCGACGAGCTCGGCGTCGCTGAACTTGACGCCGGCGCGGGCCGCGCGGTCGTCCACGATGACCTCCACCCCCGCGTCGAGCAGGGCCTGGTAGACCTGCTCCCCCGCCTCAGCGACGGTGGAGTCGTCCTGCTGGGCGATCACGACGACGGCCTCGAAGGGGGCGACCGCGGCGGGCCAGATGATGCCCTTCTCGTCGTAGTGGACCTCGATGATCGCCGCCATCGCGCGCTCGACGCCGATGCCGTAGCAGCCCATGATCGGCCGGAGCGGCTTGCCGTCCGGACCGGACACGCGGATTTCCATGGCATCGGCGTACTTGTAGCCGAGCTTGAAGATGTGCCCGACCTCGATGCCGCGCTCGACCTCTAGCCCGTGCCCGCAGTTGACGCACGGCTCGCCGCCGGCGACCTCGCGCAGGTCGGCCCACTGGCCGATGTGGATGTCGCGGTCGACGTCCACGCCGCGCAGGTGCGTGTCGTCGGCGTTGGCGCCTGTGGTCATGCCGCGCCGGCCGCGCAGCGCCTCGTCGGCGATCACCGGGTGGTCCGTGACGCCGACTGCGCCCAGGCTGCCCGGGAGCGCGCCGAGCGCGGCGTGGATCTCTTCGGGCTGGGCCGGGCGGATGGTCTTCGCCCCGGTGGCGTCGATCAGCTTCTGCTCGGCGAGGGCGTGGTCGCCCCGCACCAGGACCAGGGTGAGCGTGCCGTCCAGGAAGTAGACCAGGGTCTTGATCTGGCGGTCAGCCGGTGCGTCGTAGCCAACCGCGAGGTCGTCGATGGTCCGCACGCCCGGGGTCGGGAACGGCTCGGGCGCGGGCAGCAGCACGGTGTGCCCGGCAGAGTCGTCCACCGCGGAGAACATGGACGCGGCCTTCTCGATGTTGGCCGCGTAGTCGCACTCCGGGCAGAGGATGACCAGGTCCTCACCGCTGGGCGAGGGGCAGACGAACTCGGTGGAGTCCGAGCCGCCCATCGCGCCGCTGGAGGCCGCGACGGGGATGGCGGGGATGCCCAGGCGCTCGAACGATCGCGTGTACGCGTCGCGGTGCAGGCGGAAGGAGACGTCGAGCTCGGCCGGGCCTACGTCGAAGCTGTAGGAGTCCTTCATGGTGAACTCGCGGGTGCGCATCAGGCCCGCCTTCGGGCGCGGCTCGTCGCGCAGCTTGGTCTGGAACTGGTACCACATCTGCGGCAGCTCGCGGTAGGACTCCAGCTCGAGGGCCAGGGTGGAGACGATCTCCTCGTGGGTCATGCCGAGCACCAGGTCCGCGCCGCGCCGGTCCTTGAGGCGGAACATCTCATCGCCCATCAGCTCCCAGCGGCCGCTGCGCTGCCAGAGCTCGGCCGGGTGCATCACCGGCATCAGGATCTCCTGGGCGCCGATCCGGTTCATCTCCTCGCGGATGATCTGGATCACCTTGAGCCGGACCCGCTGGCCGAGCGGCAGCAGCGAGTAGTGCCCGGCCATCAGCTGGCGGATGTAGCCGGCGCGCAGCAGCAGGCGGTGGCTGGGCGCGCCGGCGTCCGCCGGGTCGTCGCGCAGCGTCGGGATGTGCATCTGGGACCAGCGCATGTTCTGCGGACCGTCACTTTCAAGCCGTGGTCACCGAAAGCCCGTAGTTTATCCCCGGCGGAGGGTAACCGCGGAGCGGTTTGAGGCCGCTCAGGGTGCGTCGGATTGGGTCGGGCTCGGTCAGGCCAAGCCTACCGGGCCGGTGCGCTCGAGGGTCCGGGCCAGCTCGGCCAGGGAGCGGACGTGCGGGTGGCCGCTCGGCAGCGGGCAGAACCCGTACGGGTCGAGGTGGACGGGCTGCAGGCCGGCGGCGAGGGCCCCGGCCACGTCGTACCGGAGGCTGTCGCCGATGTACAGGACGGTGTGGCTCGCGGGCACGCCGATGGCGTCAAGCGCGATGCCGAAGATGGCCGGGTCCGGCTTGGCCACGCCGACCACCGCGGAGTCGACCACCACGCCGACCCGGACCCCGGTGTCTGGAGGGCGCTGGCCGTCGGGCGCGTAGCAGACGCCCAGCTGGCGGAGTTCGGCTTCTACGGTGCCGTCGGAGTTCGAGACCACGCCCATGGGCAGGCCGAGCGCGGCCAGGGCCTGCAGGCCGCTGGTGGCGCCGGTGCCGACGTGCGACCAGGCGTGGCCCCTGGTTATGTCGGCGATCTGAAGGGCCACCTCGCCGCACCGCTCCTGCGGTACGCCGCAGGCGGCAACGTATCCGGTGAGGTAATCGCGCCACCAGGTGCCCGCCTCGGGCGGCGTGGCGGCCAGGTCCTGGACCACCATCGCCCGGTAGTGGGCCCGCTCGAGCGCGGCAACGTCGGGGAATACCCCGGCCGCGAACAGTGACGGCAGCAAAAGGCCGGGCTGGGGGAAGATCAAGACCCCGCCCGCATCGAGCAAGATCGCGCTGACCCCCCGGCTCACATGCCGCACTATACGCGGGGCGGCGTCAGCGTGCCTCGCGCCGGCCCGGGGTGACCAGCCCGGTTTCGTAGGCCATGACGACGAGCTGGGCCCGGTCGCGGGCGTTCAGCTTGGTCATGATGCGGCTGACGTGGGTCTTGGCCGTGAGCGGGCTGAGGAACAGGCGGCCGGCGATCTCGTCGTTGGACAGGCCCTCGGCGACCAGGGCCATCACCTCGCGCTCCCGGTCGGTCAGGCCGGACAGCACCTGGTCGCTGACCGGCGGGCGCTCGGGGCGGCTGGCGATGTCGGTGATGAGCCTGCGGGTCACGCTCGGCGAGAGCAACGCGTCGCCCCTGGCCACGACGCGGATCCCCTGGATGAGGTCGTTCGGCTCAGTGTCCTTCACCAGGAAACCGCTGGCCCCGGCGCGCAGCGCCTGGTAGACGTACTCGTCGGATTCGAAGGTGGTCAAGATGATGACCTTGACCCCGGCCAGGTCCTCGTCGGCCGAGATGCGCCGGGTGGCTTCCAGGCCGTCGACCCCGGGCATGCGGATGTCCATCAGGACGACGTCGGCGCGCTCGCGGCGGGCGAGGTCGACGGCCTGCTGACCGTCCGCGGCCTCGCCGACGACGTGCAGGTCCTCGGCCGTTTCGACCAGGACGCGGAATCCGGCGCGGATCAGCGCCTGGTCGTCGGCGAGCAAGACCCGGATCACGGCCTGGTCCCTTCGGCGGGGAGCGGGGCGCCGTCGGCGGGCAGGCGGACCGTGACCTGGTACCCGCCGCCGGGGCGCGGGCCGGCCTGCACCGTACCGCCGACGGCGGCGGCGCGTTCGCGCATCCCGGCCTGGCCGTGCCCGTCCGTACCGCCCCCGCCGGCGGCCTGGGGGCCGCGCCCGGTGTCGGTGACGTCGATGCCGATCTCGTCGGGCCGGTAGCTGAGGCAGACCGCGGCGGACGCCGGGCCGGCGTGGCGGATGACGTTGGTCAGCGACTCCTGGACGATGCGGTAGGCAGCCAGGTCCACGGCGGCCGGCAGCGGGAACGGCGCCCCGGTTACGGTGAGCGTGATGGGCAGGCCGGCCTGGCGGGCTCCCTCGACGAGGGCGTCGAGCCGGGACAGCCCCGGGGCGGGCTGGACCGGGTCGGCGTCGTCGGCCTGGCGCAGCACGTTAAGGATGGCGCGCAGTTCGCGCAGGCCCTCCTTGCTGGCGGTCTTGATGGCCTGCAGGGCTTCGGCGGCCGCCTCCGGCCTGGTCGGCAGGACGTGGGCGGCCACCCCGGCCTGGACGTTGATGGTGGCCATGGTGTGGGCCACCACGTCGTGCAGTTCCCGCGCGATGCGCAGCCGTTCCTCGTCCACCTGCCGGCGGGCGTCCTGCTCGGCCCGGTCGCGGACGGACGCCGCGTAGGCGCGCCGGCTCCGCACGGCGATCCCGGCGAGCGCCGTGGCGGCCACCATCCCGGGGATGAGGACGAACGCGCCGTCGCTGTAGCGGCCGAACGGGTTGTTCACGCCGGTGGCCGTCATCAGCACGCCCAGGGTCACGACGGCGAGGATGACCGCGCGGCGGGCGCTGACCTGGGCGGCCATCGCGTACACGGCCAGGACCGGGGCGATCAGGGCGGCGCCGTTGACGTAGCCGAGCAGCGAGTAGACGGTCACCCCGGTGACCGAGACGGCCAGTACGGTGACCGGGTAGCGGCGCCGCCAGGCCAGGGCCAGGGCGGCCACCGCGACCAGCGCCAGGGCGGCGGTCGGGTGGGGCACCGGGCGGCCGTGGAACTGGGCCAGGTCACTGACCTGCTTGGGATGGCCCTCGCCGAGACTGCCGCCCACCAGGATGAAGGTCAGCAGGGCCGCCAGCGCGGCATCCCTGACCGGCGAGCCGAGCTACCGCTGCCAGACCGCCACGACACCTTCCATGGCAGAAGCGTAGGCACGCCGCGGGGCGCGGTCGCCCTCCCCTGGTTGATGATCCGCCTACTCCCCAGGGAGTAGGCGGGCCGGTATTGCTCCCGCGTCGGTACCGGCAAGTGCCTCCCGCCGCCGGACGACGGGCGGGGGTGCCGGGCGGCAACCTGGCCAGGGTCGGCGGAACGGCCGCCGGCTGAGGACAACGGATCAGTTCGCTGCGGCGGGTGCGAGGTAACCGGGAAAAGGGCCCGCAAGCGCCGGGTCAGGCGGCCGTACCTCGGGGGCCCGCCTGACCCGGCGCTGGCATAATTCGACCCAGGATTCGGGCTGGGAGGAGTGGGTGCGGTGAGCGGTTACCTGGACTATTCGGGCCGGGACGACGTGCTGAGCGGAGGCTCGAGGATGATCGGCGTGGATACGCCCGCCGGGACGTTCCGGGTGTGGGTGAAGCGGGTCGGCAACCACCCCGATCTGCGGGTGCTGCTGCTGCACGGCGGGCCGGGGGCGACGCACGAGTACTTCGAGGCGTGCGACAGCTTCCTGCCCGCGGCGGGGATCGAGTACTACTACTACGACCAGCTCGGCTCCGGGCGCAGCGATCAGCCCGACGACACCTCGCTGTGGGACCTCGACCGGTTCGTCGACGAGGTGGAGCAGGTCCGGCAGGCGCTCGGGCTGGACCGGGACAACTTCGTCCTGCTAGGCCACTCCTGGGGCGGGATCCTGGCTATCGAGTACGCGCTGGCTCACCAGGAGCACCTGCGCGGGCTCGTCATCTCCAGCATGATGTCCAGCGTCCCGGCCTACAACGCTTACGCCGAGCAGGTGCTGATGCCCGCGATGGACCAGGCGGCGCTGGCCGAGATCAAGGCGTACGAGGCGCGGGGCGAGACCGGGGACCCCAGGTACATGGAGCTACTGGTCGAGCAGCACTACGTTCATCACGTGCTGCGCATGCCGGCCGCGGACTGGCCCGACCCCGTGGACCGCGCGTTCGGGCATATCAACCCGGCCATCTACGTGAAGATGCAGGGTCCGAGCGAACTCGGCATCAGCGCCGGCGCCACCTTGGCCCAATGGGACCGGACCGACGACCTGGCTTCGATCCAGGTGCCGACTTTGGTCATCGGCGCCGGCCACGACACCATGGACCCGGCGTTCATGGAGATGATGGCCGGCCGGCTGCCGCGAGGGCGCTTCCTGCTCTGCCCGGACGGCAGCCATATGGCCATGTACGACGACCAGCAGGTGTACTTCGCCGGGCTGATCGATTACCTGCGCGGCCTGGAACGCGCTAGCGGGTGAACGAGGAAACCAGCTCACCGACCCGGCCCGGCGCCTCGTACCACGGGAAGTGACCGGCGTTCTCGACGACGGCCACTTCGGCGCGAGGTAGCGTCCGGGCGAACTCCTCCCCAGGCGCGCGCAGGCTGCTCAGCGCGCCCTCGATGAACAGCGCGGGGAGGTCCAGCGCCCGCAGGGTCGCGGCCAGCCCCCCGGCCTGGCTGACGCGCACCATGTCCTGCAGCGACTGATCCGCGCACGCCTGGTTGACCGGCAGGTCGGGCAGCGGCGGAGCGGACCCGGGATCGGCAAAGTAGGCCCGCCAGTACACGGCACCCGCGGCGTCGGCCAGGCGAATCGGGGCGTCGGCCACGGGCCGGGCGGCGATCTCCGCCATCTGGCGTTTCTCATCGTCGGTCAGGATCGCCTGCAGCGATTGCCCGAACTCCCGCAGCCCCGCCTCCCCCGCCTCCCCCGCCGGGACGCACGGCTCGATCGGGACGTAGCCCGCTACGCGTTCGGGGGCCGCGGCGGCGATGGCCATGGCCAGGAACCCGCCCCACGAGTGGCCGATGACCCAGACCTTTTCGTCGGTCACCGCGTCCAGCACCGCTAGGGCGTCCGCGACGTGGCCCGCCACGGTGTACGGACCGCCGACCGGGCTGGGTGGCAGGCCCCGCTGCTGGTAGACGATGCACTCCAGCGAGCCGGACAGCTCCGCGGTCAGGGGTTCCAGGTATTCGTAGGAGAACGGTCCGCCGTGGACGAGCAGGGCCGGCCGCCCGCGGCCCGTGCGGAAGCCGGCCAGGGTCCCGCCGTCCGCGGCGACCGCGAACGGGGCGGGTGCATCACCAGATCGGAGGATGGCGGTCCTTCCAGGGGCGGGCCTGCTCCAGCTGGGCGGACAGGGAGATCAGGGTGCCCTCGCCGCCCATCCGCCCGGCGAGCATCACGCCGATCGGCAATCCCTCGTCGGTCCAGTGCAGGGGGACGTTCACGGCCGGCTGGCCGGAGACGTTGTAGACCGCGGGGAACGGGGCGAACCGCTTCTGCCGCTCGAAGTTCTCCGCGGGCTCCACCTCGTCGAACCAGCCCACCGGGCGCGGGGGCAGGGCCAGCGTCGGGGTCAGGACCGCGTCGTAGGCGTTGAGCCCGACGAGCGCCTGCCGGGTCACGGCCTGCAGGTACGCCTGGGCGAAGATGAACTCGGTGGCGGAGACGGCCAGGCCGCGGTTGCGCAGGTACCTGGTCAGCGGGAGCAGTAGGTCCTCCTGCCCCGGGGCCAGCGGGACCAGCGTGGCGTGGGCGTACCACAGGGTCTCGAAGAACGGCACCACGTCGGGGCCGAACGGCCTGGGGATGTCAACGACCTCGTGCCCCAGGCTGGCCAGCAGGCTGCTCGCCTCCTCGTAGGCGGCGACGCAGTCCGGGTGGACGTCTGCGCCCTCGATCGCATGCTCCAGGGTCCTGGCGATTCGCAGCCGGCCGGGTTGCTTTTGTGCATAACCCAGGAACGACTCGCCGTCCGGGAGCGGGGGCGGGGTGAAGATGTCGCCGGGGAAGCTCCCGGCCATCACGTCGAGCAGCAGCGCGGCGTCCGCGACGGTACGGGCGATGGGGCCGATCACGCTGAGGCCGTCCAGGTCTGGCACGATCGGGCCATAGGAGATCCGGCCGCGCGTCGGCTTGATCCCGAACAGGCCGCACACGCTGGACGGGATGCGGATGGACCCGCCGCCGTCGCTGCCCTGGGCGGCGGGCGCGAGCCCGGCCGCCACCGCGGCGGCGGCGCCGCCGCTCGACCCCCCTGCGGACCTGGACAGGTCCCACGGGGTGCGGGCCGGCGGCCCGATCTTGGTCTCGGTGTAGCAGGGCAGGCCGAACTCCGGGGTCGCGGTCTTGCCGGTAATGACCGCGCCGGCCTGCTTAATCTTGGTTATCGCGTTGTCGTCGGTGTCAGGGACGAAGTCGGCGTACGCGAGGGAGCCGAGCGTCTCCCGGACGCCCGCGACGGAGTTCAGGTCCTTGATCGGGATCGGCACGCCGGTCAGCGGGGGCAGAGCTTTGGGGTCCTCCGCTTCGAGTACCGCCTTCTCCGCCGCTTTGGCCTGGTCGGCGGCGAGTTCGGCGGTAATGGTGTAGAACGCGCCGACGCGGTCGTTGAGGTCCTGCGTCCGGCGCAGATAATGATCGGTAACCGTGACGGGCGAGAGCTCGCGCGCGCGAATCGCTGCGGCTAGCTCGATCATGGTGAGCTCGTGAATCTGCGCCATGTTTCTAGATCGTAGACCAGGAGAGAGCAGGGACGTTTAGCGCGTTACCGGGACGAATTACGTGCTATAAATCCGGCCGGAAGGGGCACAATCGTCGGTGGACGGTGCTTTGCGCATAGTCCTATGGTCGTTACGCTGAGGTGGTGGGTGATACCGGATGGCGTGGCCAAAGCTGAGAAGGCGCAGGTCACTGGTGACCTTCAGCAATCGCGGCGGGGTTCCGAACCCTACGTCGGCCTCCGGGGGGGACGAGTCAGGCTCCGGGGACTCGGTGCGGCTGCTCTGGCCGGGCGGGAACGGGGCGGGCGCCGAGAGCGCCGCTTCTGAGGTCGCGGAGGCACCTGAGGCCGCTCCGCCAGTGCAGCGGACCGAGGCGGCCGCCGACCCGGACGACCTGCCGTTCTGGGACTGGTCCGCGGACCAGTCCGAGCTGGATGACCCATCGGACGCCCTCGCGCCTGACCGCCCCGAGTATCCCGACGGGCCCGAGGTGCCCGACTACGCCGGTCACCGGGCGCCGGCGAGCGCAGACCCGCCGCAGGTCGTCCCGGCGTCCCAAGAGCCCTCCCGCAGACCCCGGAGGTCCGAGCGGAGGTCCGAGCGGAACCAGGACCAGGGGAATCAGGTTCTCAGGCGGCCGGGGCAGGTCGTGGTCACCCCGGTGTCGGTCCAGGAGGATCAGCCGCGGCGGGAGGGCATCGGCCAGCACCTGGGGAGCCTCGCGCACCTGTCCGCAGACCCGCGGAGGCGGGTCTGGCTGTGGCGGACCGTGATCGCGGTCGTCATCCTGGTGGGGCTCTGGATCCCGGGTTACCCGCTGGTCGGGCTGACCCTCGCCGTGCTCGTGGTCATCGCCGACACCATCATCCGGTCCCGCAGGGTCTTCGTGGGCCCGGCTGCGGTCCGGCAGGCCGCGGCCCGGCGGAGCACGCGCAGGCAGCTGGCCAAGCTGGAACGCGCGGGCTACCGCGCCGTGCACGACATCGCCATCCCGGGCACCGAGGACCAGATCGACCACCTGGTGATCGGCCCCGCGGGAGTCTTCGCCATCGACTCAGAGGCCTGGGACAAGCGGCTGCCGGTCCGGACCAGGAACGGCAGGCAGCTGTGGCACGGGCCGTTCAGCATGCAGGACCGGCTCGACCACGCGCGCTGGGAGGCCGAGCGGGCCGCCACGCGGCTGTCCGGCGTGCTCGGGACCCCGGTCACGGTCCGCCCGGCGATGGCCGTCTACGGGCCCAAGATCCACTGGGACGTCGCGAACATCAGGGACGTCGACGTGTTCAGCGGCCCGCGGCTGCGCACGTACCTGCGGCGGGTGGCCCGGCAGAAGGACGTGCGGCTACTGTCCGACGGCGAGGTCGAGAAGATCGACAAGGCGACTCACACGGCGTTCCCGCAGGCGACCGCCGGCTGACCTCGCCGTTATCGGCGAACGCGTTACCTGTCGTCCCGGTAGGCTGGTGCTCCTTGAATCACGTTCCTGCGCTTCGCGCGGGGAGGAGTATCCGATATGCCGCCGCTTCGGTCCCGTACGGTCACCCATGGCAGGAACATGGCGGGCGCCCGCGCCCTGCTGCGTGCCACCGGGGTAGCCAGGGAGGACATCGGCAAGCCGATCATCGCGGTGGCCAACAGCTTCACGGAATTCGTCCCCGGACACGTCCACCTGCGCGAGGTCGGCCAGGTGGTGGCTTCGGCGGTGCGAGAGGCGGGGGCGATCCCGCGCGAGTTCAACACGATCGCGGTGGATGACGGCATCGCCATGGGCCACGGCGGCATGCTGTACTCCCTGCCGAGCCGGGAGCTGATCGCCGACTCGGTGGAGTACATGGTCAACGCGCACTGCGCCGACGCCATGATCTGCATCTCGAACTGCGACAAGATCACGCCGGGCATGCTGATCGCCACCATGCGGCTGAACATCCCGACCGTGTTCGTGTCCGGCGGGCCGATGGAGGCCGGTTCTCCGGCGGGCCTTTCTTCTGGCCGCAAGCTCGACCTGATCGACCCGATGGTCGCCTCGGCCGACCCCTCGGTTTCCGACGAGCAGCTGCTGGCCATGGAGGAATCGGCCTGCCCGACCTGCGGCTCGTGCTCGGGCATGTTCACGGCGAACTCGATGAACTGCCTGACCGAGGCGATCGGGCTGGCGCTCCCGGGTAACGGGAGCACGCTGGCCACGCATTCGGCGCGGCGCGGGCTCTTCGAGCGGGCCGGGCGGCTGATCGCCGAGATCACCCGGCAGTATTACGGCGAGGGTGACGAGTCCTTGCTGCCGCGGTCGATCGCGAGCCGGGACGCGTTCGAGAACGCGATGGCGCTCGACGTCGCAATGGGCGGGTCGACGAACACGATCCTGCACCTGCTGGCCGCGGCTCACGAGGGTGGGGTGAACTTCGGGCTGAAGGAGATCGACGAGCTGTCCCGCCGGGTGCCCTGCCTGTGCAAGGTCGCGCCGAGCAGCTCCTACCACCTCGAGGACGTGCACCGGGCCGGCGGCATCCCGTCGATCCTCGGCGAGCTCGACCGCGCCGGGCTGCTCAATCGCGGCGTGCGGATGGTGCACAGTACGTCGCTGGGCGAGTTCCTTTCGTCTTGGGACCTGGGTTCCCCGTCGGTCAGCCCCGAGGCCGTCGAGCTGTACCACGGCGCGCCGGGCGGCGTGCGGACTACCCGGCCGTACTCGCAGTCGGCCCGCTGGGAGACGCTCGATACGGACCGGGCCGGCGGTTGTATCAGGGACGCGGCGCACGCGTACACCGCTGACGGCGGGCTGGCCGTGCTCTACGGCAACCTCGCCCCGGACGGCGCGATCGTCAAGACCGCGGGCGTGCCGGAGGAGCTGTGGCAGTTCACCGGGCCCGCCGTGGTGTTCGAGAGCCAGGAGGACGCGGTCGCGGGCATCCTCGGCGGCGCGGTCAAGGCCGGCGACGTCGTGGTCATCAGGTACGAGGGCCCGCGCGGGGGGCCCGGCATGCAGGAGATGCTGTACCCGACCAGCTTCCTCAAGGGCAAGGGGCTCGGCCGGGCCTGCGCGCTGATCACCGACGGGCGCTTCTCCGGCGGGACCGCGGGCCTGTCGATC
Organism: Streptosporangiaceae bacterium; assembly: GCA_050698755.1. GTDB lineage: Bacteria > Actinomycetota > Actinomycetes > Streptosporangiales > Streptosporangiaceae > Palsa-504. Next base: position 4,418 of record JBOHCK010000040.1, on the reverse strand, counting down.
TGCCACATCGCGCCGGAGGCCGCGGCGGGCGGGACGATCGCGCTGGCGCAGGACGGCGACACGATCGTGATCGACATCCCGCGCCGCGAGCTGCGGCTCGACGTGCCCGGCGATGAACTCGCTTTGCGCCGGGAGCGGCTGGTTGCTTCCCTGGGGTCGTACCGGCCCGTCGACCGGCAGCGGCCGGTCAGCGCGGCGCTGCAGGTCTACGCCGCGATGGCGACCTCGGCGGCCTCCGGCGCGGCGCGCGACATCACCCTGATCGCCCACCAGGACAAGTGAGCCTTTCGGAAACCGGGGGTTTCGTCCGGCCAGCGCGCGCGGGCGACGCCGACAGCCTGGTGCGCGTCCAGGTGGCGAGCTGGCGGTGCGGGTACGCCGGGATTGTTCCCTCGGACCTGCTCGCTGAGCTGACGGGCGAGCAGGCGCAGGGCGTGTGGCTTGACCGGTGGCGGGAGGCGATCACGAACCCGCCGACCTCAAGGCACCGGGTGCTGGTCGCGGTGTCGGAAACCCCGGCCCGCGAGGTGGTCGGGTTCGTCTCCACGGGCCCGGCTACCGACGCCGACCGCTGGCCGGGCACCGACGGCGAGCTGTACGAGCTGCGCGTGGCTCCGGAGCGGACCGGGCAGGGGCACGGCAGCAGGCTGCTGCACGCGGCCGCGGACACGCTTGTCGAGGATGGCTTCCACACCGTGTCCATCTGGGCGCTGGCCGCGGATTCGGCCCTGCGGGGCTTCCTGGAATCGTCCGGCTGGGCGCCTGACGGCGCCCAGGGTGAGCTGGACGTGGGCACCAGCGTCCCGGTCGTCCGGCTGCACACGCGGATCAGCGAGTAGGACGCCCTCCGGAAGACCTCGCAGGCCTCGTTAGCCTTTATATTCACTCAAGTGTACGAAGTGGCTGCGGTTTTGCGGGAGGATAATCATGATGCGCACGGGCTGGTCGCGTGCGCGAACGGCTGGTCGCCTAGGATCTGGGGGTGGCTGATGCGCGGGAGTGGCTGGCGGGGACGCGGCCTCGGACACTTCCCGCGGCTATCGTGCCGGTGCTGATCGGGTCGGGGGTCGCGGCCGGGTACGGCAGGTTCTCGGCGTGGCGGGCCGTCCTCGCGCTTGTCGTCGCGCTCGCCCTGCAGGTCGGGGTCAACTACGCCAACGATTACAGCGACGGGGTGCGCGGGTCGGACGAGAAGCGGGTCGGGCCGGTCCGGCTCGTCGCTGCGGGGCTCGCGCCGCCGCGGCAGATGCTGGCCGCGGCGTTCGGCTGCTTCGCGGTGGCTGGTGCGGCCGGCCTGGCGCTGGCCGCGGTCACGTCGTGGTGGCTGGTGGCCGTCGGTGCCGCCTGCATCGCCGCCGCGTGGTTCTACACCGGCGGACCTCGGCCGTACGGGTATCACGGGTTCGGCGAGGTCTTCGTGTTCGCGTTCTTCGGCGTGGTCGCCGTGGCGGGCACGGCCTACGTGCAGATGTCCAGGCTCAGCTGGCTGGGGCTGGTCGCCGCGGTGCCGGCCGGGCTGCTGGCCTGCGCCTTGCTGATCGTAAACAACCTGCGCGACATCCCGACCGACACGCAGGCGGGCAAGCGGACCCTGGCGGTCCGGCTCGGTGACGCGCGCACCCGGACCGGGTACGTGCTGGCCCTGCTCGTGCCGTTCTGCTTCGTGGCGGGGATCGCCTTCTTCCGGCCGCTGGTGCTCATCACCGCCGCGACCCTGCCGCTGGCGCGCCTGCCGATCCGGTCCGTGCGGGCGGGGGCGGCGGGTCCGGCGCTGATCAGGGCGCTCGGCCAGACGGGGCAGGTCCAACTGGCGTTCGGAATCGCGTTGGCCATCGGTCTCGCCGTTCATTTCTGAGCGAGCGCGAACTCCGATTCGGTTTTGCAACTCAGGATGCCGGCGGTTCAGGGGGCAGGGCGCCCTCAGACGAGAGACACTTGAGACGAAATGCGCGGTATCAGCAACATCACGGCGGCCGGCAAGTTACTCTGCCCGTAATCCCAGTTGATGAGCTGCGCGCAGGGTACCTGAGCTTCTGCGTGTCCAACGGGAAGGTGTCTAGTTGCAAGCCCGGGGAATGTGGTCGGCCGGTCAAGGCGACAATCAGGATCGGTTCCTGGCCGACCTCCGCGCGCTGCGCGACGCGGCCGCGATCGGGTACGACGAACTGGCGGCCCGGGCTCACTACCCGAGCAACATCCTCAAGGAAGCAGAGAACGGGCCCGGCTTGCCCCGCCTGCCGATCCTGGCCGCTTACGTCCGGGCCTGCGACGCGGACGTGCCCGAATGGGAAGAGCGCTGGCGGCGCCTGGAGTACGAGGCGCAGACCGACCCGAACCTGCCGGTCAGGCCGGCCGGTGCCAGCCCGGCCGCGGTGGCGGGCGCCCGCGCGGGCGTAGGCGTGGCGCCGCCCGACGCATACGATCCGGAGCGCATCAGGGCCGCACTGCGTGGCGGGACCGCGGGCCGCGCCACCCGGGACGTCGGCGTGGCGCGTACCGCGGCTGCGGGCCGCACGGATCCCGACCCTGGGCACCTGGAGACGGTGACCCCGGAGGGACCGGCGACCTGGAACAGCCGGTCGGCGGGCTGGGGCGACGGTGATGCCACTAGCTGGTCCGCGAGCGCGGCGCCTGTTTCGGCCTGGGACAACACTCCGACGTGGGGCACTCCGGTCAGCCAGGACACCGTGCCGACCAACGGTAACCATCACCCCACGTACTCAGGCAGCGCATTCGATGCCACCGCCGCCGAGGCGTTTGATCCGGACGTGGCCTCGGTTAGTCAGGAGGACCCGGTGCCGGCCTGGCTGGCCGACAGCGAGGTGGCTGCGCCGCCAGAGGCCGACCGCCTCTGGCCCGAGCGGGAGCACGCCGAGCCCGCGCACTGGTCGGTTAACGGCCAGGTCGCGTCGCCGGTCACGGCCGACAGCGAGCCCGGATCCGTGCAGGACATCGGGTTCGCGCAGTCCGCGGGGTTGGCGCAGGACGCCGGGCCCATACGGGCCGCTGGGTTTGCTCAGGAAGCTGGGTTCGCTCAGGAAGCTGGGTTCGCTCAGGAAGCTGGGTTCGCTCAGGAAGCTGGGTTCGCTCAGGAAGCTGGGTTCGCTCAGGAAGCTGGGTTCGCTCAGGAAGCTGGGTTCGCTCAGGAAGCTGGGTTCGCGGAGGACGCGGGAATCGCGCAGTCCGCTAGGTTCGGGCAGGACGCGGGGTTGACGGAGGACGCCGGGCCCATACGGGCCGCCGGGTTTGCTCAGGATGCCAGGTTTGCTCAGGAAGCCGGGTTCGCCCGGGATGCCGGGTTCGCGCAGGACGCCGGGGCCGCTGGGTCCGCGCAGACTGCGCAGTCCGCGCAGGGCCCGCAGTCCGCGCAGTCTGCGGGGTCCGCCGGGGCGACGGCGCAGGCGGCTACCCAGCCGGTTCGCCCGCCGGTGGCGGCGGTCGTGCCGGATCAACAGCGCCGCGATCGGTTCTTCCCGCTGAGGCTGGTCACGGTCATGGTGATCGCCGCCATCATCGGCAGTGTCCTGGTGCTCGTGATCAGGTAGCGACGGAAATCGCTCGCCTGCTTGCGGAAGGTCCTGGGACAATCGGGGCGTGCCGACGGACTACTTCGACGAGCGGATCGCCACCAGCTATCGCGAGAAGTGGCCACACCTGTTCGACCCGGAGGTCGTCGAGCCAACCGTGAGTTTCCTGGCCGAGCTGGCCGGGACGGGCGCGGCCCTCGAATTCGGCGTAGGGACCGGGCGCATCGCCATCCCGCTCAGCCAGCGCGGCATTCCCGTGCACGGGATTGACCTGTCACCGGCCATGATCGCGGAGCTGCGGGCGACCCCGGGTTCGGAGCGCATCGGGGCGACGATCGGCGACTTCGCGACCAGCAGGGCGGAGGGGACGTTCCGGCTCGCGTACCTGGTGCGTAACACGATCGCGAACCTGACCACGCAGGATGCGCAGGTCGAGTGCTTCCGCAACGCCGCGGCGCACCTGGAACCCGGCGGTTGCTTCGTCATCGAGATGTACGTTCCTGATCTGCAGCGCCTCCCACCGGGTGAGCGGTTCCACGCGTTCACCGTGACGCCCGCGCACCTCGGGTTCGACGAGTACGACGTCGCGACACAGACCGCGCGCTCTTACCACTACTGGCTGAAGGACGGCCAGCTGGAGACCTTCTGGGCGCCGTTCCGCTACGTGTGGCCGGCCGAGCTTGACCTGATGGCGCGGCTGGCCGGGATGAAGTTGCGCGAGCGCTGGAGCGACTGGAAGCGGGAGCCCTTCACCGCCTCAAGCAGGAACCTGCGTTCCGCAGTTCCGGTTGGGTCTCGTGACACGTTAAGTGGCGTATCTGCATGTCAGCGCGGCCGGGACTGGTGACAGCGACTGTGCATCATAGTGACACGATTTGCGTTTTCATGCCA
>JBOHCK010000039.1:0-27152 GCA_050698755.1 Streptosporangiaceae bacterium | reverse complement strand
CCGCTGCAGCGGCCGCAGCCGGATCGCGGCCCGGCCCGCGCCCGCCGTGCCGGGCGCAGGAAAGACGGGCCTCACGCCGGGCAGCGGCACCGGCCGGACCTCGCCAGACAGCAAGGCCAGCAGCCGCAGGAACGGCTTGACTTGCAAGAACGCATCGGCGTCCGACAGCGACGAGGCGGCCGGCAGGTCATAGCCCGGGTCGGCCTCGCGGGGCCGCTGCGCCAGCTGCCGCAGCACCGCCGGCGCGGTTCCCGGTTCCAGCGCCCGCGCCAGCGACAGCTGCACCGCCAGCCGCGGCGTGATCTTCCGCGCCCGCCGGGCCGGCACCCCGGCCAGCGCCTCATCCTGAAGGGCCGGGGTGATCACCGCCGACGCCAGCCCCAGCCCCGTCCCCTCCCGCACCGGCCCGCCTGTGACCCCGGCCGCCGCCATCAGCTCCGGCGTCCAGGCCGGCTCCGGGGCGGCCACGCCCGGCCGCGCCCCGCACACCACGATCCCCTGCCCCGGCCCGGGGAGCTCCAGCAGCCGCCCGGCGGGGTCCTTCCAGATCGCCGGCATCGCCATCACCTCCGCCAGGCCCGCCGCCGCGTCCCGCACCGGGCCCTTCCGGCGCGCCTCCCGCCGCGGGACCGGCAGCCCGTGCGCGCAGGCCCGCCGGCGCCGGCCAGGCGTGACGTAATAGCGGGCAGCAGGTAGCGTCGCACCAGGAAGCATCGGCGGACCCCTCGCAAGAGGCAGGTACAAGACCCGCCGATGCTTCCGCATGCACTCACGCCTGTCCCGTAACCCGCCCGGCGTGCCGCCGCAAACCGCCCGGGCCCGGCCGGGCCCGCCCGCTGCCGCCATGCCGCGCCACCCTCCCTGCTCACGCAACGTGACACCAGCCCCCCGCCTGCCCAGTCACGCTAAGTGACAACGCGCAGGAGCCTGCGGACCCCGCATGCACCAGCGAACCTGCAGGCCAGACGCTCCGCAGCTGTAACCGAATGCCAGTGCACGCGCCCCTCGGTGCGCTCGTAGATGTCGCCGCGCCATCGGTAGATCGACTGGACCGGAGCGAAGTTGTGGGCGCTGGCGCATAGTCGTTGCTCGACCAGCTTGCGGCTGAAGTCCTTCAGCCAGCCTGGGTCGGGGGCAGTGATCACGACTTCGCACAGCTCAGTCATCGGAGGGGGGAACACCTTCGCTCTCTATCAGCCTGGCCATGGTCTTCTCGGATTCCTCGCGGGTCTGGCCCATCGACGCCCATCCGCTAATATTGCCATCACGCTGACAGCGCGAGCAGATACGTGGGATGCTATCCGTCAGGCGATCGAGGACATGGAATGACATTTCAATGGAGTCATCTCCTCAAAGTGGCTGAGCGTCTAATATCCGAAAACCCTCCTCAAGAGCAACAGGTTCGGTCGGCGGTAAATCGCGCATACTATGCAGCGCTTGGCGAGGCTAGGGAGTTCGCGCTCTCTAAAGGTTTGACGATGAAATCGGGAGCAGGAAGCCACCAGCAAGTATGGAACTTCTTGCGTAAGCAGGCAGCACCGACTCAGTATGAATCAGCTGCATGGAAATCCATAGGTGATCTTGGACTCGCACTAACTGCCGATCGTAAATTGGCGGACTACATTGCGCCAGCACCGATCAGCGTAGACGATGCGAAGCGCGTAATAATAACTGCCTACGAGATCGTAAGGAAGCTTCGCGGGCTGAGATAGTTAGAAGACTCCGGCAGATATCATGTCTAAAACATGGCCAATGCGGTTCGATGTGCTACCTACAGCCGAGTGGCGCACTCCTGAAGCAGTCGATCCACGTAGACGCTTGACGGCATGTCGTCAAAATCCAGTAGATCGGCTCGCGCCGAGATCTGACGGTGCAATGCGTCGTCGGCTTGGTCTCTGAAATCCGCCAGCTTCTTTAGGTAGCGCTTATCAGTGCGGCTCCAAGAGTAATTGTTGGCAATTGCATTGAAATCTGCCTGACCAAGGATAGGCGGTATGTGGTCCAGGATGGCGCGAAGCAACGCATGCGCAGCGTAGCTGTTCATCCGCGCATGGTTTTCGTTTAGTTCCTCGATAAGCCTTAGCAGCTTGACAACGTTGAACTGGCTAGTGTCAGCCTTGGTCCGGATGTCATCGATGACTTGTCGATTCACATATGAGTTGTCTATTCGACTAGCAGGCTCGCTCGGCTCTGCCAGTGTTGCAACTGCACTGCCCGGCGGCTCCGTGATGAACTGATCGGTCACGTCCTCACAGAGGTAAGCGATCAGCCAGTCGTCAGGGGTGACGGACGTTCGGTTCGCTTGTAGCTTTACCTGAAACAGCGCGTCTGACTGCAGTTCCGTGGACGATGGCCGACTCCGACTGATACACAGTCGAGCAAGGTCATCAATCGGGACCGTCGCCCCGTTGATAACAATCGCTCCGCCCTCACGATATGGAGTCAAGAAGTCGGCCTCTAGCTTATCCCCGGTGACGTCGAGCCGAACCTCATCCCAGCTTGGCTTCGACTTCGTTGAAACACGCACGTGATAATGCCACGCTGGCAACGGGTTACTCATACGTAGGACCTTTGCCAGGTCTTCGGAAACCCACTCTTCGCGGACCCTAATACAGTCTTCTACTGTTTGCACGTCACGGAAGCGCCAGATGTCCGGGCCGAGCGTCACGTACCACCCGTTTTCACCGCTGCCACTTCCGCCGAGTCCCCAGTGATCGAGCTGGAGCATGGCGTAAAGTCGCGCGAGTGCAAAGTCGTCATCAGGTAGCCCCTCCCACAGGTCCAGATAGGCTGCCACGTTATCTGAGGTCACGCGCGGCATCGTTTCTTTGCTGTCGGGCTCAGGCTCGTAGGCCATCTCTTGCTGCGCAAGCCAGCGCAGTAGCTGAACGAACCGCTCGGTGTCATCCGATCCACCCTGGCAGGCATGGATGCCGAGCAGCCGGAGCCGCAACTCGTCGGCTGCCACTGGACGGAGGTTCCCCGGCCGGGGCTGCACAATTAGCGACTCGGGCAGTGTTAGGACGAGCGCCGCGGTGTCGATGCCGTGTTCTCGACGCAGGGGCCGATCGATCGAGATGAAGCTTGGCCAACTGGCGTGCGTGTGGAAGTGGTCGTAGACGGTCTGGAGTACCAGGCGCTGCTCAGCCGTCAGGGACGAAGCCTCGGTGCTCAAGGTCACTCCTGCTGCCCTTCCGGGACGCCAATGAGAGAGGTTCGCTCCCAATCGGCTCCCAAAATCGGACACTTACGCGGTCAGGTGCCGTCAGCCGTAGTACGACCAACGGCCTGACCTGCGCTTTCGATGGGGTGAGCGATGGGATTCGAACCCACGACATCCAGGACCACAACCTGGCGCTCTAACCAACTGAGCTACGCCCACCATCGCCGCCGTCTGCGCGGTAGACGCCCAAACGACAGCAGAACGCGCGCTGCCCCGAGGGACATCGCGCGGGTAACCATGAGTATAGCGGCCCCCAGGTGCCCGCGGGCCGCGTCAGGACGACGGGCGTTGGGCCGGGTCCTCCGAGGCGTAACGCGCGGCGATCTCACGCGCGGTGGCCGAGTCGGGGCCCGGCCGCGGGACGAACACGGCGTCGCGGTAGTAGCGCAGTTCCTGCACGCTCTCCCTGATGTCGGCCAGCGCCCGATGCCCGCCGTCCTTTTTGGGGGAGGAGAAGTACGCGCGCGGGTACCAGCGCCGCGCGAGCTCCTTGATGCTGGACACGTCAACCATCCGGTAGTGCAGGTAGACATCGAGCTCGGGCATGTCACGGGCGATGAACCAGCGGTCGGTGGCGATGGAGTTGCCGCACAGCGGCGCCTTCCTGGCCTCGGGGACATGTCCGCGCACGTAGCCGAGCACGAGCTCGGCGGCCTCGGAGACCGGGATCCCGCCCGGCAGCTCGGCTAGCAGCCCGGAGGTGGTGTGCATCTCGCGGACTATCTCCGGCATCCCCGTGAGGGCCTCCGCCGGGGGCTTGATGATCAGGTCCACGCCGTCGTCAAGCAGGTTCAGCTCGGCGTCGGTCACCAGGCACGCGATCTCGACGAGAGCGTCGCGCTCGATGTCGAGCCCGGTCATCTCACAGTCGATCCATACGAGCCGGTCGTTCACCCTCACAGAGTATGGCCTTGCCGGCGGTGCCTGGCCAGCCGACAGTGCCTCAGAACACCCGATTCGTTATGTGATCGGGCGCGGCGATCCCGGGCCGCAGATCCTCGTCGGGCACCGGCGCCCCGAACGCCACCGTCACCGGCACCACGCCCGCCCAGATGTCCATCTCGTAGTCCTCCGGCTCGTCGTGCGGCCCGCCGTCGCGGATCTTCACCGAGGCCTCGGTGAGCGACAGCTCGAGGACGGAGGTGGCGGCGAGCTCCTTCTTCGTCGGCTGGCGTACGTAGGACCACTGCCCCGGGGCCAGATGCTCGGTGATGATACGCAGCGCCTCGGTCCGTTCGGCGGGGTCGGTGAGCAGGCGGGTCACGCCGTAGATCATGGCGCTGCGGTAGTTCATCGAGTGGTTGAAGACCGACCGGGCGCAGACGAGCCCGTCCAGGTGCGTCACCGTGACGCACACCTCGCGGCCGGCCCCGGCCATGAACGTCCCGTTGGCCGACGACCCGTGCAGGTAGAGCGTGTCGCCCAGGCGGCCGTACCCGGTGGGCAGGACGCGCGGCGCGCCGTCCGCGATGACCCCGAGGTGGCATATCAATCCGGCGTCGAGCACGGCGTACAGGTCATCGCGATCGGTCCGGCCGCGGTCGCGGTGCCGGTGTAGCTCGGTGCGCGAGGTGGTGGAGAGTTCAGGCACGCTCATGAGGCCATACGGTACGCCGGCTTCCAGACCTGGCTAGCACTAGCCGACCGCCGCGACCACCTGCGCCGTGCGGGGGCCCAGGCGGATCGCGGGCGGGTCTGCCACCGGCGGTTCCGCCAGCTCGCGGGCGAGTCTGCCCCGGCCGGTGAACTGGTCGATATCGATTCCGCCGGGGCCGATGCTATCGCAATCGGGCACCTGCGAGGCCCCGAAATGCCCGCCTTGCGCCCACAGAGCCCGGCTGCGCGGCCTGACCGCCTGCCGGTAGGGAGCGGGTGTCCCGGCCGGCCAGCGGCGGGGGATCCCCCACGAGTCGAGCCAGTCGAGGATCGCGCTCAGCCCGATCATCTGGTAGCTGGTGAACGGTTCCCTGGGCGAAGCGAGGACGCCGATCTGGACGCACAGCCGGCCATGGTGGTTCACCTCGGGCGCAGGGTGCGGAAGCCGGTCCGGGGCATAGTCGAGATGCTCTGGAGTGCCCAACGCGCAGCCGGCCCGGACGATCGGCAAAAGCTGCGCGATATCTCCGGTATGCGGGTCCCAGACGAGGTGAGGCGGCCGGTTCTCCTGATTGAGCCGCTGCGCGGCCGACCAGACCGAGACGAGGTGCGGGTCGGTGCCGAGGGTCAGCCAGACGACCCGTGGTGCGCCCCCTCCTAGCTGTCCCCCGTCGGTCTCGGCCCGGATGCATCTGGTGCCCGGCATCCACGCGTCAGCCACAGGGTCCCTCCCAGGTCTAGACCTTCTAGCTTCTTTTCCTGCTTACGTCAGTACGGGTGATTAGTCCATAGGTGGGGGAGGAGAGATTTCCCGTTCTGTTCCGTTCTACGATTCGTTAGATCATGACCGAAACCAGCAGTCCGCCAGGGATCCCGGACCCCGAGCGCCTGGCCGCGTGGCTGAACGACCACGTCCAGGACGGGCCGGTAGAGCTGATGGGCATCGAGCTCATCGCCGGGGGCCGCTCCAACCTGACCTACCGGCTCTCGGTCTCGGGCCCCGCGGGCGACCGCCTGCTGGTCCTGCGCCGCCCGCCCCTCGGTCACGTGCTGCCCACCGCGCACGACATGTCCAGGGAGTTCCGCGTCCTTTCGGCTCTGGCGGGCACCAGGGTCCCCGTGGCCCGGCCGATCGCAAACTGCACCGACGCCGAGGTAATCGGCGCGCCGTTCTACCTGATGGATTACGTGCCCGGCGTGATCCTGCGGACCAGGGCCGACACCGCCGGGCTGACCGATGCGCAGTGCGCGGCCTTGTCCGAGCGCCTGGCCGACATGCTCGCCGCCATCCACACCGTGGACATCCAGGCGGTCGGCCTAGGTGACCTGGGCCGCGGCGCCGGGTACCTGCGGCGCCAGCTAGACCGCTGGCAGCGGCAGTGGGACCTGTCGGTGACCAGGGAACTCCCTGAATACCACCGACTGGTGGAGCGGCTGACCGCCGCGCTGCCCGCCGAGGGCGACGTCACGCTGGTGCACGGGGATTTCAGGCTGGACAACGTCCTCGTGGCCCTCTCGCCGGACCCCGCCATCGCGGCCGTGGTGGACTGGGAGATGGCGACCCTGGGCGACCCGCTGGCCGACCTCGGCCTGACCCTCGTCTACTGGACCGAGGTCGGCGAGGACGGCTGGCTCAGCCCGTGGGCCACGGAAGCCGAGGCGCGGGACGGAACACGCCCGGTCCGGGTCCGCGCCCTCACGGCCGACGCCACCGCCCGCCCCGGATTCGCGACCAGGGCCGAGTTCGCCGCCGGGTACGCCGGGCGGACCGGCCGGGACGTCTCCCGGATCGGGTATTACGTGGCGTTCGGCTACTTCAAGCTCGCGGTCGTGCTCGAGGGCATCAACGCGCGCTATCAGCTGGGCCAGACGGTCGGCGAGGGCTTCGAGCAGGAGGGCCTGGCCGTGCCGGTGCTCATCGAGCGGGCGCACGAAGTGCTCGACACTACTGACCTGTAAAGACGACTGTGGGCCGCCGAACCCTGCGTCGCCGGCCCATCCCCTGCCATCAAGAAAAGTTGTCCAGACCCGGCGCCCCGCTCACACCGGCCAGTTGTCCGGTGCCCCGCTCTCGCCGGGCCTGCCCGCCCGGCACCCGCACGATTGCCGAGCGATGTAGAGGTCCGGCGCCCCGCTAACGCCGGACCTCTACACTCAAAGACGCGCGACGCGGACCCGAGGTTCACGCGGGAACGGGCCGAACCTGGGGGAGCGTGGCCAGCAAGCTAGCGAGCGCTACGTGAGCGGCGGCTTGAAGAACCGGCTCGAATCCGGGCGCCAGAGCAGAACGATCACGCCCAGGCCGATCAGCCAGGTCACCACGGGAAAGATCAGTCCCAGGGCCGTCTTGGGCTGGCTGAACACGCCGAACAGGTCCAGGGTGGCCAGGCCGAACAGGACCGTGGAAAGGATGCGCGCCCAGTTCTTGCCTCCCTTGTTCGCCCACGACATCCACAGCCACAGGCCGATGCCGACTAGGCCCGAGACGATGGCCAGGCCGATGATGAAGCCGTTGAGCTGGCTGACCTGGGCCGCGGTGAGGCTCGGACGCGCCTTCCTGATCGCCGCCTTGGTGCCGCTGATACTGGTCAGCGAGATGATCAGGCTGACGAGGCTGACCGCCGCGCCGGCGTACATGAGCTTGACCGCGTTCAGCACCGGCGCGGGAGGGGCGGGCCGCACCTGCTCCATCATCGGGCTGCCGCCGGACGGGTACTTCTGGTACATGGTGACCTCTGTTAGGTGAGCGTGCCGAGCGGCGCGGCCCGGTTTGTGACCTAGTTGAGCTTAGTGGCTCGCGCCTATCCGGGCTATCAAGCCGGCCGGCCGGGCGATACTGGCAGACATGATCGAGGAGAGCCCGGCGAGCTCACCCGAGAGCTCGGCGAGCTCGAGCCAGAGTCCGGCGCCGCCCGCCGCCGGCGGCCTGGCGCCGCCTGCCGCCCGCCTCCTGCGCTGGGAGATCGTGGTCGTCTTCGCCGTCTCGCTCGGGGCCAGCGGCCTGTACGCCCTGGTCAGTTTTATCGGCTCGCTGACGGCGCACCAGTCGCTCGGCAAGCAGACCGCGGTGCTGAACGGCACGCTGGCGCCCGGCCGCCCGCTGTTCGACCTGTTCTTGCAGTTGCTGTCGATTGCCATCGGGCTCGCCCCGGTCCTGCTCGTGTTCTACCTGCTGGCCCGGGCGGGCGAGCGGCCGTCCTCGATCGGCGTGGACGCGAGCCAGCCGGGCCTGGACCTGGGCCGGGGCGCGGTGCTCGCGGCCGTGATCGGCGGCAGCGGCCTGGGCCTGTACCTGGTGGCGTATCACCTGGGCGTGGAGCTGAACGTCGTCGCGGAGAACCTGCCCGACGTCTGGTGGCGCATCCCCGTCCTGCTCTTGTCCGCCGCGCAGAACGGCATCCTCGAAGAGGTCATCGTCGTCGGGTATCTGATGAGCAGGCTCGACAAGCTCGGCGTCAAGCCGCCGGTGGCCATCGCCATCAGCGCGGTGATCAGGGGCTCCTATCACCTGTACCAGGGCGCGGGCGGGTTCATCGGCAACGCCACCATGGGCGTCATCTTCGGCTACCTGTACCGCAGGTGGGGCCGGGTGACCCCGCTGATCATCGCGCACACGCTGATCGACGCCGTGGCGTTCATCGGCTACGCGCTGCTGGCCGGCCACGTGTCCTGGCTGCCTGCGCCGTGAACCCCCTCGCCATGAACGCCGCCCTCGCCCGCCTCGTTGACCAGGTGCCCGCCAGCCAGACGGTGCCGCCGGGCTGGGTCGTCGGGGCGGGCGGCCTGGTAGCGCTGGTCCTGGTGGCGCACACGGGACTGTGGCGGCTGGCCGGGAAGGTCATCACGATCGCCCACGAGGGCGGGCACGCGCTGATTTCCCTGATGAGCGGGCGGCAGCTGGAGGGAATCAGGCTGCACGCGGACAGCTCGGGGGTGACCCGGTCGCGCGGCAGGCGGACTGGTCCCGGCCTGGTCGCCACGGCGGCCGCTGGGTACATCAGCCCGTCCGCGCTGGGCGCGGGCGCGGCGTGGCTGCTCGACGAGCGGTACCTGATCGCGATGCTGTGGCTGACCTTCGTGCTGCTGGCCGCGACGCTGCTCGTCACCCGCAACGCGTTCGGCGTGCTGGCCGTGCTGGTCACCGGGGGCGGCGTGCTCGCGGTCGCCCTGTTCGCCTCGGTGATCGTCCAGGCGGGCTTCGCCTACTCATCTGCGTGGTTCCTGCTGTTCGGCGGGCTGCGCCCGGTCCTCGAGCTGCCGCGGCGCATGCTCAAGGGACGTCAAGGCCTATCGGACGCTGACCACCTGTTCCGGCTGACCCGGATCCCGACCAGCCTGTGGGTGGGGCTATTCCACCTCGTGTCGCTCGCCGCCCTAGTGGGCGGCGCCCTGCTCCTCATCCCCCTGCACGGGCACCTGCCCCACGTGTCCGTCCATCCGTAGACGGTATACACTGCCGTAATTATCGCCAGACGATAGCGGCGTTCTGACTTACCGATAAGGGGAACCCATGGCCAGAGCCACGGCCGTCAAGATGCCCCCCGAGGCGAACGCCGTCCACGGCTGCGAGGGCGCGCGCCGCGTCCTGGCCCTGATGCTCGCGTTCTCGGCGGACAACAACACGCTGACCGCGCGCGACCTGGCCGCCGCCACCGGCATCGCGCTGCCCAGCGTCTACCGCTACATCGCCCTGCTGCGCGAGACCGGGCTGATGGCCGGGGACGATCGGGGCAGCTACCGCCTGTCCGCGCGCCTGATCGGGCTGGCGCGGGCGGCGGAGGCCGCGGAGAGCATCATCGACGTCGCCGATCCCGTGATGCGCAGGCTGGCCGCGGAAACCGGCGAGACGGTCATCCTGGTCCGGCTGATCGGCCGGTCGGCGGTGTGCGTGCACCGGGTCGAGTCGGCCCAGCGGCTGCGCATCTCGTTCGAGCCCGGCCAGCCGCTGCCGCTCGACCGCGGCGCGAGCGCCAGGCTGCTGCTGGCCGGCCTGCCGGCCGAGGTCCGCGCGCAGTACCTGGCCCCCCTGGCCGAACGCGACCCCGGCGCCGCGGCCACCCTGGAGGAGCGGGTCGCGATCGCCGAACGCGAGGGCTACGCGGTCTCCGAAGAGGAGATCGAGGGCGGCGTGTGGGCCGCCTCGGCGCCGGTGCTGCAGGGCAAGCGCATGACGGCCGTGCTCACCGTTCCGTCGCCGCTCGTGCGGACACCGGCCGCGCTAAGGCGCCAGATGATCCGCCAGGTCATCACGGCCGCCGAGTCGATCAACGCCAGGCTCCGCGCCGCCCGAAGGTAACCGCGGGTAAATGATCATGGCCAGCCAGCGATAACACGGTTATCCTTCCGGCATGCCGGACTTCCCCGAGATGATCCCGGGCACGCTCATGCGAGCCGGCCACGCGACCCTGGCCGAACTCCAGGCGGTGATGGCCTGCGGCGATCTCAGCTCCGAGGTGCTGACGGGGTTCTACCTCGACCGGATCGATCGCCTGAACCCGGCGCTGCACGCCGTCATCACGGTCAACCTGAACGCCCTGGCCGAGGCGGCCGCCAGCGATGCGGCGCGCGCGGCGGACGGCCCCCGCGGGCCCCTGGACGGCATTCCCGTCCTGGTCAAGGACAACGTCCAGGTGGCCGGGATGCCGACCACCGCGGGCTCGCCCGCGCTGCTGTCCGCCGAGCCCGGCGACGCGTTCCTGGTCACGCGGCTGCGCGAGGCGGGCGCGGTGATCATCGGCAAGGCGAACCTGTCCGAGTGGGCCAACTTCCGGTCGACGCACTCCACGAGCGGCTGGTCGACGCTCGGCGGGCAGACCGCCAACCCGTACGCGCTGGACCGCAACCCGTCCGGGTCGAGTTCGGGTTCCGCGGCGGGCGTGGCGGCGGCGCTGGCGCCGGTCGCGGTCGGCACCGAGACGGACGGCTCGATCGTCTGCCCGGCCAGCGCGTGCGGGATCGTCGGCATCAAGCCCACCAATGGCCTGATCAGCCGGCACGGCATCGTGCCGATCTCGCCCGTGCAGGACACCGCGGGCCCGATGGCGGCGTGCGTGGCGGACGCGGCGGCGCTGCTGTCCGTGCTGGCCGGCGCCGACCCCGAAGATCCCGTCGCACCAGATGATTCAGATGATGCCGAACGAGCGTTTGATGACTCATCCGGCTACGCGGGCGCTCTGGACCCCGCCGCCCTGGATGGCGCGCGCCTCGGGATCTGGCGGGAAGGGTCCGCCCCGGCGGGCCCGGCGACCGCCGCCGTGCTCGACGCGGTCGTGGCGAGGCTGCGCGCGCTGGGCGCCGTCCTGGTCGACCCGGTGACCCTGCCCGACTCGGACAAGATCCGCCAGCCGGAGTTCGCCGCGCTCCAGCACGAGTTCAAGTACGGGATCAACGCCTACCTGGCCTACATCGCCGGGTTCGGCTTCCCTGGCGCCCTGCCCAGGACCCTGGCCGAGCTGATCGACTTCAACAAGCGGAACGCCGACTTGGTCCTCGCCCGCTTCGGCCAGGAGATCTTCGAGCAGGCCGAGGCGACCAGCGGCGACCTGGCCGACCGCGACTACCTGACGGCGCGGCGCGACGCCACCCGGCTCGCCCGGGCCGCCATCTCGGGGCCGGTGGCCACCGACGGGATAGAGGCCATCGTGGCCCTGACGGCCAACCCCGCCTGCCTGACCGACTACGTGCTCGGCGACCACACCGTGTTCCATACCTCGGGGCCGGCCGCGGTCGCAGGCTGCCCGTCGATCGCGGTTCCGTTCGGTTACGTGTCCGGCCTGCCGGTCGGCGTGTCGTTCTTCGGGCCACGCTGGACCGAACCGCGGCTCATCGCCCTCGCCTACGCCTTCGAGCAGGCCACCCAGGCCCGCCAGCCCCCCGCCCTGGCCGCCAGCATCGCCCAGCCCTCCCGCTGAGCGAGCCCGAATCGGCTGGTCCGGGCCGCACGATAACCTGGCGGACATGGATTCCTGGCGCCGCGCGGATCTACCCGTGCTCCCGGGGAGCGGCCCGGCGCCGTGGCTGCACGACACGGTCACCGGCAAGCTCACCCTCGCTTCGGCTGGCCCTGTCGCGACGCTGTACGCCTGCGGGATCACGCCCTACGACGCCACGCACATCGGGCACGCCGCGACCTACACCGCCTGGGACCTGCTCGTCCGGGCCTGGCTGGACGCCACCCCAGAGACCCCGGATGCCCCAGAAGCCCCGCAAACCCCCGGCGCCCCCCTGGACTCTGCGCCAGGCTCCTCGCCATCGACCGCCCCCCAGAACCCCGGCGCCCCGCCCGCCTCGTGCTTCTCCGCCCCCCCAAACCCCGGCGCCCCGCCCACCTCGCGCTTCTCCGTGATTTACGTGCAGAACGTGACGGACGTGGATGATCCGCTGCTGGAACGGGCCGAGCGTGACGGCGAGGACTGGCGCGAGCTGGCCCGCCGCGAGACGCAACGCTACCGGGGCGACATGGAGGCGCTGCGCGTCCTGCCGCCCGCGCACCTGATCGGGGCCGTCGAGGCGCTGCCCATCATCGACCGGTTCACCGCCCGGCTAGCCGACCGCGGGGCCCTGTACCAGGTGGACGAGGACGTCTACTTCGCCAAGTCGGTCGACTCGGAGTTCGGCGCGCTGTGCGGGCCCGGCACCGCGTCCGGCTTCGGCCCCGGCGAGATGGCCGACCTGGCCGCGCAGCGCGGCGGCGATCCGGGCCGGCCGGGGAAGAAGGACCCGCTGGATGTCCTGGTCTGGCGCGCCGAACGCCCCGGCGAGCCCGCCTGGGACTCACGGTGCGGCCGGGGTCGGCCAGGCTGGCATGTCGAGTGCTCGGCCATCGCGGCCGAGTATCTGGGCCCGTCCTTCGACGTCCAGGCGGGCGGGTCCGACCTGGTGTTCCCGCACCACGAGATGAGCGCGTCCCACGCCAGGGTCGCCTTCGCTCCCCAGCGGGGCGTGTTCGCGCGGGTCTACGCCCACGCCGGGATGGTCAGCTACCAGGGCCAGAAGATGTCCAAGTCGCTGGGCAACCTGGTGTTCGTGAGCAGGCTCGTGGCGGACGGCGTGGACCCCATGGCGGTGCGGATGGCGCTGCTCGCGCACCACTACCGCTCGGACTGGGAGTGGACCGACGCGGTCCTGGCGCAGGCGCAGGCCCGCCTGGCCCGCTGGCGCGCCGCGCTCGCCCACGTCGAGGCCGTGGCCCCTCCGGCCCTGACCGCCGACCCGTCGCCGGCCGCGGAACTCGTGCTCGCCGGAGTGCGGGCGCGCCTTCGCGACGACCTGGACGCTCCCGGCGCGCTTGCCGTGGTCGACCGCTGGGCCGACACGATCCTGGCGGAGGCGCCGATGCGGCTCACTCCCGGGGACGTATCCGGTGCCCGGCTGGTCAGGGACACGGTCGATGCCCTGCTCGGGGTAAGTCTGTAGGTCGGCGGTGACCTCCCCAGACGCGCGCAGGCGCGAGGCCGTCATGGCCTACTCAGGCGGCACCATCGACCGCGCCAGCAACCAGCGGACCGATCCTGCCTTCCTCGACGCGACCCTGGCGGCACCCGCGGCACGCGTGATCCCGATGTGGCAGGACCGGTGCATCGTCTCAGGCGACCCGGCCGTCCCCGTGATCCTGCCCGTGTCCCGGGCCGGCGCCGTCCTGGAAGCATCGGCCGAGACGGTGTTCCTCGGTCTCGACGACGCCGGGGGAATCTTTGCGGCGGACCTGTCGCCGCTGGAGGAGTCCCGGGCGGTTGAGCTGGCGGGCGGGGAGCGAGCCCTGGACGTACGGGCCTTCGTGGGCGCGCTGGCGCCGCCGGAGGCCGCCCTGCTCGGTTACGCACGGGGGATGCTGTACTGGCATCGCCACCAGCAGTACTGCGGAACGTGCGGGTCTAGGACGAGCAGCGGCCACGGCGGGCACCTGCGGTCATGCCAGGACGAGGGGTGCGCGCGCCTGCACTTCCCGCGAGTAGAGCCCGCGGTGATCATGCTGGTCGAGAGCGGGGAGCCACCGCGCAGGTGCCTGCTGGCCCGGCACCAGGGTTCGGCCCCCGATGGGTTCTCGACGCTGGCCGGCTTCGTCGGCGTCAGCGAGAGCCTCGAGGACGCCGTGCGGCGCGAGGTGGCCGAGGAGACCGGCGTCCTGGTCGAGAAGGTAACCTACCTGGGCTCGCAAGGCTGGCCGTTCCCTTCCGGCCTGATGGTCGGATTCCGCGCCACCGCGATCACCGAGGCGGTGACCGTCGACGGGGAGGAGGTCCTCGAGGCCCGCTGGTTCACTCCCGCCCAGCTCACGGAGCTGGCCGCGGCCCGCGGGCGCCTCGGCCGCGAAGACTCGATCGGCCGCTACCTCATGCACTCCTGGCTGGCAGAAACCAGCTGACGCTTCCGGGCCGCTGGATCAGCGCTGGCCCGCCTGCCTCGTGACGAGGGCGGTTCCCCGGCCGGTCGTTTAAGGCTGGCCATGCCCAGGCTCGGTACGATCGGCCCATGGCCTATGACGAACATCTCGCGACTCGCATCAGGGACCTGATCGGCCCAGACCCCGAGTTGACCGAGAAGAAGATGTTCGGCGGACTGGCCTTCCTCATCCGGGGGCACCTGGCGATCAGCGCCAGCGGCCAGGGCGGCGTCCTGGTCCACGTCGATCCCGGGCAATCAGACGACTTCGTGGCCACGACCGCGGCCGTCACCGCCGTGATGCAGGGCCGGGAGATGCCCGGCTGGCTGCGCGTCAGCCCAGAAAACCTCGCCACCGACGATGACCTTTCCCGATGGGTGGAAATCGGCATCGGGCACGCCAGGTCGCTCCGGCCAAAGCAGCCCGCGAGCAGGAAGCCAAAGAAGTAAGACGGCGGCCTATACGCTGCCTTCCGCGGGGCTCATGACCGGCCCGTCAAACCACGGGGCCAGCCTTGTGGATAACCTTCAAAGTTATCCACAAGTTGAAAATTCACACATCCGGCACCTGCCGCGTGAACAGCACGCTGGCAGAATGAGACAAACGAGCACAGCGGGTGACGATACCCCGCAGACACCCCAGACCTTTCGGCCCGGCACCGTCGTCCAGGCCGGTTCGCCCACGGCCCTGCTCGCGGTCGTGCCGCACCTGCTCGGCTTCGTACCCGACCTGAGCCTCGTGGTGATCGGGACCACGCCCCCCCGCGACCGCATCCGGGTCACGCTCCGGTACGACCTGCCCGATCCGCCCGATGCGGACCTGGCCGAGGACATCGCCGCGCACGCCGCCGGGGTCCTGGGCGCGCAGCGGCTGCCCGCTGCGATGGCGGTCGGCTACGGACCCGAGGCGCTGGTGGCCCCCGTGGCGGGCGCATTCCTGGATGCGGCGCACCTGGCCGGGATCACGCTGCACGACATCCTGCGGGTCGAGAACGGCCGCTACTGGTCCTACCGATGCCACGACGAGGCATGCTGCCCGGCCGCCGGAGTGCCGTTCGACGGGGGCGCGCACCCCGCGTCGGCCGCCATGGACGACGCCGGGCTCCGGGTGCTGCCCGGCCGGGCCGCCGTGGCCGCCCGGATCGCGCCGCTCGGCGGCGACACCGCGGAATCGATGCGCCAGGCCACCCGCCGGGCGGAGCAGCACGTCGCCAGGCTCCTCGCCAGGGTGCGCAAGTCCTCCCGCATCGGCGCCGCGCGGCGCATGATCGCCGCCGAGGGACTGGCCGCCGTCGGCGCGATGATCACCAGGTACCGCACCGACGGCCAGTTCACCTCGGACTACGAGATCGCGCGGATCTCCGTGGCCCTACGGGACCTACGGGTCAGGGACGACGCGTGGGCCCGGATGGACCCGGAGCACGCCGATGCCTACCTGCGGCTGTGGACCGACGTGGTGCGGCGGGCGCAGCCCGGGCACGTGGCCCCGGCGGCCTCCCTGCTCGCCTTCGTGGCCTGGCAGTCCGGCGACGGAGCGCTGGCCAACGTCTCTCTCGACCGGGCCCTGAACGACGACCCCGGTTACTCCATGGCGCTGCTGCTCAGGCAGGTGATCGGCGCCGGAGCGCCGCCGTCCCTGGCCAGGCTGCCGATGACCCCGGAGGAGGTGGCCGCCAGCTACGACGGCCTCAGCGACGAGACCGACCAGGCCGGCGACGACGATGACCACGAACTGGACGTAGGCGTCCAGGACCCGGACTTCGACGACGAACTGTGAGGTCAGAGGGGTGTCAGGCGAGGGTCAGGGCCGGCGGCCGCGCCGGTCGGCCGCCGCGCTCAGCTAAACTGCCTGAAGGTTCGTCCTGCTCAGGGCGGATCTTGTCTTTTGTCCGTCCCCTGCCGTTTCCCATAATGGGTAGCAGGACTTAACCGGAAGGATGTCCGCATGACGGCCGGTTCGCATGAGGTCGCGGTGGCCAGCGTGCGTGAGGCGTACGCGGCCCTCCCGCCGGGCGCACCGGTACGCCTGGCCAAGCGCACGTCGAACCTGTTCCGGTTCCGCGACGCCCAGGGCGCCGGGGCGGGCCTGGATCTGTCCGCGTTCGATCACGTGCTCCAGGTCGACCCGGCCGGCAGGACCGCCCGGGTCGGCGGGATGACCGCCTACGAGGACCTGGCTGACGCCACGCTCAGGCACCACCTGATGCCCCTGGTCGTCCCCCAGCTCAAGACGATCACGCTCGGCGGCGCCGTCACCGGACTGGGTATCGAGTCCACCTCGCTGCGCCACGGCCTGCCGCACGAGTCCGTGACCGAGATGGAGATCCTGACCGGCGACGGTCGCGTGGTGCGCGCCACCGAAGACAACGAGCACGCCGCCCTGTTCCGCGGCTTCCCGAACTCTTACGGCACCCTCGGCTACGCCCTGTCCCTCACGATCGAGCTAGAACCGGTGCAGCCGTTCGTGCACCTTCGCCACCTCCCGTTCAGCACGCCGGAGGCGTGCATGGACGCCATCGCCCAGGCCGCGGCGGACGGCAGCCTGCGCGGTCACCGGGCGGACTTCATCGACGGGATCGCGTTCGCGCCAGATGAGCTTTACCTGACCGTCGGGTCGTTCAGCGACGTCGCGCCCTGGCGTAGCGACTACACCGGCCAGCAGATTTACTACCAGTCGGTCAGGCGGGACAAGGAGGACTTCCTCCCGATCCGCGATTACCTGTGGCGGTGGGATACCGACTGGTTCTGGTGCTCGCGCGCCTTCGGCGTCCAGCGGCCGCTGGTCCGCCGGCTGTGGCCGCGCCGCTACCGGCGATCCGACGTGTACCACAAGCTCGTCGCCCTGGACCGCCGTTACGGCCTGACTGACACCATGAACGCACGCCGACAGCACCCGCCACGCGAGGCCGTGACCCAGGACGTGGAGATCCCGATCGCGCGCGGCGGAGATTTCCTGCGCTTCTTTGACTCCACCGTGCCGATGAGCCCGGTCTGGATGTGCCCGCTGCGGATGCGCGGTGACCGGTCCTGGCCGCTGTACCCGCTCAAGCCCGGCGAGGTGTACGTGAACTTCGGGTTCTGGGGGACCGCGCCGCTGCCCCCGGGCCAGGGCGATGGCTATTACAACCGGCTCGTCGAGGACGAGGTGGCCAAGCTGGACGGACACAAGTCGCTGTACTCGACGTCTTTCTACCCCGAGGACGAGTTTGACCTGCTCTACAACGGCGAGGCGTACCGGGCGCTCAAGAGCGCCTACGACGGCGGCGGACGGCTGCTCAGCCTGTACGACAAATGCGTCAAGGGACACTAGGGAAGCCTACGGACGGAAGGAAAGGATGCGATGGCACTAGCTGAGGTCTTCGAGGCATTCGCGGGCCCCGACACCCCAGTGGAGTTCACGGCCTATGACGGCAGTCACTCCGGGAAGGAGGGATCGGACGTCAAGGTCACGGTCCGCTCGCCGGTCGCCGTGGCTTACCTGGCCCAGGCCCCGGGTGAGCTCGGGCTGGCGCGGGCGTACGTGGCCGGGCACCTGGACATCGACGGCGACATGTACGAGGCGCTGGTCCGGATGAGGAGGGCCCAGTCGATCAGCATGGGCCTAGGGGAGAAGCTGCGCCTGCTGCGCGCGCTGGGCGGCCCGAAGGTGCTGCTGCACCGGATCCCTCCGCCGCCCCAGGAGGTCAGCGTGCACCGCCGCTGGACCATCGGCCCGCTGCACTCCAAGGGCCGCGACGCCAGGGCGATCTCCCATCACTACGACGTGTCCAACCGGTTCTACGAGTGGGTACTCGGGCCGACCATGGCCTACACCTGCGCCTGCTACCCGCGCGAGGACGCCACCCTGGAAGAGGCGCAGGTCAACAAGTTCGACCTGGTCGCCCGCAAGCTCGGGCTCCAGCCGGGCATGAGGCTGCTCGACGTCGGCTGCGGCTGGGGCGGCATGGTCATGCACGCCGCGCGGGAGTACGGCGTCAAGGCCCTCGGGGTCACGCTGTCCGCCCAGCAGGCCGCCTGGGCGCAGGCCGCGATCGAGCGGGAAGGGCTGTCCGGGCTCGCCGAAGTCCGCCACCTGGATTACCGCGACGTCCCGGAGACGGGCTTCGACGCGGTCAGCTCGATCGGGCTGACCGAGCACGTCGGCAAGGACAACCTCACGGCCTACTTCGCGTACCTGTACGGCAAGCTGAACCCCGGCGGCCGGCTCCTCAATCACTGCATCACCCGGCCGGACAATACCGAGCCTGCCGTCCGCAGGCAGGGGTTCATCAACAGGTACGTCTTCCCCGACGGCGAGCTCGAGGGGCCCGGCTACCTGATCTCGCTCATGCACGACGCGGGCTTCGAGGTCCGGCACGAGGAGAACCTGCGCGAGCACTACGCGAAGACGCTGGCGGCCTGGTGCGCGAACCTGGACGCGCACTGGAGCGAGGCGGTCGAGGAGGTCGGCCAGGGTACCGCCCGGGTGTGGCGGCTGTACATGGCGGGCTCGCGGCTCGGCTTCGTCACCAACCACATCGAGCTGCACCAGGTGCTCGGCGTCCGGCTGCACGCGGACGGGACATCGGGCATGCCGCTCCGGCCCGACTGGGAGGCCGCGCGGGTTCTCACCTCCTTATCCCGAACGAGCGGTGGTTCGCGCTCCGGGATCCTGACTCGCGCCATCGCGGTGCCGCCCGGCCGGCTCTGCCTCCCGCATGCGGGGGATGGTCTGGCGGGCCAGCAGGTCCACGGGCGCGGGTGACGCCATGAACGGCGCCAGGTCCGTGATGGCCCCGGCCGTGAACAAGGCGGCCACCACGTCGGCCGGGGTGTTCCGCGCCGCGTTCGCGGGAGGGCCGGGGGGAGGCGGCACCACTCCGGTGACGGCCACCGCGGGTACGCCGCACCCGTCGGCGGCCAGGGCGGCCAGCTCCGTGTCGGGCCCGGCGACCACGATCAGGTCCGCTTCCGCGGCCGCTACCGGCAGCGCCTGCGTGAAGAGGACCGGGAGGCTCAGCTGGCGGGACAGCTGTTCCGCGAGGTCATCGCCGGGCATGACCATCCGGCCGGTGACCGTGGACACCAGGCGCCGCCGCGGCGGCGCGAAGCGAGTGCCCGCGAAGACGCTCCGCAGCGGGGCCGTGCACCTGGCCATGGCCGGGCAGTGCAGGGCGTGCAGGCTGGGGAGCACGTCGGCGGCGATGCCCAGCGCGGCGGCGCGCCGGGTCAGCTCGCGGATGCCCGCAGTGGACCCCGCCAGCACGTGCGTCCGGGGTCCCTCGTAGGCCGCGACGTGCAGGCGGTCGGGCGTGCACAGGCCGTGCGTGGTCTCGGCGTCGGCGGCGATGCGGGCCATCGCGGCCGGGTGGCAGGCGCAGCCGCGCAGGACCTGGTCGCACTGGGCCGCCAGGCGCGCCGCCTCGGCCGCGGGTATGCACTGCGCCCAGGCCAGTCCGGAGAGCTCGCCCAGGCTGTAACCCACCCCGGCGTCCAGCCTGACCCCGAGCAGCTCCAGGGTCCGCAGGGCCGCCAGCGAGGTGGCGAGCAGCGCCGTGTAGGTGTGCCCCGACCCGGCCAGCCCGCCGAATAGCACCACGACGCGCCCCGCGGTCCCCGCCGAGACGTGGACACCTGGCTCGGCCACCGCACCAGGCCCGCCCGCCCGCAGCAGCCGGGCGGCGGACCGGGCCTGGTCGGCCAGCTGGCCGGGCGCGGCGGCCGTCAGGGCGACCCGCAACGGCGCTTCGCGGTCGCCCGCCGCCAGCAAGCCGAACGCCAGGTGCCGGGCCACCTCCGGCAGTTCGGCCGACGGGAGCCCCTCGACGCTCGCCGCGATGGCCTCCAGTCGCTCGGCCAGCTCGCCAGGATGCCCGCCGCAGAGCGCGAACACGCTGGCGTGCGACGCGGAGCCCCAGGTGACATCCGCCACCCGGCGCGGCAGCACAGGCGGCGGCTCCGGACTGCGCGGCCCTTCCGCGATCGCCGGCGCTTCCACCGGTTCCACCGGGGCGGAAGGGGATGGTGCGCCCTGTAGTCCCGCGCTGCTGCGCGACGGCGCGTCCTGTGGCTCCATCTGGCTGGAAGACGGCGCGCCCAGCAGTTCCGCGGTGCCGCGCGATGGCGCGTCCTGTGGCTCCGCCGGGACGGAAGACGGTGGCGCGTCCTGTACTCCCGCGTTGCCGCGCGAGAGCGCGTCCTGCGGGTCCGCCGGGCTGGAAGACGGTGGCGCACCCAGCAGTTCCGCGGTGCCGCGCGAGAGCGCGTCCTGTGGGTCCACCGGGACGGAAGACGATGGCGCACCCGGTAGTTCCGCGGTGCCGCGCGATGGCGCGTCCTGAGGTTCCGCGATGCCGGGCGCGGACGGCGCTTCCGCCTCTTCTGCCGTACCGCGCCGTCGGCCGGCCCGGCCGCCCGTCCCGTGGTCGCGTCGTAGCACGAGATGGATCCCGGCCATTTCCCGAGCGCCGGTCAGGCTGTGCAGCGCGGGCACCTCGTCGGTGCCGGGCGAGCTGACCGCCGCGAGCCTGGTCCGCCCGGCTCCTGGCGTGACGTCCGGCCACGGTTCCGGCTGCCCGGGCAGCCTGAGCCGGGCATCGCCCGCCTCGATCAGCGGGTGCGGCCGCCCGCACCCGGTACCGGCCGGTATCGTCCCCGCGACCATCGCCAGGGTCGTCTTGATCAGGCTCGCGACACCCGCCGCTGCCCTGGTGTACCCGAGGCCGGCCGAGACGGCGCCGAGCGCCGCAGGGGTCCCCGCGCCACGCCGCAGCCGGGTGAACGCGGTCAATTCGGCCAGGTCGGCGTCGGCGGTACCGATGCCCAGGCCCTCGATCAGCGCGATGTCGGCGGGATCGACGCCGGCCCGCCGGTAGGCCTGCAGGGTCTCCGGCTCCGCGGTCCAGCCCGCGATCTCCGCGTACACGGGCAGGCCCGCCGCGTGGGCGTCCGCCGGGCGCGCCAGCACCACGACGCCGCAGCCATCCCCGGGCAGCAGGCCGGCCGGGTCGGCCGCGTAGACGCGCATCTGGCTGGTGCCCAGCAGCCCGGCTCGTGCCTGCAGCGCGAGCCAGACCGGGTCGAGCCCGAGCTCGGCCCCGCCCGCTACCGCCAGGTCCAGGTCGCCGGCGGCCACGGCCTGGGCGGCCGCCACCACTGCGTGCAGCGACGACATCGACGCGGCCTGCGGATACGGCACGTCGGTAGCGAACCCGAGCTCGCCGGCGACCAGAGCGGACAGCCCGGGCGCCGAGCCCGCGATAACCAGCCCGGTCCTGCTGCGGCCCGCCGCCTCGCGCAGGCCCGCGTCGGAGAGGGCGAGGGCGGTCATCTCGGCCGCGAGCTTGCGGACCGGCCCGGCGTCCTCCGCTCCGGACCCGGGATCTTCGAGCGAAGCGAGCGCGGGCGCCCAGTCATCGACCAGGGCCGCGTTTAGCTCACCGCCCGGCCACCCGGTCACCGGCGCGAACCTGGGCTGGGCGGCCACGGTGAGGCGGTGGAAGCCGGCCGGGTCGCTCGCGCCAGGAAAGCGGCAGGCCATGCCGATGATCGCGACCGACCCGCCGTGATCTTCCTGACCGTCCATTGCTCCCCTGTCAAGGAACGGCCACCGGGTTTCCCCGGTGATTCTCAGTAACGAGGAATAATTGCTCGGTGACTGTCCGTCAAGCGGAATGACGAGACGCGCTGATTTCCCCTCGCGCATGCATTTCTGGCCGGTATTAGAAGCTTTGCCTGCTATGTGCCGCCCGTGCCTGACGGCCAAGCGGAGCGCCCGCCACTTGGCCGACACCTCCCTCCCGGGTGCGTGTAGCCGCGCACCCGGGAGCCCGGCGCCTGGTCCCCGGGTGCGCTATCCTGTGCGCATGCGTGCGTTCCGGCTGCTTCTTACCTAGCCGCGCCGACTACCGTCGTTGGCGCGGCCGCCCCTCGTGTCGAGGGGCGTTTTCATTGCGGGTGATCTTCACCCCGGAAGGTTTGAGGAGTCCGGACCGATTTCAATGGTGAGGGAAACAATGACAGCGGCCGAGAGCGCCGATCTGGCGCAGCGCTACGACCCCCGCGATGTCCAGGAGAAGTGGCAGGCGCGGTGGGCGGAGCTTGACCCGTTCCGCGCCAGCGAGGACCCCGCGGACACCAGGAAGCACTACTACCTGGTTGACATGTTTCCGTACCCGTCGGGCGACCTGCACATGGGTCACGCCGAGGCCTATGCCATCGGCGACGCCCTTGCGCGTTTCGAGTTCCTGCGGGGTCGTAACGTGCTGCACCCGATCGGCTGGGATGCCTTCGGCCTGCCCGCCGAGAACGCCGCTATCAGGAACAACTCTCACCCGGCCGACTGGACGTACGCCAACATCGAGACGCAGGCGACCTCGTTCCGGCGTTACGCCACATCCTTTGACTGGAGCCGCAGGCTGCAGACCTGCGACCCGTCCTACTACCGCTGGAATCAGTGGCTGTTCCTGCGCTTCTACGAGCGCGGGCTGGCCTACCGGCGCGACGGGTACGTGAACTGGTGCCCGGTCGACCAGACCGTCCTGGCCAACGAGCAGGTCATCGCCGGCCGGTGCGAGCGCTGCGGCGCAGAGGTCGTCCGGCGGATGCTGAACCAGTGGTACTTCAAGATCACCGAGTACGCCGACCGGCTGCTCGCGGACGCGGCGCAGCTCGAAGGCTGCTGGCCGGACCGCGTGCTGCTGATGCAGCGCAACTGGATCGGCCGCTCGGAGGGAGCCGAGGTCCACTTCGCTATCGAGGGCCAGGCCGAGCCGGTCACGGTCTTCACGACCAGGCCCGACACCTTGTACGGGGCGACGTTCTTCGTGGTCGCGGCGGATTCGCCGCTGGCCGAGCAGCTGTGCGCCCCCGAGCGCCTGCCCGACCTGAACGCGTACGTCGACCAGGTCCGCAAGCTGACCGACATCGAGCGCCAGTCGACCGACCGGGAGAAGACCGGTGTCTTCCTGGGCCGGTACGCCGTCAACCCGGTGAACGACGAGCGGATCCCGGTGTGGGCCGCCGACTACGTGTTGCCCGACTACGGCACCGGGGCCATCATGGCCGTGCCCGCGCACGACCAGCGTGACCTGGACTTCGCCCGCGCCTACGGGCTGGACGTCCGGTTGGTGGTCGAGACGGGAGAGCCGGATCCGGCCCAGACCGGGGTCGCGACCCCGGGTGACGGAACGCTGGTGAACTCCGGCCCGATCAATGGCCTGCCCAAGGCGGAGGCCATCGCCGCGATTACCGCGATCCTGGCCGACAAGGGGCTCGGGAAGGCGGCGGTCAGCTACCGCCTGAGGGACTGGCTGGTATCCCGGCAGCGCTTCTGGGGCACCCCGTTCCCGATCGTGCACTGCCCGTCGTGCGGCGAGGTGCCGGTGCCGGATGACCAGCTCCCGGTCGAGCTGCCCGACCTACGTGGCCAGGACCTCGTGCCCCGCGGCGTGTCCCCGCTGGCCGCGGCGGAAGACTGGGTTAACGTGCCCTGCCCGCGCTGCGGCGGGATGGCCAAGCGCGACACGGACACGATGGACACGTTCGTGGACTCCGCCTGGTACATGTTCCGGTACTGCTCGGTGGGCTACACCGACGGCCCGTTCGATCCGGCGGAAGTCCGCCGGTGGGCGCCGGTCGACATGTACGTGGGCGGCGTCGAGCACGCCATTCTGCACCTGCTGTACAGCAGGTTCTTTACCAAGATCCTGTACGACATGGGCCTGCTCGACTTCACCGAGCCGTTCACCAGGCTGATCAACCAGGGTCAGGTCATCAACCACGGCAAGGCGATGTCGAAGTCCCTCGGCAACGGCGTCGACCTCGGTGAGCAGATCGAGCGGTTCGGGGTGGACGCCATCAGGCTGACGATGATCTTCGCCAGCCCGCCCGAGGATGACATCGACTGGGCGGACATGCACCCGGAGGCCATGGTCAAGTTCCTCGGCCGGGTGTGGCGCATCGCTGCCGACGTCGCCACCGCCGACTCCGGGACCGGCAGGTTGGCCAGCGTGCCGGGGGATACCGGCCTGCGTAAGGTCACGCATCGCACCATCGACGAGGTCACCCGACAGGTCGAGTCGTATCACCTGAACGTGGCCGTGGCGCGGCTGATGGAACTGGTCAGCGCGACGCGGAAGGTCATCGATTCTGCCTCGGGGCCCGGAGCGGCCGATCCCGCGGTGCGCGAGGCGGCCGAGGTCCTGGCCGTGCTGCTCTCCCTGTTCGCGCCCTATACCGCCGAGGAGTGCTGGGAACTGCTTGGCCACAAGCCGTCGGTAGCGCGGACGGCCTGGCCCGTCGCCGACATGAGCCTGCTGACGCAGGACAAGGTCACCTGCGTGGTCCAGGTCGACGGCAAGGTCCGTGACAAGCTAGAGGTTCCGCCCGCCATCACGGACGACGAGCTCCGCGAGCTCGCGCTGGTGGCGCCGGGCGTGGTACGCGCGCTCGGCAGCCGTTCGGTCAGCCGGGTCATCGTCCGCGCGCCGAAGCTCGTCAGTATCGTCGCGGCCTAGCTCCTGGCCTAGCTCTGGGGCCTAGCCGGGCTTGCGCCCGGCTGGCTCACACGCGGCGGAGTACGGCGACGACGCGGCCGAGGATGCTGGCCTCGTCACCGAGGATCGGCGTGTAGGCGGGGTTGTGCGGGATCAGCCAGACGTGCCCGTCGCTCCGCTTGAGCGTCTTCACCGTGGCCTCGCCGTCGAGCATCGCCGCCACGATCTCGCCGTTCTCGGCGTCCTCCTGCTGCCGGATCACGACCCAGTCCCCGTCCGCGATCGCGGCGTTGATCATCGAATCGCCCTTGACGCTGAGCAGGAAGAGGTTGCCCTCGCCGACCAGCTGCCTGGGCAGCGGGAAGACGTCTTCCACGTACTGCTCGGCGACGATCGGCCCGCCTGCGGCGATCCGCCCGATCAGCGGGACGTAGGCGGCCCCCTGCGACGGGATGTCGAAGCCGGGAATGTCGGCCGCCCCGTCCTCTCCATGTTCGCGGCTTGGCTCCGGCCGCACGGCTGGGTGGCCCGGCAGCCGCACCTCGACGGTCCGGGGCCGGCCCACGTCGCGGTGCAGGTAGCCCTTGCGCTGGAGCGTGCTGAGCTGGTACGAGACGCTCGACGTGCTGGTCAGGCCGACCGCTTCACCGATCTCCCGCATCGACGGCGGATAGCCGCGCTTCTGCACGGATTCCCTGATGACCTGGAGCACCTTTCGCTGCCGCCACGTCAGCACGTGGTCGGGGTCGGGCTTGTCCGGCGTCTCGAGGGTAACCACGGGCACGCTGCCCTTTGGCTTGCGACCCGGCCGCCCCTTAGGTCTGGGTGCGTCGGTGCCGGAAGTGCCCGTTGTGGTACCTCCCATAGCGGTTTCCTCCATCTGATGACCTTCTTTATGCGGATTCTTTCGTGCTGACTAAACACTAGCGTTCCGAGCCCGTTACCCCAAACATCTGTTCGACGTGTCGCGAAAATGTCGGACCCGCGCGGTACAACCGGGGTAGTAGCTCTTCCGATCGAACAGGCATACGATCGAAAGAGAGTACTATCGAATATAGCATGCATCGAACGCAGGTTTGACTATAGGGGTTGCCATGAGCGCGATGCCAGCACTGGACTGGCCAGAGGACGATGCGGCCAGTTGGCCGCCCGCTGCCTGGACGGTTCCCGCCCAGCCCGCGCACACCGAGACACCCCGCGACCAGGCGTCCCGCGACCAGGCGGCCCATGAACTGGCCGCCCGCGCCCGCGCGGCCCGTGTCCAGGCTGCCCGTGTCCAGGCTGCCCGTCCCGATGCGGTCGGTGCCCAGGCGACCCAGGGCCACGCGACCCCTGACCTGGCCGCCCGCCCCCACGCGGTCCGTGCCCAGGCACCCCTGGCCCTGGCGCCTCGTGCCCACGGGGTCCGTGCGCAGGCGCCCCTGGCCCGGGCGGTCAGTGTCCAGGCACCCCTTGCCCAAGCCATCCGTGGCCGGGCCCTCCACGGTCCAGCGCCACGCCGCGATACCGCACCTGCCCCGATCCGGCTGACCAGGCGCGGGCGCATCGTGGTCGCGGCCGCGGCCGCGCTCCTGGTTACCCTGCTGTCGCTCGTGGCCACCGGGGCCGCCGCCTGGGCCACCAGCCACTCCGCGCCCTCGCGCGGCGCGGACCGGAATCTCGCCCAGGTGGTCGTCCAGTCCGGCCAGAGCCTGTGGTCGGTCGCGGAGAACGCCGACCCGAACGCCGATCCCCGACAGGTCATGCAGCAGATCGTCGAACTCAACGGCCTGGCCGGCGACGTGGTCCAGGCCGGCCAGCAGCTGTGGGTACCTCGCGGCTGAGTTCGCGCCCGCCGCGACACGCCGCCGGGCAAATCCTGCGACACGCCGGCCGCCCTGGTCAAAATGCCGCGGGCGCCGGCGTTTCCGGATTAGTAGCTCGTGGCGACTTGCCTCCGGCTCGCTTGCCTACTAGCGTGACCACAACATATAGTACTTACATCGCTGTATTTTTTCCACAGGTTGTGTTGGCAAGATCGTCCGGGGAGGTGATCGCGTGCACTGCCCGTTCTGCCGTAACCCGGACAGCAGGGTCATCGACAGCCGGACCGCTGACGACGGTGCCGCGATCCGGCGCAGGAGGTCATGCCCCGAGTGCGGTCGGCGGTTTACCACCCAGGAGACGGTCATCTTGATGGTGGCCAAGCGCAGCGGGGTCACCGAGCCGTTCGCCCGGGACAAGATCATCCGCGGCGTTAAGCGCGCGTGCCAGGGACGGCCGGTCAGCGAGGACAAGCTCGCCATCCTGGCCCAGCAGGTGGAAGAGACGATCAGGGCCCGCGGCCTGGCCGAGGTCCCTTCGCACGAAGTGGGCCTGGCCATCCTGGGCCCGCTCAGGGAGCTTGACGAGGTCGCCTACCTGCGGTTCGCCTCGGTCTACCGGGGTTTCGAGTCGCTCGCCGACTTCGAGGACGAGATCGCTTCCTTGCGCCACGG
>JBOHCK010000038.1:0-27238 GCA_050698755.1 Streptosporangiaceae bacterium | reverse complement strand
GGCTACAAAAAGTAGCGAAATTCCGACGCCCGGTCGGGCTAGTCCTGAGGTGCACGTCAGGCTGCAGATGGGTCACCGACGGGCACGACTTCGACCGCTCCCACGGTCCGCTTGCCGACGCGCAGGATTAGGAAGCGGCCGTGCAGCAGGTCGGCCGCGGCGGGCGTGGCGTCCTCCGACGTCACCTTCCGGTTGTTCAGGTACGCGCCGCCCTCCGCGATCGCCCTCCTGGCCGCGGACTTGCTCGCCACGATCTTTACCTCGGCCAACAGGTCGGCCACGGTCGGCAGGGCATCCGCGGCGGCGAACACGCGGGCCGAGGGCACCTCGGCGAAGGCCGCCTGCAGCGTCCGCTCGTCCACCTCCTCCAGCTCACTGCGGCCGAACAGGGCCTGGCTGGCCGCGATGGCCCGGCGGCACTCGTCCGCGCCGTGGACCAGCGTGGTGAGCTCCTCGGCCAGCGCACGCTGGCCGGCCCGAGCGGCGGGCCGCTCGGCGCTCTCGCGCTCCAGGTCCTCGATCTCCTCGCGGGACTTGAAGCTGAACACCCGGAGCAGGCTGGGCACCTCGGCGTCCGAGACGTTCAGCCAGAACTGGTAGAACGCGTACGGTGCCATCAGCTCGGGGCTGATCCAGATGGCCCCGCCCTCGGTCTTGCCGTACTTGGTCCCGTCCGGCTTGGTGACCAGGGGCGTGGCCAGCGCGTGCACGGACGCGCCCTCGACCGACCTGATCAGGCCCACGCCCGCGACCAGGTTGCCCCACTGGTCGCTCCCGCCGATCTGCGCCGTGCACCCGTACCGCCGGTACAGCTCGAGGAAGTCCAGCGCCTGCAGCAGCTGGTAGCTGAACTCGGTGTAGCTGATGCCGCCGCTTTCGAGCCTGGCCTTCACCGATTCCCGGTCTAGCATCCGGTTGACCGAGAAGTGCTTGCCGATGTCGCGCAGGAACTCCAGTACGGGCATCGGCCCGGTCCAGTCCAGATTGCTCACCATCAGGGCGCTGGCCTCCCCGGCGTCGAAGTCGAGGAGCCTGGCCACCTCGCCGCCGATCCGCTCCACCCAGTCGGCTACCACCTCACGCGGGTTCAGCACGCGCTCGGCCGACTTGCCGCTCGGGTCGCCGATCAGCCCCGTCGCCCCGCCGACCAGACCGACGGGCCGGTGCCCGGCGAGCTGCAGCCGCCGCAGGGTCACGAGCTGCACCAGGTTCCCGATGTGCAGCCCGGGCGCGGTCGGGTCGAATCCGCAGTAAATCGTGACCGGGCCGGACTTCAGCGCCCCGCGCAGCTCGTCAAGATCGGTCGTGACGGCCAGCAGGCCCCGCCAGGAGAGTTCCTCGATGATGTCGTCCACGCCTGCATGGTGCCACCTGGAGGTCCCTAGGGGGTAACCAGTTTGCGCCGGCGCGCCACCCACGGCTTATACACCGACACGCTCGGGTCGCCCTCGAACCAGAACCGCCACGGCACGTCGGCCGCGGCCGAGACTCCGACCCGCGGTCCGCTGCATATTTCTTTTTCTGCCGAACGAGCGTTGGTGCCGGGCCCCGTCTGCCTGCTCCTGACGCGGAGCGGCGATTCCGCGGTGCACACGTCCGCGCCGTCCATGGTCATGTCGATGTCGAGCGCCTGGCACAGCCGGCCCGGGCCACGCGCCAGGTCCCTGGCCGCCAGCCCGGGCCTGTCCCGGCTGGCCCTGTCCTGGCTGGCCCTGTCCTGGCTGGCCCTGACCTGGCTGGCCCTGACCTGGCTGGCCCTGACCTGGCTGGCCCTGACCTGGCTGGCCCTGACCTGGCTGGCCCTGACCTGGCTGGCCCTGACCTGGCTGGCACCGTCCCGGTCCCCGCCCGCCCTGCGCCTGGTGCGCCGGGCCCGGGCCAGCTCCTCCCCCTCGATGACCCGTCCCGCGCGCAGCAGGACCGCCGACGCCGTATCGGGGTCTAGGCAGACCAGGTTCACGCAGAAGTGCATGCCGTAGGTGAAGTACACGTAGGCGTGCCCGGGCGGGCCGAACATCACGGCGTTCCGCGCGGTCTTGCCCCGGTAGGCGTGCGAGGCGGGATCCGCCTGGCCTGCGTACGCCTCGACCTCGGTCAGCTCGACCGCGACCAGGCCCTCCGCGGTCTCGTGCTCGAGGACGCACCCGAGCAGGTCCGGCGCGACCTGGACCGAGGGCCGGGCGAAGAACTCCCGCGGCATCGGCGTCACGATAGGGGCGCCATCAGGGGTTCCCGGCCGCCCAGGCGGCGTGCGCGTTGACCGTCGTCCGTAGCGCGCTGATCTGCTCGGCGACGCGTTCCGGCGCGGTACCGCCGAATTCCCGGCGCGCGGCGAGCGCTCCGGGGACGGTCAGCACCTGGCGCACGTCGGGGGTCAGGTGCTCGGACACCTTGGCCAGGTCGGCGTCGCTCACGTCGTCCAGGTCGCAGTCATGCACCTGGCACCACACCACCAGGTGCCCGACCACCTCGTGCGCCTCACGGAACGGAACACCGCGGCGGACCAGGTACTCGGCCAGGTCGGTAGCGAGCGTGAAGCCGACCGAGGCCATGCGGCGCAGCCGGTCAGGATTGATCCGCAGGGTGGCGATCAGCCCGGCCATGGCGGGCAGCACGAGCAGCAGGGTGTCGACCGCGTCGAAGACGGGCTCCTTATCCTCCTGCAGGTCCCTGTTGTACGTCAGCGGCAAGCCCTTCAGCACGGTGAGCAGCCCGGTCAGGCCGCCGATGAGCCGCCCCGCCTTGCCCCGGGCCAGCTCGGCCACGTCCGGGTTCTTCTTCTGGGGCATGATCGAGGACCCGGTCGCGTACGCGTCGTCGATCTCGATCCAGCCGAACTCCGCCGACGACCAGAGCACGATCTCCTCCCCCAGCCGCGACAGGTGCACGCCGGTCAGCGCCGCGGCGAAGCAGAACTCGGCGGCGAAGTCCCGGTCGCTGACCGCGTCCATCGAGTTCGGCGCCGGCGCGTCGAAGCCGAGCTCGGCGGCGAGCACCTGCGGGTCGACCGGCAGCGAAGACCCGGCCAGCGCGCCGGACCCGAGCGGGCTGATCGCGGCGCGCTTGTCCCAGTCCTGCAGCCGGCTCACGTCGCGCGCGAAGGCCTGGACATGCGCCAGCAGCTGATGGCCGAACAGCACGGGCTGCGCGTGCTGCATGTGCGTCATGCCGGGCGCGGGCACGTCGCCGCTGGCGGCCGCCTGGTCGATCAGCGCGCTCTCCAGCTCGGCGAGCCGGCTCGCGATCAGCCGGGCGTGGTCGCGCAGGTACAGCCGCAGGTCGGTCGCGACCTGATCGTTGCGGCTGCGGCCGGCCCGCAGCTTGCCGCCGAGCGCTCCGAGCCGCTCGAGCAGCCCGCGCTCGAGCGCGGTGTGCACGTCCTCGTCGGCCACGGTAGGCCGGAATGACCCGTCCTCGCAGGCCCGGTCCAGATCGTCAAGCGCCGAGAGCATGGCGGCGAGCTCCCGGTCATCGAGCAGGCCGGCGCGGTGCAGCACGCGGGCGTGCGCGCGGGAAGCGCGCAGGTCATACCGGGCCAGCCGCCAGTCGAACTGGACGCTGACCGACAGCCGGGCCAGCGCGTCGGCGGGCCCGGCCGCGAAGCGCCCGCCCCACAGCCGCGTGGCCGGCGCCTGCCCCGAGCCCTCGGCTCCCGTATCTCCCATGTGCCCGATTCTCCCGCCCGCTCGCCTGTCCCGACGCCCCACCCTATGAACCCACGGTGTTCCCGAGCGAACCGGCCGCCGCCGGAATCGTGCTAGCCGGGTAGTGGTGACACCAGGATCAGCAGGCTCTCTCCATAGCAGTAGGCGCCGGCGCACGCTGGTGGCATGACCGCGGCGACCGATCCCCCCGTGGGACAGGGACGCCTTGGTTACATCGTCGTTAACACTGCTAAATCAGTTGACAGCGTTTACTAGCACGACACATACTCGTCTTGTAAACGGTGTAAACAAATTCCTGAGAGGGGACCTCAGATGATCGACACTCAGATCCTTACGGGCGTACTCGTGGCCATGGCGGCGCTCGCCGGCCTGGCGATCGTGCTCGCGGTCACGCTCTGGACGGTAGCCTCCGTGAGCAGGCCCGGCCAGGCCCCGCACGGCGGAATCCGCCGCGACCTGCCGCCGCTTCCGCAACCCGACGTCGACGACACCCGCGAACTCGTCGGCGTACGCTGACCGCCTGATGCCGGAACCGCCCGTCTCGGGCCGCGCGAGACCAGAGACGGCGGCTTCCTGAAGGGCCGGCGCCGCCGGGCCTGGCACCGTCCAGACGCTCGCATTACCGGTTGCGGCGGCAGGAGCTGAGGCCGGATACTGAGACCGCCTGTACAACACACTGCCTGTGACCACCGGCGTTCAGAGCACTGCTACCACGGGGGCGGTGGTGAGCGAGGATATCCCGGCGCCGCCGGCCTGGTTCCGGCGGAGACGCCTCCAGGCGATCGTGCTTACGGCCACGGTCTGTGTTGCGGGGCCATCGTCGCTCCCGTGCTGACCAATTCACCCAGTACCCCCGGTTCCCCGCAACTGACCTCGACCCTCCGCGGGACCGGCCATGGCGCCTGCTCCTGCACCGAAACCGGCAGCAGAACCGGCAGCGTGACCTCGCTCGCGTTCAGCCCTGCCGGTACCACCCTGGCCACCGTCGATAGCCTCGGCCACGCCTACCTTTGGAACATCCCCAGCGGAAAGCTGGCCGCCACCCTCACCGACCCCAACGGCGAGGGCGTGACCTCGGTCGCGTTCAGCCCCTCGGGCACCACCCTGGCCACCGCCGAGGACACTGGCCACATCGACCTGTGGGACATCCCCGGCGGAAACCTGGCCGCTACCTTCAGCGATCCCAACAGCAACGGCGGAGCCTCGGTCGCGTTCAGCCCTTCGGGCACGAGCCTGGCCAGCGCCGATGGCAACAGCAGCCACCTACCTGCGGAACGTCCCCGGCGGAAACCTGGCCGACACCCTCACCGACCCCGCCGGCGAAGGCCCCGCCTCGGCCGCGTTCAGCCCCTCGGGAGCGACCCTGGCCACCACCGACTCCGGCGGCATCACCTACCTGTGGAACATCCACGGCGGATACCTGGCCGCCTCCCTCACCGGCCCTGACAACCTGGCCGGGGGACCGGTCGCGTTCAGCCCCACGGGCACGACTCTGGCCACCGCCGATGACGACTCGCAAACCACCGTGTGGAACATCTACCTGTGGAACGTCATCACCGGGAAGCTGAGCGCCACCCTCCCCGGCCCTGCCGTCACCCTCACCGCCCCTGGCACCCTCATCGGCGTTGGCATGGACGTGAACTCGATCGCGTTCAGCCCCTCTGGCACGTCCCTGGCCGCCGCCTATGGTCTCGGCGGCACCTACCTGTGGGACGTCGCCACCAGGAAGCTAATCGCTCACATCACCGACCCCGGCCCAAAACAGTCAGTAAGCTCGGTTGCGTTCAGCCCCTCGGGCATGACCCTGGCTACCGCCGATGACAATGGCCGCACCTTCCTGTGGGACGTCGCCACCAGGAAGCTGATCGCCACCCTTACCGACCCCGACAGCTCGGGCGTAGCCGCAGTGGCGTTCAGTCCCTCGGGCACGATGCTGGCCATCGCCGATGGCAACGGCAACACCTACCTCTGGACTATCAGCTAACGCCCGTGCTGCGGGGTTCCGGGCTAGGACCCGGCGAGGCGGCGGTCGCGGACGGCTGCGATCTTGCTCGGCAGGCCCCACAGCTCCACGAAGCCCTTGGCCAGAGACTGGTCGAACGTGTCACCGGTGTCGTAGGTGGCCAGCGCGAAGTCGTACAGCGAGGCGTCGCTGCGCCGACCGGTAGCTACTGCGCGGCCGCCGTGCAGGCGCATCCGCACGTCCCCGGACACGGGCGCCGAGGCCTCGGCGATGAAGACGTCGAGCGCGCGCCTGAGCGGTGAGAACCACAGGCCGTCGTAAACCAGCTCGGTCCAGCGCTGCTCCACGCTGCGCTTGAACCTGGCCAGGTCGAGCTCGACACAGACGCTCTCGAGCTCGGCGTGCGCGGTGATCAGCGTGATCGCGGCCGGTGCCTCGTAGATCTCCCGGCTCTTGATGCCGACGAGGCGGTCCTCCACCATGTCGATGCGGCCGATGCCCTGCGCTCCGGCCCGCGCGTTCAGCTCGGTGATCATCTCCAGCGGGGTGAGGTGCCGCCCGTCGATGGCGACCGGCACGCCCGCCGCGAACGTCAGCACCAGCTCGTCCGGTTCGCGCGGCTGGCCCGGATCCTCGGAGTAGGCCCACACGTCGTCGTGCGGCGCCTCCCAGATGTCCTCCAGGTGCCCGGTCTCGCACGAGCGTCCCCACAGGTTCTGGTCGACCGAGTACGGCGACCGGGCCGTCTGGTCGATCGGCAGCCCGTTGGCCGTGGCGAACTCGATCGCCTTGTCCCTGGTCATCCCGGAGTCGCGGACCGGCGCGAACACCTTGAGCTCGGGGGCGAGGCTGGCCAGCCCGACCTCGAACCGCACCTGGTCGTTGCCCTTGCCCGTGCAGCCGTGCGCCACCACGGTGGCGCCCTTCTCCTGGGCGACCCGGGCCAGGTGCGTGACGATCAGCGGCCGGGACAGCGCGGAGACCAGCGGGTACTTGCTCATGTAGAGCGCGTTGGCGAGCAGCGCGGGGACGCAGTAGCCGGAGGCGAACTCCTCGCGCGCG
This sequence comes from Streptosporangiaceae bacterium, assembly GCA_050698755.1. Taxonomy (GTDB): domain Bacteria; phylum Actinomycetota; class Actinomycetes; order Streptosporangiales; family Streptosporangiaceae; genus Palsa-504. The sequence goes on along the minus strand of JBOHCK010000038.1, from coordinate 20,548 downwards.
TCGACCACCTCGGCCTCGGCCGCGCCGCAGGCCAGCGCCCGCTTGCGGATGGTCTCCAGGTCCTCGCCGCCCTGGCCGACGTCGACGGCGCAGGCGATCACGTCGGCGCCCGTCTTCTCGGCGATCCAGCCGATCGCTACCGAGGTGTCGAGCCCGCCCGAGTACGCGAGCACCACCTTGTCCGCTGCCATGATGTTTCCCCTTAGTTGGCGTATCTGCTTGTCGACATGAAAGTGTGCGGCCGAGCTCACCGACGGCGTTCGGACAGCCGGAGCAGCTCAGCCGCCAGGGCGTCACCGCCCGCGGGGTCGCGGGTGATGACCAGGACGGTGTCGTCGCCGGCCACCGTGCCGAGGATGGACGGCAGGGCGGCGTGGTCGACGACGGAGGCCAGGAACTGCGCGGCTCCGGCCGGCGTCCTGAGCACGACGAGGTTGGCGCTGGCCTCGGCCGAGGTCAGCAATTCTCCCAGGTAGCGCGTCAGCCGGGAGGAGTGCGCGGGCTCGCCCGCCGGGGGCCGCGCCGACCCGCCGTGCTCTTCGGCCGGAGCGTGGGCGAGCGCGCCGCCGGGGCGGGATCCGGGTCCGCCCGGCTCTTCCGGCAGGGCGTAGACCAGCGCGCCATCGGACGAGCGGAGCCGGACCACGCCGAGCTCGTCCAGGTCGCGGGACAGGGTGGCCTGGGTGACGTGCAGGCTCGCGTACCGCTCGAGCAGGTCGGCGAGCTCCTCCTGGGAGCGGACCTGCTCGCGGGCCAGGATCGCCGCGATCCGCGCGTGCCTGGCCGTCTTGGTCACCGGCACTGAGGTCACGGCTGCTCCAGTAGCCAGGCGAGCAGCGCCTTCTGCGCGTGCAGCCGGTTCTCCGCCTGCTCCCAGACCACGCTGTTCGGCCCGTCGAGCACGTCGGTGCTGATCTCTTCGCCGCGGTGGGCGGGCAGGCAGTGCAGGACCAGGCAGCCGGGCCTGGCCAGGGCCAGCTTGTCGGCGTCCAGACGGTAAGGCTCAAGGAGCACACGGCGCTGCGCCGCCTGCGATTCCTGGCCCATCGACGCCCACACATCGGTGGCGATCACGTCGGCCCCCTCGCAGGCCGACCGCGGGTCGGCCTCGACCTCTACCCCGCCGCCGGTCTGCGCGGCGATCTGCTCCGCCGCCGCGACCACCTCCGGGCTGGGGTGAAGAGATCCCGGTGCGCCGATGCGGACGTGCAGGCCAGCGGTCGCCCCGCCGAGCAGGTAGGAGTGGGACATGTTGCTCGAGCCGTCGCCGAGGAACGTCAGCGTGCGGCCGGCCAGCGAAGGGCCGTAGTGCGCGCGGATGGTCTGCAGGTCGGCGAGAACCTGACAGGGGTGGAACTGATCGGTGAGCGCGTTGATCACCGGAACGGCCGAGGCCGAGGCCAGGCCCTCGATGCGCTCCTGCGCATACGTCCGCCACGCGATCGCCGCGACCTGCCGGTCCAGGACGCGAGCCACGTCCTCGATCGCCTCGCCGCGGCCCAGGTGCGTGGTCTGAGTGTCGATGACCAGCGGATGGCCGCCCAACTCGGCGATGCCGACCGTGAACGACACCCTGGTCCGCAGCGACTGCTTGTCGAACAGCACGGCGACGGCCAGCGGCCCGGCCAGCGGATGCCAGCCGAACCTGTCCTTCTTCATCTGTTCGGCCAGCTCGAGCACCGCGGCCTGTTCCCCGGGTGCCAGATCGTCGTCCCGCAGGAAGTGCCTGGTCATGGGCCCGTCCCTTCGATCGTGTCGATCCCGTTGAGTATCGCGGGCAGCGCGGCAATGAATGAGCCCGCTTCGCTTACGGACAGGATGAGCGGCGGGGCAAGCCGGACAGCGTCCGGCTGGACCGCGTTGACCAGGAAGCCCGCCCGCCGGGCCGCCGCCTCCACGTCCGCCGCCCGGTCGGCGGTCAGCACGACCGCCAGCCACAGCCCGCGGCCGCGCACCCCGGAGACCAGCGGGTGCCCGACCGCCTCGATCCCGGCGGCCAGGTGCTCCCCCACTGCCGTGACGTGGGCCAGCAGCCCTTGGCGCTCGATCGTGTCGAGCACGGCGAGCGCGGCGGCGCAGGCGACCGGGTTACCGCCGAATGTGGAGCCGTGATCGCCCCTGGCGAAGCCGGCCCCGCAGTCGGCCAGGCCGATGCACGCGCCGATCGGGAGCCCGCCGCCGAGTCCCTTGGCGAGCGTCAGCACGTCCGGGCGCACGCCCTCGGCCTGATGGGCGAACCAGGTCCCGGTCCGCCCGATGCCGCTCTGGATCTCGTCGAGCACTAGCAGCGCGCCGGAGGCGTCGCAGGCTTCGCGCGCCGCGCGCAGGTAGCCCTCGGAGGCGGGCACCACGCCGCCCTCACCCTGGGCCGGCTCGAGGAAGACCGCCGCGCAGTCCGGCCCCACCGCCGCGCGCAGCGCCTCGGCGTCGCCGAAGGGCACGAACCGCACGGTCAGCCCGAACGGGGCGAACGGCGCACGGATGGACTCCTTGCCGGTCAGCGCCAGCGAACCCATGGTCCGGCCGTGGAAGCCGTGCTCGGCGGCCACCATCACCGGCCGGGCCGGTCCCTGGATCCGGCGGACCAGCTTGATCGCGGCCTCGTTGGCCTCGGTTCCCGAGTTGGCGAAGAAGACCCGCCCGTCGGCACCGAGCAGCAACAGCAGGCGTTCGGCGAGTTCGAGCTCGCGCTCGTGCAGGAACAGGTTGGAGGTGTGGGCGACCTCGGCCACCTGGCGGGTCACCGCGGCCACGATGGCCGGGTGGGCGTGCCCCAGCGAGCTCACCGCGATCCCGGCGATCAGGTCCAGGTACTCGCGCCCGTCGGCGTCCCACACGCGGCACCCATCGCCCCGGACGATCGAGACGGGCGGCACGCCGTAGTTCGGCATGAGCGCGGCGGCGAACCGCTTCTGCAGGGCTTCGGTCTGGCTCATGGCTCGGGAACCTCCTCAGGGACGACCATGGTGCCGATGCCGGCGTCGGTGAAGATCTCCAGCAGGACGGCGTGGCTGAGGCGGCCGTCGAGGACGTGTGCCTGCGGGACGCCGCCGCGCACGGCCGTCAGGCAGGCCTCCATCTTGGGGATCATCCCCGCCGCGAGATCAGGCAGCATGGTCTCGAGTTCGCCGGCGGTGAGCTGGCTGATGACCTCGGCCGAGGCGGAACCGGGGCGCCAGTCCCGGTACAGGCCGGACACGTCGGTGAGCACGACCAGCTTGGCGGCGCCCAGGGCCACGGCGAGCGCGCCCGCCGCGGTGTCCGCGTTCACGTTGTAGGCCTGGCCGTCCTCCCCCGCGGCCACGCTCGATACGACCGGGATACGCCCGTCGGCCAGCAACGCGTTGATCGCGCCGGGGTCGGTGGCGACGATCTCGCCGACCATGCCGATGTCCACCGGCTGGCCGTCGACGATGGCGGCCTTGCGGATCGCCGTGAACGTGCCGGCGTCCTCGCCCGAGATGCCCACGGCGAACGGGCCGTGCCGGTTGATCAGGGCGACGAGATCCTTGTTTACCTTGCCCGACAGGACCATCCGGACGATGTCCATCGCCTCCGGCGTGGTGACGCGGAGCCCGGCGGTGAACGTGGTCGGCACGCCGAACCGGCTGAGCTGTTCGGTGATCTGCGGGCCGCCGCCGTGGACCACGACCGGGCGCAGCCCCGCGTACCGCAGGAACACCAGGTCCTGCGCGAACGTCAGCCGCAGCGCCTCATCAGTCATGGCGTGACCGCCGTACTTAATCACCACGGTCCGCCCGTGGAACCGGCTCAGCCAGGGCAGTGCCTCCATCAGCACCGCCGCCTTGGCCGATGCGGACCCCAGGATTTCGGGGGTCACCTCGAGAACCTCGCTCACGTCGAGTAAGCCGAGTTCTCGTGCACGTAGGCGACGGTCAGGTCGGTGGTCAGGATGACCGCTGAGTGCGGGCCCGCGGACAGGTCCACGGTGATCGTCACGTCCTTTCCCTTGAGGTCCACCTTGGCGCGCTCGTCGCCCGCGGCGCCGTGCCGGCAGACCCAGATGCCGTTGATGGCGACGTTGAGCCGGTCGGGTGCGAAGACCGCATCCGTGGTCCCTACCGCGGCCAGGACGCGGCCCCAGTTAGGGTCCTCGCCGCCGATGGCGCACTTGACCAGGCTGTTCCGGGCCACGGCGCGGCCGACGGTCAGCGCGTCGGCTTCGGACGCGGCCCCGACGACCTCGATCGAGATCATCTTCTCGGCGCCCTCGGCGTCGAGCTGGAGCTGCCGGGTCAGGTCCGCGCACACCTCGGTGAGCGTGACCGTGAACTCGCGGTGGTCGGGACGCGTACCGGACGCCCCGCTGGCCAGCAGGAGCACCGTGTCATTGGTCGACGTGCAGCCGTCGGCGTCGAGGCGGTCGAAGGTCGCTCCCGTCGCCGACCGCAACGCGGCGTCAAGCTCCGCGGGAGTGAGGTCGGCATCGGTAGTGAGCACGCACAACATGGTCGCCAGCGCAGGAGCGAGCATGCCTGCGCCCTTGGCCATCCCGCCGATCGTGTAAACGCTAGTTCCCGAACCCAACGGATCCGGAATATCCGATACGGCTGGGTTGGGGTAAGGGTGGGGGTGGTAGTGGGAGGCGGTCCCCCGGCGGAACGCGATCTTGACCACCGTGTCGGTGGTCCTGATCGCGTCGGCGGCGGCCAGGCCGCCGACGCGGGACGCCTCCGCGACCGCGGCGTCGATCCCGGGCAGCAGCCTGTCCATCGGCAGCCGCTCGCCGATCAGGCCGGTCGAGCAGACCGCGATCTCGCCCGCGGACTCGGCGAGCCCCGCGGAATCGGCGAGCAGGGCGGCCAGGTGCTCGGCGGTGGCGTGCGTGTCCTGCAACCCGAGCGGGCCGGTGCAGGCGTTGGCCCCGCCGGAGTTGAGGACCACGGCCCGCACCCGGCCGCCGCTGATCACCTGGCGGGTCCAGGTCACCGGGGCGGCCTGGACCCGGTTCGACGTGAAGACCGCAGCCGCGGCGCGCGAGGGCCCGGCGTTCAGGACCACGGCGACGTCGGGCTGGCCGGACTCCTTCAGCCCGGCCGTTACCCCGGCGGCGAGGAATCCGAGCGGTGCGGTGACGCTCACGGGGCTACTCCCAAGGCGGTCAGGCCGGCGGTTTCCGGCAGGCCGAGCATGAGGTTGGCGACCTGGAGCGCCTGCCCGGCGGCGCCCTTGCCGAGGTTGTCCAGGGCGCTGATGACGATCGCGCGTCCGGCGTGGGTATCCGCGGTGACCTGCAGGTGCGCCGCGTTGGAGCCGAGGGTCGAGCCGGTGCTCGGCCACCGGCCCTCGGGCAGCAGGTGGACGAAGGGTTCCCCGTCGTACGCGGCCGCGAGCGCCTCCCGCAGGCTCCCCGCCGTGGCGCCGGAGGCCAGGCGCGCCGTGCAGGTGGCCAGGATGCCGCGCGCCATGGGAGCGAGGGTCGGAGTGAAGGACAGAGTCACGGGGCCGGTCGGGGGAACCAACGCTCGTTCGGGATAAAGGGTTTGCTCTATTTCCGGAGTGTGCCGGTGCGTCCCGCCTACCTGGTAGGCCGACATCGAGCCCATCACCTCGCTGCCGAGCAGGTCGGGCCGGGGGGCGCGGCCGGCGCCCGATGTGCCCGAGGCGGCGACGATCACGATGTCGGCCGGCTCGACCAGACCCGCGGCCAGCAGCGGGGCCAAGGCGAGGATGGAGGCCGTGGCGTAGCAGCCGGGCGCGGCCACCGTGGCCGAAGCCGCGATCGCGGTGCGGGCGCCGGGCAGTTCGGGCAGCCCGTAGGTCCAGTGACCGGCGTACGGCGTCGGGTAGTACCGCGCCCAGGCCTGCGGGTCTTCCAGCCGGAAGTCGGCGCCGAGGTCGATGACCTTGAGCTGAGCGCCGACGGTAGCCGCCAGCTGGGCGGACTCGCCGTGCGGGAGGGCGGTGAACAGGAGGTCGGCGTCGGCGAGGAGTTCGGGCTCGGTCGGGACGAACCTGGTCCGCCGGAAGACGGGGTGGCCGGCCAGCTGAGGGTGGACGGCGGTCACGGCGGTCCCGGCGTTCCCCTGCGCGGCCAGCGGGCCGATCTCGAGGTCCGGATGGCCGGCCAGCAGGCGCAGCAGTTCGCCGCCCGCGTAGCCGCTGGCCCCCGCGACCGCTACCCGCGCACCCATGTAACCCCTCTCGCTGCCTTGGAAGAGTATTCACTATAATGCATGAATATGCAAACCGACTGGGCGGCGGACGGGCGCGTAAGGCCCCGGCGGGCGGGCGCAGGCCAGGGCCTGAATACGCGTACCGGTCAGGGTGGCTGACGAGCGCGAACGGGGCCTGGCGGGCGTACGGTTAGACCGTGAAACGGGCGGGGGCGAGGGGGACGACCAGGGCATTCGGCGTCCAACGGGCGTGCGGTCTGGTGGCCAGCGGGCGGGCGGCGCACGGGCGGGGGGCGCGTGTTCGCGGGGCGTGCGGTCGGGGCGCGGCCGTGCTGCTGGCGGGCGGCGCGATCTTGCTGGCCGGCTGCTCCTCCGGCGGCCCGAAAGCGGTGGCCTCCGGGGCTGCTGGGTCTGCTGGGCCTTCCGGGTCCGGGGCGACCTGCGGCACCACGCGGACCGCGGCGGACGTGCCGGTCATCATCAAGGTCGCCAAGGGCACCGTGAGCTGCGCGACGGCCCTCCGGGTCGAGGACGAGTACGCGGCGAAGATCAGGGACGGCCAGGTGGCGGGTAACGGCGGGGGCGCCCCGGTCACGATCAGCGGCTGGACCTGCCAGGGTTACAACACTCCGGACCTGCTCAAGACGGGCGACGCGTCGCAGTGCCACACCGGCACGGCCACGATCCTGGCGGTGCTCCCCGTGCCCACGCCAACGGCCGGCTAGCGGCCGCCCGGCCTAACGGACGGGTCCCGTGGTGACGGGCCGACGGAAGGCGCTCGGATCCTGCGGAGGGCGGATGTCGTGCGCGTCGCCGTCTGCGGCGTTGGCACCGTTAGCGGCGCTGGCACCGTTGGCGGCGTTAACCGCGTTGGCGGCGCTGGTACCGCTGGCGCTCCAGGAGGTGCCGCTGGCGGTGCTGCTGCTGCTGAACGCGCTCAGGCCCCTGGTCGTGCTGATCATCTGCACCTGGTCGCGGCCGCACCGCTTGGCCCGGTACATCGCCGCGTCCGCCGCCGCCAGCAGGTCAGGAAGCGTACGGTCGTGGCCGGCGTCCAGCGCCGCTACCCCGATCGACACGGTGACGTGCACTCGCTCCCCGTCGGCCGCGCCCGGCGCGATGATGGACAGCGCGGCGATATTCGACCTGATCCGCTCCGCGATGCGCATAGCCTCGGGAGCCTTAGTCTGCGGGAGCAGCACCGAGAATTCCTCGCCGCCGAACCTCCCGACGCGGTCGTAGTCGCGTAGCTGGGTGGTCATCGTGCGGGCGATCTCCCCCAGGACCTGGTCGCCGAGCAGGTGACCGTACATGTCGTTGATCGTCTTGAACCTGTCGATGTCCACCATGGCCACGGCGAGCGCCGTCTTGGTCCGGACCGCGCGCGCGACCTCGACGGCGGATTCGTGCTCCCAAGTGGCGGCGTTCAGCAGGCCGGTCTTGGAGTCCGCCCGCGAGTCCTTGAGCAGCCGGGCGTGCCGCACGGACCGCTGCAGCAAGGTGATGAACGGGAACGCGAAGACCAGCGCGATCCAGCTGCAGGCCAGGCAGAACGTGACGAGTACCGCGACGCAGAGCTCGCTCAGGTCGTTGTAGATCGGCTCCCTGGCGAACTGCTCCTCGCGGATGCTCACGGACGGGTTCGAGCCCTTGATCGCGGTCCAGACCAGGCACTGGTTGACGGTCCACTGCACCGCGGCGCAGGCCGCTACGACCAGCATCCAGACCAGCGCGTGGCGGCCCGGATTGGAGGCCGCGCCAGGCGCCAGGCGGATGAGCGCGTGGAAGATGAGTGCCGCGGCCACGTAGCTGAGCCCGATCGCGGACGCGCTGAACGCCCGCCGGTATACGGGGGCTTTGAGGATCCGCCACTGCGTCAGGGCGAAGCGGATGATGGGCAGGACCGGCGCGTAAGGCAGCGGCAGCAGGATCGCCACCGGGAGTTCCCAGGTCGCGTACACGTCCTTGACGAACCCGGTGTTCTCGCCGACGCGCCTGGTCATCTCCACGGTGATGGCGCTGCAGGCCAGCAGCCCGCCGAACAGCGCGAGATCCCGCAGGTGAACGGCTACCGTGCTGGCCCCGACCGCCAGCACGACGATGTCGGCCAGCACCACCAGGCTGACAAAGGCGACCAGCCAGCGGGGAAGTTCCCAGATCGGCCAGGATCGCGGCCCCATGATGCGCCCGCGCATCGAGCGAGTCGCATCCACCAGCGTCTCCTTGGCAGCCACGATTGCCTTGAACCTGGTCGGGGAGGCCGAGCCAGGGTCGGGGGGAACTTGAACCGGGGTCGGGGGGAACACGTACTAGCTAGTGTCCCGGATTGTCGCGTTAAGGACTGCCGAACGTCAAAATTCCACTACTCTGCGAGATTTGTCATCTCCGTCAACGTCGCTCTCTGTAGTGATATCGTGACTTTTGGTTTAGGCGCTTGACCGTCACGCCCGGGATGCCGGAAACTTCGCAAATGCCCGGTCGGGGTTCCCCTGCGTCGGCTAAGCTCCGCGGCCTGACTCGCGGAGCGCCGGAGCGCCGGAGCGCCGGAGGGGACCCCAGCAGCCGCACAAGCCCCCAGCACATGAAGGGAGTTGCCATGCGTACCAGCAGCTGGACCTAAAACAGGCCATCACGCCTGCCACCTGGAACCCAGTAGTCAAAAGCAGCGCTGCGAAGGAGGAACGTCATCATGCGTACCAGCAGCTGGACCTAAGCCCGGACTTCGCGGCCTACCCGCCCCGATCGCCCCGATCGCCCCGGGCAGGGCCGGGGTCGGGGATCACTCGAGGTCAGGAACTCTGCGCCCGGCGGAACACGCTCGGCGCGTCCTGGTGACCGCCGGAGCCGCGGTCCGTACCGGTGATGGCGCTCAGGCCCCTGGTCGTGCTGATCATCTGGACCTGGTCCCGGCCGCAGGCCTTGGCCCGGTACATCGCCGCGTCCGCGGCCGCTAGCAGTTCAGACAACTGGCGCTTGCTGCCCGCGTCCAGCGCCGCCACCCCGATCGACACCGTGACCTGCACCCGCTCCGCGCTGGACATGCCGGGCACGAGGATGTTCAGCGCCGCGATGCTGGCCCGCACCCGTTCGGCGATGCGGAAGGCATCCACCGCCCTAGTCTGCGGCAGCAGGATCGCGAACTCCTCGCCGCCGAACCGTCCGGCCAGGTCGTAGTCGCGCAGCAGGCTGTTCAGCGTGTTCGCGATCTCCTTGAGTACCTGGTCGCCGACCAGGTGGCCGTGGGTGTCGTTGACGGCCTTGAACTTGTCGATGTCGAGCAGTGCGACCGCGAGCGGCGATTCGGTGCGTACCGCGCGGGCGACTTCCGTCGCCGACTCGCGCTCCCACGTCGCCGCGTTCAGGAGCCCGGTCTTGGAATCAGCCCGCGAGTCCGTGACGAGCTGGGCATGGCGCAGCGACCGCTGCAGCAGCGCTACGACGGGCAGGGCGGCCGGCGCGAGGAACAGGTTCCCGGCCACCCCGTAGGTGACCAGGAATCCGATGCAGATCTCGGCGGAGTCGTTGTACAGCGTCTCGCCGCCGAAGAACTGGCGGCGGATATCCAGAGGCGGGCCGGTGCCGCTGACCGCGATCAGGATGAGCCCCTTGTTCACGGCCATGTACACCAGGGCGCTGACCGACACCATCAGCGTCCACGCCAGGTCGTGGGCCAGCGTCCCCCGCGCATCTCCCATCAGGGCAGCCGACAAGCCGTGGAAGGTCAGCGAGGCGGCACAGTACGCCAAGCCATTCGAGGCGGACGTGAAAACGCGGCGGTACAGCGGGGCGCGCCGGACCCGCCACTGCTGGAACACGATCCGGGGCACCGGGGCGAGCAGCGCGAACAGCGGAGGCAGCAAGATGGCGATCGGGAACTCCCAGATGCCATACACGTCCTTGGTCGCGTGGCCAGGCTCCCCCATCTTCCTGGTCAGTTCGATGGCGACCAGCGTGCACGTGATCAGCACCCCGAACAGGATCAGGTCATGCTGGGTGACGCTGGTGAACCACGCCGTGAAGCCGATACCGGCGACGTACACGGTCCCCACCGCGAGCACGAAGACGGTGAGCCAGCGAGGAAGGGACCAGAGGGGCCACTCCCGGACGGCCGTCAACCGCCGCAAAGGGCGACGGTCTAGGCGCATGGGTACCTCCTCGCACGATCCGTCACCCTGCCGCCGAAGCCGCAGCGCGTCAACATTCTCCCGCATTATCCCTTACGGGGAGCGCAAAACGTGAAACCCCGGCTACTCACTGGTAGAACAGTACCCTCTCTGTTGGCTGCGACGCTCCCCAGGCCCACGGCAGCACCCGAGTTGCACCCTGTCACGGCGGATATCCCTTTTTTCCCGACATTCGGGGCATAGTACCTTTCATTCGCAATTGCGGGCACAATTGGTTAGCCCCGGCCTTCGCCGTGCCATCCACCAGAAAGAAACCAGCGCCACGCCCGGCGAGACCGACTGAACCCCAGCTTCAAGCAGAACGTTTAGATAGGTTACTCAGGGAGTTTGCTTGAACACTCAGAGAGAGGACCAGGCCATGCGCCCCGACGGCTGGAGCTAACCCCATCACCCCCGGCAAACCGCCCATCACCAGCACAGAAAGGAATGGCCATGCGCCCCGACGGCTGGAGCTAACCCCATCACCCCCGGCAAACCGCCCATCACCAGCACAGAAAGGAATGGCCATGCGCCCCGACGGCTGGAGCTAACCCCGACCCGGCAACCCCCCACTAACGGCACAGAGAGGACCAGGCCCATGCGCCCCGACGGCTGGAGCTAACCCCTCATCCCACGCGGCAACCCGCCCGCCGCCAAGCACAGAGAGGACCAGGCCCATGCGCCCCGACGGCTGGAGCTAACCCATCCGCGCTGATCAGCGTCCGCTCACAGGCCGGCCACGGCCGAGCGCGATCGCCAGCGCCAGCACGGCGCCGACAGCGCCGCACACCGCGATCACCCGCGCCGGGGCGACGTGTTGCGCTGCGGCCCCCGCCAGGATCATCACCATTCCCTGCCCCAAACTCATGCCGCCTTGGGCCAGGCCGAACGCCTGGCTGCGTTGCTCCTGCGGAGCCGCAGTCACGAAGGCAGCGTTCGCGGCCAGCTGGTACGAGGCGAACAGTCCGGACGCCCCCAGGATCAGCAGCGAGACCACCAGGTCAGGGCGCCAGGCAAACAGCATGAGAACCGCGCAGCTGGCGATCGCCAGTGGTCCCACCCACCTCAGCCGTACCGCGGGAGCGACAAAGCGGCTGAACATGAGGGCGCCCGCGGTTTGCCCCAGAGCCTGAGCCGCGAGGATCACCCCCACGGCGACCGCGCCGCCGCCGAGCGCCCGCGCGAGCGGGGTGACAACCCCCTCCGGAGCGTTGTAGAACCCGGCCAGCCAGGCGAACAGCATGGGCGCCAGCAGCGCCGGGGTAGCGAAGACCAGCCGGGTACCGGCGATGACCCCGGCCAGCCCCGACGGTCCCCGGTCGCCGCTCACCGCCGTCGGCGCGGGCCGCGGGCGTATCCAGGCTCGGACGATGAGCGCTGACGCGGCGAACGTGGCCGCGTCAGCCAGCAAGGACGGCCGCGTCCCGAAGAACCCGACCACCGCGCCGCCGGCCGCGAACCCGATGACCTGCGCGAACTGGAGTGTGGTGAGCGACACCGCGGTGCCCATCACGTAACGGTCCCCCGTCAGCACATCGGGGTAGATGGCCGCCCGGGCCGAGAGGAACGGCGCCCCCGCGAGCGTCACCACGAAGAGCAGAGCCACCAAGACGGCCAGGGGCACGCCCGGGATGGCCATCACCAGCACGAGCCCGGCCCGGACGACGTCGCATGCGATCATCACCGCCCGGCGCGGGTACCGGTCGGCGAGCCAGGCCAGCGTTACGCCGCCGACGAAGTTCGGCACGATGCTGGCCACGAAGGTGATCGCGGCGAGCAGCGCGGAACGGGTCCTGTCGTAGACGAGCACTGTCAGCGCGACCCGGGCCAGCTGATCGCCAACCACGGACAACAGCTGCGCCATCCATAGCGCCCGGAACTCCGCTACTGCGAACACGTCGCGGAACGTGGTCCTTGAGGCTGGCTCCGTCGTACCCGCCCGGGCCACCGCGCGTCCTACGATGTCGCCCTCCGGCTGAGCGATGTGCGGTCTTCGGTAGTCATATAGTGACCGAAAGTTGCCATTTGTCGCAACAGGAGCCGGGCAAATCGCGCAAACGATCGCATCAACCGCTACGCAGGACCGCCCCCACGCGGCGTTCGGCTTCGGCGACCGCCGCATCCCTGGCCGCGGTGGCCTCGGCGGCGGTCAGCGTGCGGTCGGGGGCGCGGAACCTGAGCGTGTACGCCAGCGACTTGCGGTCCTCGCCGACCTGGGCTCCGGTGTAGACGTCGAACAGCCGCACGCCCTCAAGCAGCTCCGCCGGGGCGCCGGCCACGAGCGCCGCCTCCACCGCGGCGGCGGGCACGGCCGCGTCGACGATCAGCGCGACGTCCTGCGTGGCCAGCGGGTAGGCCGACAGCTGCGGTCCCTGCACCGCGCCGACGCCCTCGGCCGCGGTGAACACGACCGACAGGTCGAGCTCCATCGCGCAGGCCCGGTCCGGTAGCCCGAACCTCTGGATCACCCGAGGGTGCAGTTCGCCGGCGTGCCCGGCCAGCCACTCCCGGGGCGGGCCGTCGGCGTCGTCCGACCTCACCTGCGCGTAGATCGCCGCGCAGCGGCCCGGATGCCACGGCGCGTGCCTGTCGGCGCGGACGTCCAGCGGCACCCGGCACACCCGCCCGACCGCGCGCGCCGCCTCGATCGCGTCCGCCCACGTCGCCGGGCGGCCCGGTCCCCACCACCCGCCCAGGGCGCGCTCGCCCGCGAGCACGGCGCCGATCCGCACCGGCTGGTCCGGCAGCGCGGCCTCCAGGCGGGCCAGCTCGGCCACCGTCGGCCCGCGGTCTACCGCGAGGATGGGCGCCGAGTCAGCGGCGCCGGGCCGCGGCCTGAACACCAGGCCGGTCTCGAACAGCGCGGTGTCGGCGAAGCCCCGGCCGATGTTCCTGGCCAGGACCCGGAGCAGGCCGGGCAGCAGCGTCGTCCGCAGCAGGGGCTCATCCTCGCTGAGCGGGTTCGCCACGACCACCGCGGGCCGGCGCATGTCCTCGGGCGGCAGCCCGAGCAGGTCCGCGTCCGACCGCGACGCGAACGGCGAGGACAGCACCTCCACGTACCCGGCGTCGGCCAGCGACCGGCTCACCGAGCGGCGCAGCCGCTGCCGGGTGGTCAGCCCGCGCCCGGCCAGCGCGCGCGGCAGCCTGGCCGGGACGCTCTCGTACCCCTCCAGCCTGATGACCTCCTCGGCCAGGTCGGCGGGGTCGGTGAGGTCAGGCCGCCAGGACGGCGGCGTGACGTCCAGCGTGGACACCGGGGCGGCCTCCGCTTGGCCCGCTTGGCCGGCATGCTCTTCCGCTCGCCACGGCGCGATCGTGGGCCGGGCCGCGCGGGTCTGCAGGACCGTGCACCCCACCTCGCGCAGCCGCCGGACCACGGCGTCCCGGCCGTACACCACCCCGGCCACCCGGTCCGGGTAGTCCGCCGCCATCGAGATCACGACGGACGCCACCTCGACCGACGCGTGGGTGCAGCCCGGGGCCACCTGGCCGCCGCCCAGCCCGGCCAGCAGGGCCACCGCCTTCGCGCTGGCCCGCAGCGGGAGCTCGCGGTCCACGCCGCGCTCGAACCGGTACGACGCCTCGCTGTGCAGCCGGTGCCGCCGGCTCATCTTGGCCGTGCCCTCGGCGGAGAAGTGCGCGGCCTCGACGACCAGGTCGGTCGAGGCGTCGTCGATCTCGGTGTTCAGGCCGCCCATGGTCCCGGCCATCGAGATCGGCCCGGAAGCGTCGGTGATCAGGATGTCGCCCGGATCGAGTGTCCTGACCACGTGGTCCAGGGTCTCGAGCTGCTCGCCGGGCAACGCCCGCCGCACTACGATCTCGCCGGTCAGCTTGGCCCGGTCGAACGCGTGCAGCGGCTGGCCGAGCTCGAGCATCAGGTAGTTGGTCACGTCCACCGCGAGCGAGACCGACCGGACCCCGCAGCGCGCCAGCCGCACCCGCATCCACAGCGGCGTGGGCGCCGACGGGTCGAACTCCCGCACCTCGCGCAGCACGAACCGGTCGCACCCGGTCGGGTCGGCGATGCGCGCCGGGTACACGTCCTGGCCCGCGTAGTCCAGGGCTCCGCCGAGCAGGGTCGCGTCGGGCAGCGCGGTCGTGGCCGGATCGGTGAAGGGCACGCCGAACGCGCTGGCCAGCTCCCGGGCCAGCCCGCGCACCGACACGCCGTACCCGCGGTCGGGCGTCACCGCGAACTCGAACACCTCGTCGCGCAACCTGGCATAGGCCACGAAATCCGCGCCGAGCGGCACGCTCGGCGGCAGCACGATGATGCCGGTGTGGTCATCACCGATGGCCAGCTCGCTGGCCGAGCAGATCATCCCCTCGGACATGTGCTCGTAGGTCCTGCGCGCGCCGACCTCGAACCCGCCGGGCAGCACCGCGCCCGGCAGCGCCAGCGCGACGCGGTCGCCGACCTCGAAGTTGACCGCCCCGCAGATCACCCCGGAGGCCTCGTCGGGCGGCCCGTCGAGCTGCCCCTCGCTGACGGCGACCCGGCAGTACCTGATCGGCTTCTTCAGCCCGGTCAGCTCCTCGATCGAGAGCACCTGGGCGATCACCACGCCGCGGATGTCGTGCCCGACCGACTCCAGCGACTCGACCTCGAACCCGGCCGCGGTCATCCGCCGTCCCACCTCGGTCGCGTCGACCGGCTCGGGCAGCCGCGCGTACTCGCGCAGCCAGGAAAGTGGCACCCGCATGTCAGATCTCCATCCCGAACGCCCGGCTGAACCGGACGTCGCCATCCACGGCGTCCCTGATCTCGGTCACCCCGTGGCCGATCATCAGGCTGCGCTCGATGCCCAGGCCGAACGCGAACCCGCTGTACCGGTCCGGGTTGATGCCGCACGCCACGAGCACCCGGGGGTTCACCATGCCGCAGCCCGCGATCTCGATCCAGCCCTGCGACTTGCACACCCGGCACGGGTCCCCGCCGGGCTTGGCCGAAGCACCGCGGCAGATATGGCACTCCATGGACACGTCGCCCGACGGCTCGGTGAACGGGAAGTAGTCCGGGCGGAGCCGGGTGCGCAGCCCCACCCCGAACATCGCGTCGACGAACGACTGGATCGCGCCGCGCAGGTCGGCCATGGTCAGCCCCTCGTCCACCGCGAGCCCTTCGATCTGGTGGAACACCGGGCTGTGCGTGGCGTCGAGCGGGTCGTGCCGGTAGCACCGGCCCGGGCTGACCACGTACAGCGGCAGCGGGCGGGTCAGCATGGACCTGATCTGCACCGGCGAGGTGTGCGTCCGCAGCACCATTCCCGACTTGTGGTCCGGGCCCGCCGGGCTGGCGATGAAGATGGTGTCTTGCATCTCCCTGGCCGGGTGGTCGGGCGGGATGTTCAGCGCGTCGAAGTTGTACCACTCGGCCTCGACCTCGGGCCCCTCGGCCACCTCGTAGCCCATCGCGACGAACACGTCGGACAGCCGCTCGGACAGCGTGCTGGCCGGGTGGCGCGCCCCCGGCGGGATGCGGTCGTCAGACAGGGTGACGTCGACCGCCTCGGTGACCAGGACCTGCCGGTCGCGCTCGGCCTCCAGCTGGGCCGCTCTCTCGCGCAGCGCCTCCTTGAGCTGGCTACGGGCCGCGCCCACCAGCCGGCCGGCCTCGGCGCGCTGCTGCGCGGGCAGCGACCCGATTTCCGCGCTGGCCAGGGCCAGCGGCGCCCGGTCGCCGTCGTGCGCGATCCGTGCCGCCTTCAGTTCGTCCAGCGTCCCGGCGTCCGCGACGGCCGCGAGCGCCTCGGCCAGGACGCGGGCGACCTCATCAGGGGCGAGCGCGGCGGCCTCGGCTGGCTGGTCTTTGCTGTCTGCTTCTGGTGCGGGCATGAGGTCCTGCTTCCTGCGGGCCGTACCCTGGCGAGGACTCTGCCGGGTTTCGGCCATCCCTTATTCCGAACGAGCGGTGGTGGTGGAGCCCACCTCAGGCGTGGTGTTTTCACCCGGCTGGCGGCACCGGGCGGCATTAGAGTAAAGCCTGCCCAGCTCAGCGCACGGAACGCTGCGCCCGCCAATCGCGGTGCTTGATAAGCCCGAAGGGAATTTACCTTACCGAGCCTTCACGCGCTGCCATCAGGGCGATGCGTCAGGCGGCGGCCTTCCCCGCGGGCACGATAAATCGGAATTCCGCGCCGCCGCCGGGAGCGCGCCGGACGCCGATCGTGCCGCCGTGGGCCTCGACCAGGCCCTTGACGATGTACAGGCCGAGCCCGGTGCCGCCGCCGTACTGGCGGGAGCGGCTGCCGCCGCGGGGCTTGCCGCGCCAGAACTGGCGGAACACCCGCGACGCGACGTCGGGCGCGATGCCCTCGCCCTGGTCGCGCACGGAAACGGCGGCCGCGTCTGGTTCACCCGGTCCGGGCCGATCCTCGGCCTGCTGGCCGTCTAGGTGCGCTGGTTCCACCACGATCGTCACGATACCAGCCCCGTGCCTGACGGCGTTTTCCACCAGGTTGCTCATGATCTGGTCGATCTTGTCGGCGTCCAGCCACGTCTCGGGCAGGCCGGGGCGGGCTTCCAGCCGGAACCGGTCCGGGTCATCGCCGGCCGCGACGCGCCCCTCGATGATCCTCCTGGCCCGCCCGGGCAGGTCGACCAGCTCCCGGTGCACCTCCATCCGGCCGGACTCGATCCTCGACACGTCCAGCAGCTCGGTGATGAGCCTGGTCACGCGGTCGGCGTCCGCGTTCACCGTTTCCAGCATCACGCGCTTCTGGTCGTCGGTGAACCTGCCCCACTTGGACAGCAGCGTCGCCGTGAAGCCCTTGACACTGGTCAGCGGGGAGCGCAGCTCGTGCGCGACGGTCGACACGAGCTCGGCGCGGCTGCGCTCGAGCCGCTCCCGGTGCTGCGCGCTGCGCAGGCTGACCACGAGCCTGCGCAGGATCAGCTCGGGCGGACGGTCACGGACGTACCCGATCGAGACCAGGACCTCGGTCCCGTCCGCCAGGTAAAGCGATCGCTCGGGGTGGCGGGTCCGGGTGGCCAGGCCGTGGTACGGATCGGCGTACACCCACCAGTCGCTGCCGTCGGAGTCCCGGAGCGGGAGCACGTCGAATACGAACTTGCCGATCATCTCGGCGGGGTCCAGCCCGGTCAGGCGGGCCGCGGCCCGGTTGAACACGATGATGCGGCCTACCTCGTCGGCGACCACCACCCCGTCGGGGAGCTCATCGGCGAAGATCAGGCTCCCGATCGGTACGGGGCCTTCGGGGACGTGGCGATCGCCGCGGTCACGGCCGTCAGCGGTCTCGCGGACCGGCGTCGAGGGCTCTGCCCCCCCACCCTCGCTCGCTACGAGCTCATCCACTAGTGAAACAGCCTCCGTCCGGCGTATCCGCACCGAAATCGCCCGGCGGCCGGATTTGTCACGGTTTGGGTGACGGATTGTGATCAGACTTTAGCGCGAATACCGTCACCGTGACAGTCCCGAGATGTGAATTCTGTATGTCCTATTTCAATTACTCTATGCCACCCGGCGATTACTCATAACCGCCCTCGCGCATAACGCTTTGCACTCGCTGCGCCCGCGCGGACGCGTAGAGGCACACGGCCGCGGCGGCGGCCAGGTTGAGGCTCTCCGCCTTCCCGTACACGGGCACCGCCACGGGTTCATCGGCGAGCGCGACGAGCCCGGGCGGCAGGCCCCACGCCTCGTTGCCGAACATCCAGGCGGTAGGCTCCCCCAGGCGTGCCTGCACGTCCTCCTCGTCCAGGCCGCGCCCGGCGCGCCCGTCCGCGGCCACGATGCGCAGGCCCGCCTCGCGCAGGGCGGCCACGGCGTCCTCCAGCCTCGCCCCGGCCACCACGGGCAGGTGGAACAGGCTCCCGGCCGACGCGCGCACGCACTTGCCGTTGTACGGGTCGACCGACGCGTCGGCGAAGACGACGGCGTCGGCACCGGCCGCGTCGGCGGTGCGCAGCACCGTCCCTGCGTTCCCCGGATCGCGTACGTTCGCCAGCAGCGCGACCAGGGACGGAGCGGGCCTGGTCACCGCGGCGAGCGGCACGTCGACGAAGCCGCAGACCGCCAGCAGGCCCTGCGGCGTCACGGTCTGGGCCAGTTCGCCCATGACCTCGCTGCTGACGGCGTGCACGGGCACGCCAGCCTCGGCGATCGCGGTGACGAGGTCGCCGTGCCTGGTCCTGGCGGGCCCGGCCACGAACAGGTTGGTGAGGCCAGAGGAGCAGCGGAAGGCCTCCGCCACCGCTTGCGGGCCCTCCACCAGGAAGGCGCGGTCCTGCTGGCGGAAGGCGCGCTTGGTCAGGCGCCGCGCGGCTCTTACTGGCCCTGGGGGGTCGAGCCCCCTGGAACCTCCCGCGGGCCCGCTGCGGTGCCCCCCACCCACCTCCCCAACCCGCTTCACTCGCGCGGCCTGGGGGCTCTGCCTTTCCCCGCGAGGCCTCTCCCCGCGAGCCTGCCCTGGTCCTCCCGCGAGCCGCGTGATGTTGTCACGCCCTCGCGCCAACTAGGCGGCCGCCGACCCGGATGCGTCGGGAAGTGCCTTCTTCGCCACCTCGACCAGGGCCGAGAACGCGGACTCATCCGCCACCGCGAGTTCGGCCAGCATCCGCCGGTCGACCTCGACGCCAGCAACGCGCAGGCCCTGGATGAACCTGTTGTACGTCATGCCGTTGGCCCGGGCCGCGGCGTTGATCCGCTGGATCCACAGCCGGCGGAAGTTGCCCTTGCGGTCCTTGCGGTCGCGGTAGGCGTAGGTCATCGAGTGGAGGACCTGCTCCTTGGCCTTGCGGTACAGGCGGGACCGCTGTCCCCGGTAGCCGCTCGCCCGCTCCAGGACAACCTTGCGCTTCTTGTGGGCGTTGGTCGCCCGCTTCACGCGTGCCATTGTTCTGACTCCCTTACGCGGGCCGGGCTACTTGCCCAGCAGCTTCTTGATCTCCTTGACGTCGCTGGGGGCGACCGTCACTTCTCCGTACAGCCGCCGCGTCAGGCGAGACGACTTGTGCTCGAACATGTGGTTGCGATTGGCGCGGCGGCGCATCACCTTGCCGGTACCGGTCAGCCGGAATCGCTTCCCGGCGCCGCTATGTGTCTTCATCTTCGGCATGGTCGCCGTCGTCTCCATTCCTGCTCTGCCGCCCCGTAAGCACGGGGCGGCATGTCCTCGCTCTATCGTCGCCACGGCCCTGCTGCCGCGGCGCTTCCTGCGCTAGTCCGAGCGCTGGTCACGGCGCACAACGATCACCTTCCCCGGCGCTAGCCGCCGGGGATCGCTCCCGCCGGGCGATGCTACCGGCTAGGCCGAACCACCGTCGCGCCATCGGAGGCGGGTTCGCTCTCCGCGGGCTCTGGGGGCGGCGCTGCGGCGGCGGCACGCTGGGTCGGTACCGACCGGTTGTTCGCCTGCCCGGCGTGGGCCCGGTTTTCGCTCTTCTTCTTGTGCGGGCCGATCACCATGATCATGTTCCGCCCGTCCTGCTTCGGCTGGGACTCCACGAAGCCGAGTCCCTCGACGTCTTCGGCGAGACGCTGCAGCAGGCGGAAGCCTAGTTCGGGTCGCGACTGCTCGCGTCCCCTGAACATGATCGTCACCTTGACCTTGTCGCCCGCCTTGAGGAACCGCTCGACGTGGCCCTTCTTCGTGCCGTAATCATGCGGGTCGATCTTAGGGCGGAGCTTGATCTCCTTGACGACCGTCTGCGTCTGGTTCTTGCGCGACTCCCTGGCCTTCACCGCGGACTCGTACTTGAACTTGCCGTAGTCCATGAGCCTGCAGACAGGTGGCCGCGCAGTCGGTGCGACCTCGACCAGGTCGAGATCGGCTTCGGCCGCCAGCTTAAGTGCTTCGGCGACCGACATGATCCCGATCTGCTCACCCTTCGGTCCGACCAGTCGGACTTCGGGGGCACGGATGCGCTCGTTAACACGCGCTTCGACGCTGATGTGACCTCCATGAGCCTTCCTCCACCGCCGGTCCTTCCGGCGGCGGCAGCCACCGACCACGTCCGCGAGCCTTTGCCTGTCTGCGTCCCGGAAGGCCGCACACGAGAAAGCCCCGCGAGCTGTGCGCTCAGCGGGGCAACCACTACTACGGCACACCCCACGGGGATGCGCCGTGCCAGCTCATACCCGGCGCCCGCGCACGCTTACGCGCGCACACGCCGCCGGGACGTCCGGCCAGACCCGCCTGCCTCGGTGTAAACCAGGCCGACTGGGTGGGAGGTGGTCCTCCGCTTTGCGCGCCCGGCACCTGAGCACCGAGCTGGTCAGCG
>JBOHCK010000037.1:0-27574 GCA_050698755.1 Streptosporangiaceae bacterium | reverse complement strand
ACCTCGCCCTGCGCATCTGCACGGGCCACCTTGGATGGCGGACGTTGGAAGAACCCTTTGCCATCGAAGAAAGCCCGCGCAGGTCAGAGAGGGGAGACCGGGCCGAGATGCCTGTCACCGGACATTTAGCGCGCCGACGCCGGCGATGAATGCTGCGCCGGGCGGGTGTCCCGGTGACAGCCACTCGGTATCAGGGCATCATGTGCGAGGTCGTATTGCCCAGCGCGCTGCGCGGTTCCCTGGCCGCCGGAGCCACCGTCAACCAGGCCACCGTGGTATTGCGCAAGGCCCTCGCAAGCTGGGCCTGCCGCCGCCGGGTGGTATCTCAGCCGGCGCGGGTTAAATCGTCACGTAACGTGCCGCTATGACATGGATGGTGGCCGTTGAGACCGAACTGGCCGGCGGACAGCACCAGGACCGGCCCGGCATCGCGTGGCCTCCGTGACGTCTGCTTCCGCAGCTGTCTCAAAAACCGGGCGCGGCCCGTTCGCTGGCCTGCCGCGCGAGGCTGCGGTCTTGTCCGCGGTGTCGTTCACCGTGGCGCTCGGCTACGGGATCGTGGCGCCGGGCATCCCTGCCTTTGCCCGCCAGTTCGGTGTCAGCGTCGCCGCCGCGGCGAGCGTGATCAGCGCGTTCGCGCTGATGCGGGTCGCGTTCGCGTTGCCGGCCGGCCGGCTGGCGGACCGGTTCGGCGCGCGGCCGGTGATGGTGATTGGCATCGCCGTCGTCGCGGTCAGCAGCATGCTGGCCGGATTCTCCCGGTCGTTCGCCCAGCTACTGGTGCTGCGCGGCGTGGGCGGACTGGGCTCGGCCATGTTCTCGGTGAGCGCCCAGGCGCTGCTGCTGGCCAGCGTGCCGAGCGGCCAGCGGGGCCGGGCCAGTGGCCTGTATACCGGCGGGTTCCTGCTCGGCGGGATCACCGGCCCGGCGCTCGGCGGGGTTGTCGCCGCCTGGTCGCTGCGCGCGCCTTTCTTTTTGTACGCCGCGCTGCTCGTGGTGCCGGCGGTGATCGCCGCGGTCGCGCTTGGGCCGGTGGCCCGTCCAGTAACCCGGGAGGCAATCGCCAGCCCGCGGGAAAGCCTGACCGTGTTGGCCGGGGCGCTGCGCAGCCGTGCCTACCAGGCGGTCGCAGCAGTGAACCTCGCCGACAGCTTCGCCATTCTCGGCATCCGCAGCGCGATCATCCCGCTGTTCGTCCGCGACTTGCTGCACCGCTCGGCAACCTGGACGGGCATCGGATTCCTGGTGTTCGCCGCCCTGAACGCGGCGGCACTGCTGCCCGCCGGCCGGGCGGCGGACACGCTCGGCCGGCGGCCAGTCATGGTG
Source organism: Streptosporangiaceae bacterium (assembly GCA_050698755.1). Classification (GTDB taxonomy): domain Bacteria; phylum Actinomycetota; class Actinomycetes; order Streptosporangiales; family Streptosporangiaceae; genus Palsa-504. The sequence goes on along the minus strand of JBOHCK010000037.1, from coordinate 26,248 downwards.
GCGGGCTGCGCAATCTCGGCGGCCGGCCTGCTGCTCCTCGCCGTGCTCCCCGGCCTGTGGGCGTACCTAGGTGCGCTCGCGGTGGCCGGCACCGGGTCCGGGCTGCTTGACGTCGCGCCGTCGGCGATGCTCGGCGACCTGCTTACCGCACAGGCCCGCCAAGGCGGCATCCTCGTCGCGTTCTTCCAGATGGCGGGCGACGCCGGCACGGTAACCGGGCCGGTCGTCGCAGGCCTACTGGTGGACGGCGCGTCTTACCCGGCGGCGTTCGGCCTGGCTGCCGGCGTGCTTGCCGCCGCCGCCCTGCTCGCTCTCATAACCCCGGAAAGCCACAACGACCGGGATACCTCCCCACAGCTGCCCGGTTAGGCTGACCGCCGATTTTGCGATTGCGGGTTCCTAAGCCAGGCCACACCGGGGCGCGCTGAACACCAACCGACGGCGGTGACGGCATGTGACAACAGCCATGCCAAACAGGAACGCCTCCCTGCCGAATATTTGCGGCTCCCCTCGCATTGGCGTCAACGCGCTGGCGAGTACAGATCAGCCATTTCGGAGCGGTCCAAGCCCGGCCGGGCGTATCGGCCTTCTGGTGGAGATCCTGCCTGGCAGTCCCGGGACGCGTTGGCGGCGGGTTTGGGCGCCTAGCTGATGGCTCCGGTATCGCCGGCTCTCGGCGGGCCGGCTGGGCGGGCGGGTTCAGGTGATGCTTCCGCTAGCGCGTACTCAACGGCGCGGCTGCCTCCCAGGGACTGTCCCCGTGTCCAGGCCTGCTCGAATGCCGCATCTCCCATGCGGGAGCGCAGCGCGGCCAGGAGATCATCGTCGTGGGCGGCACGGGGCACGAGCGCGTGCAGCCAGCCGCTGCCCTTGACTTGCAGGAGCGCGCCTGCGGCGGCGAGCAGAAGCACGGCGCGCTCCAGGTTGTCCTGCCGGATGGCGACCGCGGCGAGCGCCTCGAGGTAATAGGCGACGCTTGGTTCGTCCCTGGCCTCGGCCGACTGCGACACCCCTTCCCGCAGGCGTTCCGCCGCGCCGATCAGATCGCCCTGTGCCTGGCTGCTGAGCGCCAGGTCGTAGAGCGAGACGAGGATGGTGAACCGGTCTTGCGCGCTGCGGGCCGCGTTCAGGGCCTCGGTGAACAACTGCGCTGCGCGGTCGTGATCTGCCTGGCTGAGCCGGATCTGGCCGAGGAAATTGCACACGAGCGCCACGTCCAGCAGGTGCTGCAGACGCAGGGGTCCGGCGAGCCGGTCGTATCCGGCCTCTTGCAGCGGGGCGAGCGTCTGTTCGAGCAGCTCGCTGGCCCGCGCGTCCTGGTGCTGCAATGCCAGGAGGTGACCCAGCATGGCTGCCGCCGTGGCTGCGCCCAGCATGTCCCCGGCCTGGCGGTACAGCGGCAGGCTCTGCTCCAGGAGCGGCTGCGCTGCGGCCTGATCCCGGGACGCGAAGAGGCCGAAGCCGGTGCCGCTCAGCGCCAGGGCACGCTGCTGCGGCGGCAGGTGTTCGCTCTTGGCCAGGATGCCCACGTAGGAGGCGAGTTCCTCGGCATGGCCGCGCAACCACCAGAACCTCCATGTCGCCCAGGACAGCTGTATCGCCGGCTCGATCTGGTCCTGTGCCACCAGCCAGGACATCGCGGCGCCAGCGACGCCCCGTCCGCGGCGCCGTCCCGCGCCGGCGCCCGCTCGAACCGCTCGCTCAGCAGCACGGCCAGGTCGTTCTCGACTAGGCGCTGCAGCTCGGCGACAGCAGAAAAGCGCTGATAGGACACGTCACCGGCATCCCTGATCCGGGCCAGCATCTCCGCCAGCCGCGCCTCACGCTCCGGCGCCGGAAACTTCACATATAGGAGCCTGGGCAGCCCCGCCGACAGCAGGTACTCATCCTCCAGCCCGGATACCTGCTCCCCCGGCGCGACCCAGCCGTAGCTCTGCCAGTACACGCCCACGAACACCTGGCTCTGCGCCAGGTAGGAGCGGTATAGCTGCCGCGGCGGATGCGGCCGGGCGCCCAGTTCGAACATCACCGGCACCAGCCGCAGACGGGTCACCGCGTCCCGCACTGCCTGCCGCTCAGCGGCCAGTTCCTGCAGCGTAGAACTCACAAAGACCCGCAAGCGCTGGTCAGGCGTGCGGATCACATCCGGCTCGGCCATTACTCCAGCCTAGCTACTCGGCCATTACCCGAGCCTAGCTACGTAGTCAGGTGAATAGGAGCGCGGCGGTGGCCAGCAACTCACGCGCGGGTACCGCGGCCAGGTAGCTGTCGGTCAGATCGTTCTCGGCCTTGACCCAGCTGACGGTTTCCGGGTCAGTGGTTGTCTCGAGCCACCGATAAGGATCGGAAATTGCCGCCTCGCCGAGGTTGTGCTACAGGTGCGCGATGGGTGACCAGGACCGACGGCATAGCATGACTAACGCGGACCTGGATCGTGGTGCCCTGCCTATCCGGGCGCTGTGAGGCTGGCCGATCACATGGGTGGCGGGGCAGCGTCTTGCCGTCGATTCGGCCTGATGGTGTAACACTGGAAGGGGCCGCTTTGAGCCGGCTCCCTGCGATCGGTCCCGATCGCGCCGCCCTTATCGATGGACAGGTGAACCGCGATGCCTCGCCCCATACTGAGAGTCCCGGGCCTTCCCTTCGGCGGAGGCCTCAATGTGGTGCTAGTTGTTGGCGCGGCGTACATGGCGTCGGAGCATGAGAAGGGCCGGCACGGACGGCCGCATGCGCTGTGCCCGCTGTGCTGGCTGAGCAAGATCACCCCGGCCCCCAAGGCGTCCGGTGGCCCTAGTCCGGCCGAGCCGCCAGAACAGGCCTGAGCGTATTCGGGGCGGGATCGTCCCACTGTCCGGCCAGGGAGGAGCGCCGTGGCCGCAGCGGAGATGATCGCAGAGCTCACCGAACTGCGGCACGTGCCGCTGGTTCCGGAGATCTGGCTGCACCAGGCCGGGGAGCCAGTCAGCGTCTGGCAGCGGGTGGAGGAGGCGACCGGGCGGACCGGCCTGGAGCCGCCGTTCTGGGCGTTCGCCTGGCCGGGTGGGCAGGCGCTGGCCCGCTACCTCCTTGACCATCCGGAGACGGCCGCGGGCCGGCAGGTGATCGACCTGGCGTCCGGCTCCGGGCTGGTGGCCATCGCGGCGGCCAGGGCGGGGGCCGCGGCGGTGACCGCCTACGACGTCGACCCGGTCGCGGCCGCGGCTATCACCATGAACGCGGCCGCCAACAATGTGGCGGTCCGGGCGGTCTGCGCCGACATCCTGGGCCGGGACGAGGTTCCCGATGGCGCCGATCTGATGCTGGTGGCCGATGCCTTCTACGAGCGCGACCTGGCGTGCGGGATGATGCGGTTCCTTGACCGGACCCGCGCCTGCGGGGTCGCTGTCCTGGTGGGCGACCTCGGCCGGACGTATCTGCCGCGAGATCGCCTCACACCACTGGCCGCGTACGATGTGCCCGGCCTGGGCGCGCTGGAGGACCGCGACGTCAAACGCACGACCGTGTGGGCGCCGCGCCCGTAGCCGCGTGAGGGCCGGCGTCGCCCGGCAGGGCTCGCGGGCCCCGGCGGGAGATTGCGTCTAGTGAGTTCGGACGTGGCCGCCACAGCGCTCGCACCTACGCGGCTCGCACTGGCACGGCCGTTCATCGCATTCGGCTGGAGGGCACGGGCGGCAGCAGGTAAACGCCACGACGTCGACGACCCTTACTTGGTCGTTCGGATCGTCGCTGGTGATCACCAGCTCGCACGACTCGGGTTCGCAGCTGGCCTCGTACTGGACCATCACACCGAGGCAGGAGCCCGGGGCCAGCGTCGCCGGGAACGGGTTGGACACGATCTCGAAGTGCTTGCGGGGGTGCTTGAACGCCACGCTCGCCACGTGCAGGCCGCATGGCCCGACGTTGCAGACCGACAATGTCCGCTGCGCCTTTCCGCAGTCGACCTGGCCGAAATGCAGCGAGCCGCTGACCGCGAGCTGGCCCGCTGGCGCGCTGCCCGACACGGGAATCAACCGCGGACTGGCCGGGTCGCTGCTGTCGACCTGGATGGTCCCGGCGTGGGGACCGATCCCTGTCGGCTGGAACCGGATTGACACCTCGGTGGTGCCGCCGGCCGCGATCACGAGCGGATAGGACGCCACGCTGGGCACCAGGAAATCGGCTGACGACAAGGTGATGGCGGTCACCCGCAGCGGGCAGGTGCCTGCGTTGTTCAGGGTCAACGGCAGGTCGCTGAAGTGCCCGCGGCACACGTTCCCGAAATCGCCGCTGTCGGCGATGGCGGTGGCCAGGAAACCGGCGCCCGTACGGGCGGTGACGGGAGTGAGCAGCCAGGGCTGCACCGGGTCGTTGCTCGCGATTACTACCGTGCCGGCCTCGACTGCGTTGGGGGCGCCCGGTGTGAACTTGACCGTGAAATCGACCTGGTCGCCCGGCGCGAGGGTGAGCGGAGTGGCCGGCATCGGCAAGACGGAGAAGTTGCCGCCGAGCGGAACAGCGAACACCTTGTCCACGATGAGGTCGGCGTTGCCGACGTTGAATACGTGCAGCTGCAGGTACGAGTCTGCGCAGACGGTTCCGAAATTGCCCCCGTCTTGGACGTCGACGGCGATGGTAGCCATGTCGGGCACGATCTTCACCGGGACGCCGAGCGACTCGATGCCGTTGGCGATGATGTGGAATTCGTAATCGCCTGGCGGTACGGCCGCGGGAATCGCCGCCACGGTGGTTACCGTGGCGGTGCCGGTGGCGATACCCATCGTGGAATGGTGGGCGGTGCGGCAATACCATTCCTTGGCGCCCTTCTTCAGCCGGGCGATCGGGTAATTGGTGGCCATGGTGGCGTCGTCGCCGTAGTAGCAGGCCTGCGACAAGCCGTTGAATTGCTGCCCTGACACCAGGTAGTGGTGGCCGGTCGCCATGATCGGCGGGACCGAGGTCACCACCGGGCGCCATGACGGATCGGGCGAGCCTCCCGGGTTGTACAGCGCGACGGTTCCGCTCTGGCTGCTGAACAGCACGTGCCCGTTGGGCACGACCAGCAGCCGGCCGGTGAAACAGGGGCTGCCGGCGTTGCTGGGGTCGGCCGCCGGGGCGATGTTGTTGGTGGCCGGGTCGTACTCGAAGAAGCTGGTTGGCGAGGGATAGCCGCAAGGCGCTCCCGGGCTAGCGGCGAGCAGGACCTTTCCGTTGGGCAACAGCGCCGCCGGAGCGTCCATGGGATACATGGTGTTGCCGCCGGTGTCCGTGATGTCGGGCCCCGGGAGCCAGTTACCGGTATCGGCGGGATTGGCCGGAGGCACGTAGATGGCGGTGTTGCCGCTAGCCCCGATGACGAAGGCCGTCCCGTTAGGCAGGACGACGGTGGGGCCGATCTCGGCGACCTGGCCGGGGCAGCTCTGCGGCAGGGTCGACGGCGTAGCACCGGCGGGCACCCAGCCCTCGGTCGACGGGACGTACTTTTCGGCGAAGCCGATGTTGGAGCACTGCACGGCGAGCACGGTGCCGTCAGGAAGCAGGGCGAAGGATTCCTCCGAACTGGAGTCGCCCTTGTCCGGCCCCGGCGAAAAGGTCCCCGTGATGGGATCGAATAGCGAAGTCTGGGTGCCGTAGATGAACCCCAGTAGCACCCGGCCGTCGTCCAGGACGCACAGCGGGACGTCACCGATATTGCTCCAGCCCGCCGGTGGCACCAGGTTGGTCCACGACCCGCCGACCGGGTCGAACCGGGTGGCGGCGTAGGCATCCACGGCGGCGCCCTGAGCATCGATGATGTTGTATTCGCCCCCCGCCACCAAGAGGGTGCCATCGCGGAGCACCGCCGAACCATAAAAGACGGGACCGTAGTCCGGGCCGTTCTGGCCGGCGGGAATGCCGCTGTTGGGGGGCATGGGCGGCGCAGCGGCCCATGTTCCGTTGAGATAGTTGCCGTTGGCGTCCGGGGTCAGCCGGTGCCAATTCGGCGACGCCAGCTCGTGGGCCATCACGGTGCCGTCGGTCATCAGCAGCATCGTGTCGATGTTGACCCCGGGCTGATTGGCCAAGTCCTTCCATGTACCCGCCATGTGCTTCCTCCCAGCAGCTCACGCCTCGCCGGCGCGCCTGCCCTTACGGAGGGGTGCCTGCCACGCCTGATACACCGCACGCGCCCCCTGGGGCGATGTATCAGGACGGGAATCAGGCCCTCCGACCCAGTAGGGACTTGAGGAGGGTGTCTATGAGCCAGCGAAGCCGTGACAGGAATGAGCTCATCGTCTCTGACCTGTTCTTGCGCCAGACCGTGGGCTGGATGGGGACCCTGCTGCCGATCGTCTTGCTGGTCGGCAACGCCATCTCGTCGAGCGCGCCGCGACCGGACTCCATCAGCGGCTACTACTACACCGACATGCGCAACATCTTCGTCGGGACCCTCTGGGCACTCGGCGTCTTCCTCGTGGCGTACCGGGGCTACGACGGCGTGGATGAATCCATTACAAATGTCGCCGGCTTGGCCGCGATCGGCGTCGCGCTGTGTCCCACCAAGCCGACGGTCTGCACGGCAGGCACCGGAGCTTGCCCGGCCTCGTCGGTCGCGCGCCTATCAACCAGCCAGCAGGTGGTGGGTGACATTCACCTGGTCCTGGCGGCCATCACGTTGATCGCGCTCGGTCTGATGGCGCTGCGCTTCGCCAAGAGGGGAATGACGCCGGGCGGGCAGAGCTTGATGGTCCAGCTCCGGTACGGCCTGGGCTTCGGGAAGCAGGGTAACGGGAAGCAGGGTAACGGCAAGCAGGGTAACGACAGCCAGCAGCGCTCCACCGCGCACCAGGTCATCTACCGCGCCAGCGGCATGACGATCTTGTGTTGCGTGCTGCTGGCGGCGCTGTCGAACCTGCTGCCAGCTTCGGTCAAGGCGAACTGGCCCTGGCTGTTCATCTTCGAGTCGCTTGCCGTGTTCGCGTTCGGAGTTTCCTGGTTCGTGAAGGGCCGGACGCTCCAGGGCATCGTGGCCCGGATCCGGAAGGTCAGGCACGCCCCGACACCCAGCACCCCGATCCTGGAACTGGAAGACCACCGGTAACCCGCTCCTGCACGTCATGTTGGCGCGAACAGGTGGTTGATGGTCCACCGCCGGGTAGATGTCTGCCCATCGGGGTAAGGGTCGCCCTCGACGGTGAAGGTCCAGTGATCGAGCTGAAGAAGCGCAGAGTAAGGTGGCGCGTTCTCCTTATCTGCCTCGCGGTTCTCGCCGGCGCTACTGCTGCGACCGCGCCTGCGTGGATTGGCTCGTTGCGGTCAGTCAACCCGACGCTGCGGCTCGGCTCAACGGGCCGCGCGGTTAAGATGCTCCAGGTCCGGCTCAACGCGTGGAATGTCCAGCCCCACGTCGCGGTTAATGGTCACTTCGGCACCGTGGCCAAGATCGCAGTTGAGGAATTCCAGGCGGTCGAAGGGCTGACCGCCGACGGTGTCGTCGGCCCGGCGACGTGGGCGGATCTGCTGAACACCCCCCCGGCCAGGCCGCCAGCCATCACGGTATCTGGCGTGGTGGGTCCCGCGCTCGAAGCGCTCCTGGACGATGGCAAGCCAGACCTCGTCACGTCCCGTTACTACGAGTCAAGCAGCCCTGCGCTGGCCGCCGCGGCGGCGGGCACCGATGACCGGCAGTTCTACCAGCTGGGTGAATTGCTGGTACGGGACGGGCTCTCCCACACGATTATCAATCTCAGTCGCGAGATGAACGGCTCGTGGTATGAGTGGAACGAACGGCACGCACCGCCAGCTCAACCCGATGCCTTCATCCTGGCCTGGCGGCAGGTCGTTACGACGATGCGATCGGTCCCCGGTGAGCATTTCAAGTTCCTGTGGGCCATTTACCCGGGGGCGGCTTCGGTAGCCGAGTGCTGGCCCGGTAGCGCCTACGTCGACTACGTGGGAACCGATGTCTTCGACTGGTACGGCGGTCCGCACGGCACATATCCGCATACCGCATCCGGCACGCTCGACTGGGCTCTGCACTGGGAACAGACCCTGACGGCCAGACCAGGCGGGCTGGACTGGCTAGCCCAGTTCTCCAGGGTTACGGGCAAGCCCATCATCATCCCCGAGTGGGGTCTGGACTTCCACACCTTCGGCGGGCAAGACGACACGTATTTCATTACCCAGATGACGGCCTGGCTGACGACTCATAGCGCTATCGGCCTTTACTGGGTGGGCGGCCACGTTACTCCGTCCGGCTGGCCCGGCGGCCCGTTGCTAGCCAACCAGGGCGCGGCGGCGCAAGCTAACAGTCCCGGCGAGGTAAACGGCCTGGGGACGCTGCTGGGCGGACATCTGCAGTACGCGGCCGTCTATCTGAATGACCACGAGGCAATATCGGACGCCACGGCCCAGCCCATTCTGGCTCCGTGGGAAGACGCCAGCTACCAGCTGGTCCTGAGCGTCGATATCATTCCGGACCCGCCTGCCATCAAGTCCTACTCCGGCCCGCCCGAACCCGGGAACCAGCCTTACCAGCTGGCCAACTACCCCGACGCGGTAACGGCGCTTCAACAAGGACTCGGGTGATCTTGAAGCGGAGGCACGTTTCTCATCGGGCCAGCGCCTCTCGCTGGGGTCTCCGAGTCGGCGATTCTGGAATTCTTGAAGGTCACCGGTAGAAGTCTGGTGCGGCAACAGGTTCGACCTCCGCGGGCTCGTGTAAGTCGCTTTCCGGTTGCGAAATGCGACCGGCTTCCCTGGAATATCGTCATACGGCTGGCGGGGCACAGTTGCTGGCAGGCGAATCCATCGGATGCGCTTATGTGAGGGATGACTGACCGCGCTCACTACCCGGCAAGTCCTTCAGCAGCAGGCTGGCGGCGATCTCGCGGTGCGCTGCCGGGGTGCCCAGCATGACCTCGGCGGACTTGGCCCGCCGGTAATACAGGTGCGCGTCGTGGTCCCAGGTGAAGCCGATGCCGCCGTGGACCTGGATGTTCGACGCGGCGACGTGGAAGTAGGCCTCCGAGCAGTAGGCCTTGGCGAGGCTGGCGATCAGCGGCAGGTCGGTGCCGCCGTCCGCCGCCTCCCAGGCCGCGCGGTACGCGGCGGACCTAGCGGACTCGACCTCGAGCAGCATGTCCGCGCACAGGTGCTTGATGGCCTGGAAGCTGCCGATCGCCCGGCCGAACTGATGCCGGAGCTTGGCGTACGCCACCGCCATGTCCAGGCAGCGTTGCGCCCCGCCGACCTGCTCCGCGGCCAGCGCGAGCACGCCGCCGCGGACCGCCTGCGCCACGATCTTTCCGGCCGCGCCGGGCTGGCCCACCAGCCGGGCCGGGGTTCCGCTGAACGTGAGCACGGCCTGCTTGCGGGTCATGTCGATCGTCTGCATCGCCTGGCGGAACAGGCCCGGCGCATCGCCGCCGACCGCGAACAGCGCTGGCCCGTCATCGGAGGCGGCGGCGACCAGGATCAGGTCCGCGACCATCCCGTCCAGCACGAACGACTTGCGTCCGTCCACCAGGTATTTTTCACCGGAACGCCGCGCCGTGACCCCGAATTCGTCCGGGGCCCACGAGCCGTCGTCCTCCGGCACGGCGAGCGTGGCGATCGTCTGGCCGGACGCTATCGGCGGCAGCAGATCCGTTTGGGCGATGGGGTCTTCGCTGGCCAGCAGCGCCCAGGTGGCGAGTACGGCGCTGGCTAGGTACGGCGCGCACAGCAGCGCCGCGCCCATCTCCTCGCCCACGATCAGCTGCTCTACCGGCCCGCAGCCCGCGCCGCCGAATTTCTCCGGGATGGTGAGCCCGGCGAGCCCGAGCCGGCCGAGCTGGGCCCAGACCGCAGGGTCGTATCCGGCCTCGGTGGCCATCAGCCGCCGTACCTCGCTGAGCGGCGATTTCTCCGCCAGGAACCGCCGTACCATGGCGCGCAGGTCTTGCTGCTCTTGGGTAAAGACAAAGGTGCTCATAACGGCCGGGCTTCCTGTCCCCGCGTTCCTTTTTTGGCATCCTGACATGCATGCCCGCATCCCGTGAAGGCGCATCGGCCGGCCCGCTGGACGGGATACGCGTGCTCGATCTCTCCTCGGTGGTGATGGGTCCGTTCGCGACCCAGATCCTCGGCGACCTGGGGGCCGACGTGATCACCGTGGAGAGCCGGGACGGTGACATCAACCGGGTCATGGGTCCGGGACCGCTTCGCGGCCTGTCCGGCGTCTCGTTGAACTTGCTCCGTAACAAGCGCAACATCGCTCTGGACATCGCGCATCCGGACGGCCGGGCCGCGCTGCTGCGGGTCGCGGCCGGCTGTGACGTGTTCGTCACGAACCTGCGGCCGGGATCGGTCGCCCGCCTGGGCCTGCGCTACCCGGACGTCGCCGCCGTCCGGCCGGACGTGGTCTACGGCCAGGCGCACGGGTTCCCCTCGGATAGCCCGCAGGCGGACGCGCCGGCGTTCGATGACATCATCCAGGCCGCCTGCGGTGTGCCTGATGTGATGCGCCGGGCGAATGGCCGATCCGAGATGGTGCCGACGCTGCTCGCCGACAAGGTGTCAGGGCTGGTGCTGGCCTACTCGATCATCGCCGCGCTGTTCCACCGGGCGAGAACCGGCGAGGGCCAGCAGGTCGAGGTGCCGATGGCCGACGCGATGCTGGCCTTCCTGCTGGTCGAGCACGGCAGTGGCGCCATCTCCCGGCCGGCCAGGTACCCGGCTGGGTACCAGCGCATCCTCACTCCGCTGCGCGGAGCACTGCAGACGGCCGACGGCTGGATCGCGGTGCTGCCGCACCGGGAAGCCCACTGGACAGCCCTGCTGCACGCCGCAGGTCACGACGAGCTGGTCGGGGACCCCAGGCTGTCCAACCGTGCGCTGTCGCGGGAACCTGGCTTCGGCTACGCCACGCTCAGCCAGGTGCTCCCCACGAAAACCACCGCGCAATGGCTGGCGTTGTGCGCGGAGGCCGGGATTCCGGCCGGGGAGGCGACCGGGCTTGACGAGCTCATCGACGCGCTGCCCGAGGACGAGCATCCCGAGGCCGGACGGTACAAGGTGATCCCGCCGCCGGCCCGGTTCTCGGCGACCCCGGCCGCGGTGCGACGGCCCGCGCCGCTGGCCGGGCAGCACACCCGTGAGGTACTGGCCGAGGCCGGCCTGACCGAGGAGGAGATCACCCGGCTAACCGAGGCGGGGGTGCTTACCGGAGATCGGGCTGGTCCAGGAAGGCCAGCACCTGCTGGTTGAACAGGTCCGGCTGGTCGATGTTGCTTGAGTGGCCGGCATCCGGGATCACCGCGTGGACGGCTCGAGGAAGCTTGACCGCCATGTAATCAGCCGCGCCGAGATAGTCCTTGTCCCGGGCGCCGACCAGCACGAGCGCCGGGACCGTGATCGTCGGCAGCGCGTCGATCACGCGTGCGTCGTGTTGGGTGAGGATGCCCCGGGCGGCTCGCGCCATCCCGGGCTTCGAGTCGCGCTCCAGGCGCTCGGCGAACGCGATGGCCTGGCCGTTCCACTGCTGCCGCGCTTCGTCGCGGCGGTAGCCCGGGCCAGTGTCACACAGGACTAGCCCAGCGACCCGGTCCGGGTGCGACAGGAAGAACCTCAGTGACAGGAACCCGCCGAGGGATAGCCCGCCGACTACGGCGCGTTCGACCCCGCACGCGTCGAGCAGCGCGGCCATGTCCGCCACGCTGGCTTCGGCCGAGTAGCGCGCCAGGTCGTCCCCGGCGTCGCTGCTGCCGTGGCCGCGCACGTCCCAGGTGATGAGCGGGCGCGCGGCGGACAGGGCGGCGACGTTCGGCTCCCACATCGCCGAGGATGCGGAGAACCCGTGGGTGAGCAGGAGCGGCGTGGACCCTTTGGCCCCGTTCTCCGGGTTCTCCGGTCCGAAGGTCTGGTAATAGATGCGGGCGCCGTCGTCGCGGTCCAGGTAAGTCACGGCGCACCTCTCGGAAGGGGAGATCCCGGCTGGGATCGGGCTCTTTCGGCAGGCCGAGGATCCGCTCGCCGATGATGGTCCGCTGGATCTGGTCGGTGCCGCCGGCGATGGAGATGCCCGGTACGGACAGGAAGATCTCGGCGATCGTCCCGTCGAGCGGCGATCCGGGCCCTGCCAGCATGCCGTGCGGCCCAGCGATCAGCGCGTGGACCCGCGCCGCCTGCCGGGCGATGACGCTGCTGGCCAGCTTGCCCAGCGAGCCTTCCGGCCCGGGCGGCCGGCCCGCCGCCCGGGCGGCGGCGGCACGCTCGGCCGTCCACCGCGCCGACCAGGCCAGCTCCACCAGCCGGGCGATCTCCTGGCGGACCAGCGGGTCGCCGGCCACTTGATGTGCGACCGCCCGGCTGGTGACCAGATCCGGTCGGCCGGCGCGCTGCGGGTACCACTTGTGCGGCTCGCTGACCGCGGTCCGCTCCGCGATCGCCTCCCGCCAGGCCCGCCCGTTCGGGTTGGCTGGCACCGGGCCTGGCCGGGACGCGGCGAGGCGGCGCTCGTGCGCGAGGATCGACAGCGCGACCGTCCAGCCGCCGCCCGGCTCGCCGATCAGGTAACCGGCCGGGACCTTAGCCTGGTCCAGGAACACCTCGTTGAACGAGGCGTGCCCGTTCATCTGCCGCAGCGGGCGCACCTCGACACCCGGCTGGCGCATCGGCAGCACGAAGCAGGTGATGCCGCGGTGCTTGGGCACGCTGGCGTCGGTGCGGGCCAGCAGCAGCCCGAAGTCCGCGGTCGCCGCTCCGGTCGACCAGACCTTCTGCCCCGTCACCAGCCACCCGTCCGCGACCGCCTCGGCCCGGGTGGTCAGCCCGGCCAGGTCCGAGCCCGCACCCGGCTCGCTGAACAGCTGGCACCAGGTGATCTCGCCGGTGACGGTCCGCCTGATGAACTCTTCCCTGAGCGCGTCGGTGCCGTGCTCGATGAGCACCGGTCCGGCCAGGCCCACGCCGACGCCCTCGGCCGGGCCGGGTACTCCCGCTCTGGTGAGTTCCTGGGTCACCTGCGCGGCCAGGCCGGCCGGCAGGGATCGCCCGCACCAGGCGTTCGGCCAAGCCGGGAACGCCCAGCCCGCGCTGGCCAGCCGTTCCCGCCACTGCACCAGGCTCAGCTCGGGATCCCAGGTGGCCTCGATCCACTGCTGGAGTTCAGCGAGCACGCCGGCCGCATCCGGGCTGGGCGTGGTCACCGGGCCTCGAATCGGGGTGGCCGGCGCTCCGCGGAGGCGCGGATGCCCTCGGCGAAGTCCGCCGTCTGGCGCAGCCGGTCCTGTTCGGCCAGTTCCCGGGCCATGGCCGCGCGGGCCCGGTCCGCCAGCGTCCCGCGCATCGTCTGCCGGATCGACCGGACCGCGAGCGGGGCGCCCGCGGCGATCTCGGCGGCCAGTTCCTGTGCGGCCGCCCGCAGGTGCTCGGGTTCGGCCAGCCGGTCGGCCAGCCCGATCCGGGCGGCCTCCTCGCCGCCGATCCGGCGCCCGGTATAGAGCAGCTCCAGCGCGCGCTGCTCGCCGACGATCGCGGGGAGCGTCACCGTCAGGGCGAAACCTTGGTGCAGGCCGAGCCGGGCGAAGTTCGCCGCGAACCTGGCCTGCGGGCTGGCGACCCGGAAATCGGCGGAGCAGGCCAGCCCGAGGCCGCCGCCCACCGCCGCGCCCTGCACGGCGGCGACCACCGGCGTCTGCGCTTCGAACAGGCGGGCCGCCGCGGCGTAGAGTTCCCCCGCGCCGCCCAGCCCGGGCCGCCCGGAGCGGCCGGTGAAATCCGCGCCCGCGCAGAAGTGCTTGCCGTCCGAGCACAGCACCGCCGCCCGGAACTCCGGCTGCTCGTCCAGCCATTGGTAGGCGTCCGCGAGTGAGCCGATGAGCTCGGTATCGAAGAAGTTGTCCGGCGGGCGCCCGATCTCGACGGTCGCCACGAAACCGTCGTTCGGGAAAATACTAACGTCACCGAACATCTTGCTCGTCTCCGGCATGAGCGCATCGTAATCTACACGGCGCGGCTTCTGTCATGGCTGGAGATCAGGGGTCGTGGTGCGCCGACGGTGAGCCATGCGAACCGGCACCCCGTATAGTCCCGGTCCCTCCTTGAGCTAGACCGTGCGCAACAGCGGTGAAATTGTCGCGACATCTGGAGTCAGACATAGCATGCACGCCAGCGTGTCGCGAGATCCTGAGGCGGGAAGGAGCCGGTCGAAATCACCGGCCGCATGGAAGGTACCGCCTGAGGGATCTGCAAGGGTCAGGGGTTGCCCGCTCACTATCAACTCCGCGTAAACACCCAGCTGACGAGTATCTCAACACCTCACATCGCCCTGACTGGTCGCACCCTTCTGCATGACCGAGTGAACCGCCAGGCTGGGCCTCCGGCGTTTCCGCGGAAGCGGCTTGTGCGCGATTTCACAAAGCGCTTCCGCGGAAACGTCTCGCCAATCGGAGGTATCCGCAAAGACGTCAGGTCATGCCGCTGTCCGATCTGTGTTATGAGCCCGCTTAGGCGCACTTGGAGGCCTGTCGGGAGCGGCTACGTGCTTAGCCGCTCCACGGGCTGGCCGGTGACCTCGGCGATTACCTCGAAGTCCTTGTCGAGATGCAAGACCGTTAGCTCGGCCAGCTCAGCGGTTGCCGCGATGATCAGGTCAGGGATGGACGGAGCGCGATGCTGGCCGCGGTCGGCCAGCAGGGCCAGGATTTCCACCGCCCGGTCCTCGATAGCGGGTGTCAGGTATTCGACCGGCATTGACGACATGGGAGGCTGCCGCAGCCCGGCCCGCAGCTCGGGCCCGGAGCGGGCTGAGTAGCCGACTTCCAGGCGGGTGACGGTGGCGATCCGCACCAGCCCGCGCTCGACCCGCCCTGCCCATTCGGCGGCGTCAGGGCTGACGGCCAGACGGACCAGGGCTGACTTGTCGATCAGCCAGGAGCTCACCGCCAGGCCTGTGACATGACATCGGGGTCGGCCAGGTCCACGAAGGTCTCAGCGAACTGGGCTAGGTCCTGGACGCTAACCGCAGAGCCGGGGCGTGCCGCGTCCTGGGCCAGCCGACGGCGTACGTACTCGCTGCGCGATAGGCCCAGCCGCCCTGCGTGTGCATCCAGACCGGCGATGACCTCATCGGGGATATCCCGGATCAGCATGTCCGTCATCTCCGCCTCCTTGATATCCCATGATAGCGCGACTTCGCAGCTCGAAGTTCCAGCCTGTTGCCATCATCCGCTGACCGGCGGGTAAACGTAGCCTAGGTGGCCGGACGGCCAGCGGTGCGGAGGTGGGCGTCCGGCAGCACGAGTGAATACGACCTCGCAGGTAGCGTGGCTCACGGCCGACGCCGGGCTACACGGCCGACCGGCGTTGTGTCACCCGATCGGGCGTCATGACAGCGGCGCCCTCGATTGGGAATGCTGAAAGGCGCCAGTCCGCGATCTGATGAACGCCGCTGCGCCCGGCAATGTAGCCCGGCGTCGGTCGGCGGCCGAATTTGCCTGGGGGGGCAGCTCGGGGCGGGCTTGGGGTCCCGGGCCATTCACTGGCCCGGGGAACCCAGGCTGGGGTGGTCCTTCGCGGCGCGGGCGAATGACTGGTAAGGCACGATGTCGCCCGGCTTGATCACGCCGTCCTCGATCGCGCGGGCGAGCAGCGCGTCTTTACTCGGTGCGGTCCGCCCGGTGGCCGCGTACTTGGCGCGCGCGCGGGTGATGTACTGCCGGACCGTGTTCTCGCTGATCGACATGCGCCGCCCGACCGATTCTTTGGACATGCCCTGGAACCACAGCAGCAGCGCCTGCCGTTCCTGCTGCGAGAGCGCAGGACGAGCCGGGTGCTGGTCGGCCAGTATCGCCCTGGCCTGCGACCGGGTCACGTACGACCGGTCGGCGGCGGCCGCCAGCACGGCCTCGACCAGATGGTCGCGGCCCTCCTCCTTGGATATGTACGCGTGTGCGCCGTTGTCCAGCGTCTCCATCACGATCGCCGGTTCGCTGTGCCCGGAGAAGGCCACCACCCGGTATCCGGCGGCCACCAGCCCCGGGATCTGCGTGGTGACCAGCTCGCCGGACAGCTCCAGGTCCAGAATGACCACATCGGCGGATGGCACGGTGCGGAGCCCGCTCAGGTCGCGCGCCATCTGCACCAGCCGCACCCGCTGGCCCGGATCAGACCGGATCCAGGACTCCACCCCCTCGGTGACGACCGGATGATCTTCGATGATCGCCACCGTCACCGGCTGTTCCATCGCGCCTCCGCCCAGAGCATGCCGCCGTCCTGCTGCTGTTCGATGGCGACCCCCTCGCCGGCTACGGGCAGCCGGACGAGCGCGCCGGTATCGGCGACGAAGCTGACGGCGATCCCGGCAGCCACCACCGCCAGGGTGATCCGGGCCCGGCTACGCGCGGCGGTCAGGATCGCGATGGCCGCGTCGGTGATCACCCGCCGGGCGGGCCCGGGCACCTGCGGCAGCAGCCCGGCCGTCTCGATCTCGACGGCCACTCCGCGCCGTTCGGCCACGTCGGCACTTGCGTGCAGTTCGTGCACCAGGGATCCGGGTACCTCGTCCCCTTCGGCCAGCAGCCGGCGCAGCCGGGCCGCCTGGACCGCGCACCTGGTGCGCACCTGCGTGTCGCCTGGGTCCGCCATTCCGGCCGCCAGCTCGGCGACCAGCGGGACGGCGGTTTCCTGCAGCGCCAGCCAGCGGGCGTGCCGGGCGGCCCGGATGATCTCCGCGGTGGCGGCCCGCTCGCGCGCGGCGTGCTCACTCCGGGCCGCCGCCGCGGCCTGGCCGGCGGCGACATCTAGTGCCCTGACCCCGGCGGCAACGGCCACCTGGGCGCCGGTCGACCAGGTCAGCAGGGCCAGGAACCCGGCCAGGTCGCTGCGGTGCAGCCCGTCCCGCACCTGCACGCCCAGGATGGCCAGGGCCTCGGCGGCGAGGAACCACGCAAGCTCGGTGAACCGGCGGCGGAGCAGCACGAGCACGCCCGTCCAGCCGGCGCTCCCCCACCCCCAGTTAACCGCCAGCATCTGGCCAGCCGGGCTGGCCGCCGCGGCTGCCGTGCTGGCGGCCAACGCGATCACGGCGACCGCCCAGGCCGGGAGCCAGCCCGGTGTTCCGCGCAGCACCAGGACCGCCCCGGCGGTGATCGCCAGCGCCATGACTACCCACATGGCGCCCTGGAAGGCGAACGAGCCGTAGGCCGACCGGTTGTGCAGCAGCTGCAGGCCCGCTCCGCCGAGGTGCCAGCCCGCGACGAGGAAGACCACAGCGATGGTGAAGGCCCGCTGATAGCGGCCGGACATCAGCGCCGTCGACGGCACGGCGGTCATGCCGGCCAGCTCACGGTGACGGTCGTGCCCGCGCCGGGACGGCTGGCGATCGCGGCCCGGCCGCCGACCGCCAGCATCCGCCCGGTGATCGACTCGCGGATGCCCCGGCGGGAAGGCGGGGTGGCGGACGGATCGAACCCGCGGCCACGATCAGCGATCTTGACGACGGCCCAGCCCGGCCCGCCGCTGACGGTCACGTCCGCCTGCCCGGTTCCTGCGTGCCGCTCGACGTTGCGCAGCGCCTCGCCGACGCAGGCGACGAGCTGATCCGCGACCGGAGACGGCAGCGTGACCGGGACGAGCTTCAGCCGCACGGCCAGGTCATCGGTGCTGGCCGCGGCGCGCTCGAGGTCCGGCCTCAGGTCGGTCAGCGGCGCCAGCCCGCCCGTTACGGCCGGGGCGCCCTCGAGCCCCTGCAGCACGCGCAAATCCCGGGCCGCCTGCGCGGTCAGCCCCCGGGACGGTCCGGCAAAGGCGCCGGCCGCGACCATGGTCAGGGTCGACAGGACGGTGTCGTGCAGCTGGCGGTGCTGTGCTTGCTCGTCGGCGCGCCGTGCCTCCTCGGCCCGGACCTGCCGCTCGGTCTCCAGGCCGGCGGCGACGATCGCGTCCGCTTGCCGGGCGCCGCCGCGGATCACGGCTACCAGCCCGGCGGCGACGATCGTCTCTATGACCAGCAGGAAGGCGTCGGTCAGGTCGCCGGCACCGAGCCCGTAGGCGACAGTCACGATCAAGCCCCCGGGCACCCCGAACCAGGGCGGCAGCGCGATCTGCAGGATGTACACCGACGTGCAGGCCAGCGGGAGCATCCAGGTCGTGTTGTCCGCGATCAGCATGGCCGGGACCAGGTGCTGCTGCGCCAGCGCCAGCGCCGAGATAACCCCGGCGTCGGCCAGCACCACGATCGGCGCCAACCCGGACCGCCGCACCCGCCCGGCGAAGAAGGCTGACCACACGCACAGCGCGGTCAGCGGCGCGCCAAGCCACCAGCCGGAGGTCTGCCTCGTGGCGGCCAGCACGGCTACCCCGGTGAACAAGACCGCGCCGCCGAGGCGCAGGGCGATCGCATACCAGCCGGCCAGCCAGTTCAGGGCCTGGTCGGACGGCCCTGCCGACCGCGGGCCACGTGCTCGCCTGTGGCGGCCCGCGGAGGACTGGATCTGCCCTCCGACCGAATGGGCTGCCATTTCCACCGGACCAGTATGCGGCAGAGACCACGTATAGCTCCGGCTCTAGGCGCTAATCGGCCGGATGCTACGTCCAGCTCGTGGGCGCGGCGCTGGTTATGACTCGCTCCGCTGCGCGTCGGTATCGGCCACGCCCGGAGGGACCACCCGCCCCTGCTCGATTTCTTCCGACAGTTCTGCCTTGGCGGCCAGGGCCCCCGCGTCCAGCACGCCGGAGCCCGCCGCCCGCGAGATGACGTCGCCGCCGCGGCCGCGCAGCACCCTGGCAAAGCCGACGGCGATCAGCGCACCGGCGATCGGCCCCACGGCATACACCCAGTAGCTGGTGAAGTCACCGCTGACCAGGGCGGGGCCGAACGAGCGGGCCGGGTTCATCGAGACGCCGCTGACCGGCGCGGCCCACAGGCCGGCCAGGGCGATATAGCCGCCGACGCCGAGCGCGGCGATCGCGCCGACGTTCTGCGCGGCCGATGCGGTACCGAGGATCACGCTGACCAGGAGCGTGGTGAGCACGATCTCCATGAGCAGGGCCTGCCAGTTCTTGTACCCGGGGCCCGGCAGCGTTGCCCCGAGATGCTCGATGTTCCCGAACACCAGGCGGAGAAACAGGCAGGCCAGCGTCGCGCCGACGAGCTGGATGACGATGTAGCCGGGGACCCGCCGCCACGGGAAGTCTCCGCGCAGCGCGAAGGCCAGCGACACGGCCGGGTTCAGGTGCGCACCGGAGACCGCCCCCATGAACAAGATGATCGCCGTCACCATCAGGCCCGGCGCCACGACCGCGGCAGCCAGGCTGATCTGCCCCTTCGCGTGCAGGAGCCCTCCGCCCGCGGCGGCCAGTACCAGCGCGAAGGTACCCAGCAACTCCGAGAACAGCCGCCGCCATTCCTTGCGCGGGTCGTCGAAGTCCGCGCGGTCCCCGAACTCAAGCCAGAGCACGTGGTGCGTGCGCGGGAAGGCCGACCCCAGCTGCGCCGGGTCGCTCTTCTGTGCCGTCGCGTCGCTCACAGCCTCTGCCTCCCGTGCGTTCCCGCGCACCGCGGACCATCCGCTAGCTCGCCCATTGTCCCCCTCCCGCCGGTTTCACGCGGTGATGGCCGGGCAGCGGCAGTCAACCAGCCGCACGCCCGTCGCGTCTCTAGACAAGTGCCTCACACGAACTTCCCGGAAGGAGACGGCCATGAGATTGCCTCGTTTCGCCATGATCGCCCTGTCGGCCACCGCACTGGTAGCGGTCAGCGCGCCGTTCGCCGCGCACGCGGCCACCGCGCGGCACACAACTCACGAGACGCACGCGTCTGCGGTGCCGTCCGTGGCCGTGTACGACTGCTTGAACAAGCCCGAGGTCCGGCCAGGCACGTTCGACTTGTTCTGTGACGGAAGCGGCTACTTCACGAGGCTGCGGTGGAGCACCTGGAACGCCTCGACGGCCACCGCGACCGGCGCGCTCTACGTCGACAACTGCACGCCGAACTGCGCGCAAGGCACGTGGTCGCACCGGAGAGTCGACCTGATCTTCTGGCGCAGCCTGCCGGTCAAGGGACACGCCGGCGAGCGGGGCTACAGCCAGATGACGGTGCTTTATCCCGGCCGGGCCATCAGCAGCCACAACACCTTCACCGGCGCCCCGCCCGGCCTGTTTCCCGGCGAGTTCTGAGCCTTATGGTGCTCTAAGCAGACCCCGTTGTCCGGCGTGGTGTTTAATGGGCGATGGTTGAAGTCGAAATTCGTACGTGTACCTGCGCCTGCGAACTTCGGACAACGGGCGCCGCGAGTACATGGCCAGGTCTTCCCGGCAGTCTGGCGGTCGCGATAACCCGGGATGCACGCACGTGCCTCTCGAATGATCGTCTCTACAGGAGAAGTACATGGCTGAAGGCACCGTCAAGTGGTTCAACGCCGACAAGGGCTACGGCTTCATCGCCCCCGACGACGGAACCGCCGACGTGTTCGTCCATTTCTCTGCCATCCAGGCTGACGGCTTCCGCAGCCTGCAGGAGAACCAGCGGGTCACCTACACCGCCGGTCGCGGGCAGAAGGGCCCCCAGGCAGAGGAAGTCCGCCCGATCTAACGGCCAGCGGACCGGGCCGAGCGGCTTCACCGCTGCCCGTCCCGGTCCGCTTGCACTTCTCCCCCGCGATCACCGCAACCCTGACGGGCGTAACCAGACGCACAGGGGCGCGTGGCCGACTCAGTGGGTAGCGCAGAAACCGGCTACCGCCCCGGACTCCCCTTGGCTGCGTGCGGCGGCGGATCGGTCCGGGCTGCTTCGCAGCTGGCTGTTCCGGCCCTTCGAAACGCCCAGCAGGACGGCGACATCGCCGACCGACAGCTGCGCGGCGAAGCTCCGGAGGAGTTCGGAGGTCTCGTCGGCAACCTCAGCGGCGGCCCGTTCCTGCTCGCGCCGGCTGGCACGCAGCCTGCGGGCCCGCTCGTCAAGGTTCGCTCTTCACGCGGAGTTGCCGGGGTATTGCATCACGAGCCTGGGGGCGAGATCGTGGAGTCCCGCGTCGATTTCGGCCTGCCAGTGGTCCCGCAGCTTCGGCCCCCAGGCGAACTCGGGAAGCTCAACGAACCCGTGCTGTCGGTACCAGGGGCCGTTCCATGGCACGTCACGGAACGTCAGCAGGGTGAGCCCGGGGCCGTAGCCACGTACGACTTCGCCCAGCAGAAGACTCCCGATCCCTGTTCGCGTCTGGTCGGCTCGCACGGAGATCTGTTCTAGGTGAGGATGCCCGTCCAGGTTGATGACTGCGGCGAAACCGACCGGCGGATCTCCTGTCACCAAGATTTCGGCGCCGTGGGCGATCGCCGCCTCAACCGTGGTGGGACCGGGCGGGAAGACGATACCGAGTTCGGCGAACATCGGCTCGCCTGAAAACTCGATGGCCGGAAGCGTGGCCAGATCCGCATCCGCAGCAACCCGTACGGTGAGAGTCATCCGCCAAACATACGGCTCGCCGGTTCACCGCTGCCCAGAGCTGGCCCGCTGCCTGCGCGGCTCCGCGATACGGCCCGACGGGCAGGCTGTTTCCTGGTGAACTCGGTGCTCCTCGCGCTTACCCCCGCGCACTCATCGCGCGGCTGGTCAGCCGGAGTGTCAGCCGTGGTGTTTAATGGGTGGTGGTTGTAGTCGAAATTCGTTTACGTGTACCTGCGCCTGCGAACTTCTGACAGCGGCGCCGCGAGTACACGGCCAGGTCTTCCCCGGCAGGCTGGCGGTCGCGATAACCCGGGGTGCACATACGTGCCTCCCGAACGATCGTCTCTACAGGAGAAGTACATGGCTGAAGGCACCGTCAAGTGGTTCAACGACACCAAGGGGTACGGCTTCATCACCCCTGACGACGGAACCGCCGACGTGTTCGTCCATCACAGTGCCATCAAGGCTGACGGCTTCCGCAGCCTGCAGGAGAACCAGCGGGTGGCCTACACCGCCGGGCAGGGACAAAAGGGCCCCCAGGCCGAGGAAGTCCGCCCGATCTAATCGCCAGCGGACCGGGCCGGGCGCCTTCTGGCTTCCCGTCCCGGTCCGGCTGCGCCCCTCCCCTGCGCGATTACCGGAACCCGGATCGGCGTAACCGGGCACGCTGAATGCCCGCGCAGATCTGGACCGCTCAGCGACCTGATCGTCATCAGGTCGCGGCCGTCGGTGTGCATCGCAGTCAGCGAGGA
Organism: Streptosporangiaceae bacterium; assembly: GCA_050698755.1. Lineage (GTDB taxonomy): Bacteria > Actinomycetota > Actinomycetes > Streptosporangiales > Streptosporangiaceae > Palsa-504. Next base: position 4,114 of record JBOHCK010000037.1, on the reverse strand, counting down.
CGCATTGTCTTGCCGCCAGTGGTTCGTGCACGCTGTCGGGCCGCACCAATTTCCGCCGAGGGCTTGGACAGTCGCTTACGAGGTAAAGACACCAGGAACGTGACGGCGAGCGCGACGCCGGCGACGAGGACCAGGTACCCGAGGATCAGCCCGGCGGTAGCCATGCCGCGGCCGCCCTCTCCGGTTCGGTTGACCTGCCCGCGGGCGATATGGCCGAAAACGATCGCGAGGATCGCGAGCGGGCCAAGGACCAGCGCCACCATTCCGAGGACCATCGACGCGATCGCCAGTGGGTTGGTCTGATGGGCCCGCCATTGCGGCGTGTCATCGGCGGCGGTCATGCTAGCCTCCGGCATTTACGGGACCTTCTAGCTTTGATTGTGGCATGTCTTGCGCCGGGCCGCCGCCTCCCCGGGCGGTCAGTGTCCAGGGACGCAGGCATCTAGCCATTAGCCGGGTCAGGCCAGTTCCCTGAGACGATCCCGGACCCGGCGTAGGACATCTGGATCCCTCATCGCCTCAACCGGCCGTCTTTCCTGCTCACGCTGTGCCCTGGGGGTCAGTAATACCTGCATCTCGCACCGGACGACCTTGCCCACCGGCTCGTGCGTGAGGTACCAGTCCCAGCCAGCGCTCAACGCCGGCACCAGGAATAGCCCGTGCCCTGTCTCCCCTCGAGGTTCGGGTCTGCCATCCGTGGCGGCCGGCGGGCGCGGGTCGGCATCCCAGACCTCGATGAGGACTCGCGCGCCGTCGCTCGACAACCGCAGGCGGACGGCCTCCTCCTGGCGTACCGTCGTGGCCGTTACGGCATTGGTCACCAGCTCGGCGACCAGGAGTTCGGCATCCGGGGCAAGCCAGTCCAACCCCCACTCCCCCAGCAGGTTCCTGGCATAAAGCCGAGCGGACGCCACCGCGGTGGGCGCTGTCCCGAGCTCGAGGTAGCTATGTGGCGGCCAGGGGTAAGGTGCCGGCTCGCCGGGGTGGAGAGCAGGGCCGACGCCTGGGCCGTGCTCAAGATCACTAGCGGGCGGTGATCCTGGCACGACGTCGACCCTGCTGCTCATACATGGATCAGCGCCGACTGCCCCTGATTTGTCACTGGGGGCAGGTGCTTCCGCCGGGGCCGCCGTCCCTGGCGGTCTCCGCTACGGATAAACTGACCAGGTCGCGCCCTTGGTGCGCCTGGCTAGGTCGGCAGTTGCTGCGCAGCACGTCCTAGCCTCTCTTAGGTCAGCGCCAGGCATACGGGCGCATCGCCGTGGCTGGCCGGGCAATACACGCTGCCCGCGAGCCCGAGCATCTTATTCGCGTGAGGCTTCGTTTTCGGATCTCCCGGGGCCGTCCGTCCGATCGGAAGGCACCTGAAGCATGAGTATGCGATTCGGCTTTGTCAGCACGTTCCCGCCCACCCAGTGCGGACTGGCAACCTTCACCGCCAACCTGCGCGACGCCCTCCTGCACTCCACCACTGACGAGGGCTGGGTCGTCCGCCTGGTCGACGCGGCGGCACCATCACCCGGCGAGGAGGTGGTCGCGCAGCTCGTCAGCGGTGACTCCGCCTCGCTGTGCCAGGCGGCCGCGCAACTGAACCTGTGCGACGTCGCCATCGTTCAGCACGAGTACGGCATCTACGGCGGAGCCGACGGCAGCCAGGTCCTGCACCTGCTGGACCAGGTCCGGGTCCCATGCATCGTCGTCCTGCACACCGTGCTGACCGACCCGACGCCACACCAGCGTCAGGTCCTCGAGTCGGTGATAGCCAAAGCCGATGCCGTCGTCGCGATGACGGCGACTGCGCGCGAACGGCTCGCGGCCCGGTATGCCGTCGACATGACGAAGGTCCGCATCATCGCGCACGGCGCGCCCGCCACGCAGACGACGATGGCGGAGCCGACGTTCCGCACTGGGCAGTTCACCGTCTTGACATGGGGCTTGCTCGGCCCCGGCAAGGGCATCGAGTGGGGCATCGCGGCCATGGCGATGCTGCGCGATATCCAGCCCATGCCACGCTACGTGGTCGCCGGCCAGACGCACCCGAAGGTGCTGCTCGATAACGGCGAGGCCTATCGTGATCGCCTCCGCGAGCAGGTCCGGCAGGCCGAGCTGGGATCCTGGATTACCTTTGAGGGTCACTACCGGACCACCAGCTCGCTGGCCTCCCTCGTCCGCTCCGCCGACGTGGTTCTGCTGCCTTACGACTCGACCGAACAGGTCACCTCGGGAGTGCTCATCGAGGCGGTGGCGGCCGGCAAGCCGGTGGTCGCGACGCAGTTCCCGCACGCCACAGAGGTGCTCGCGGGAGGAGCGGGCCTGCTCGTGCCGCACCGTGATCCGGCCGCGATCGCGGCGGCGCTCCGCTCCGTGATCACGCGCCGGGACGTCATGGCGACGATGGCCGCCGCCGCGGCGGCGACAGCTCCGCAGCTGTTGTGGCCGGTCATCGCGGACCAGTACCGCGAGCTGGCGGACCGGCTGATCATGGCGAGCGTGGCCGCGTGACCGCCGGCCGTTTGACTCCCGCGAGCGACGTTTACCAGCCGGTGTTCGATCACCTCGAACGGCTCACTGACGACCGCGGGCTCTTCGAGCACGCCCTGGGCACGGTTCCCCGGCGCGAGCACGGGTATTGCGTCGACGACGCCGCCCGCGGGCTGGTCGTCGTATGCCATGAGCCCGGACCCGGGCCGGCCGTCCGCCGCCTGGCCCGGTGCTACCTCGCCTTCGTCCTGGACGCGCTCGATCCCTCGGGGGCCTGTCACAACAGGATGGGCGTCGACGGTCAATGGCGCGACGGGGCAGCGGTGGGTGACTGGTGGGGCCGGGCGCTATGGGGCCTCGGTGTCGCAGCCGCACGTGCGCAGACGCCGGGCATGCGGGCCCGGGCCCTGGGCGGGTTCCGCATAGCGGCGCAGTGCCGTTCGCCGCACCTTCGGTCGATGGCGTTCGCCGCGCTTGGCGCCGCTGAACTGCTCAGGAAACGACCGGACGAAGTGGCGGCCAGGCGGCTGCTCACGGACACGCTGGCCGTGATCGGCGGGGGAGGCGGGGGAAAGGACGACGATTCCCGGTGGCCCTGGCCTGAGGAGCGCCTGAGCTACGCGAACGCCTCGGTTGCCGAGGCGCTGATCGTCGCGGGGGATGCCCTTCCCGACGGGCCAGCCCTCAGCCGCGGCTTGAGCCTCCTGGAGTTCCTGCTGCGCACCGAGACCCGCGATGGGCACCTGTCCGTGACCCCGGTGGGCGGCCGCGGCCGCGACGACGTGGGCCCCGGCTATGACCAGCAGCCCATCGAGGTGTCCGCGCTCGCTGACGCCTGCGGGAGCGCGTTCCGGATCAGGCACCACTCGTCCTGGCGGACGGGAGTCAGCCTCACGTGGGACTGGTTCCTCGGGGACAACGACAGCGCTACGCCGATGTTCGACCCTCGTACCGGAGGGGGCTATGACGGCCTGGAACGTCACGGCCGCAACCTCAACCAGGGCGCCGAGTCGACCCTGGCGATGCTGGCGACCGCGCAGCAGGCCCGCCGGATCAGCGAGCTGGGGTGATCGCGCACCGCATTGCGGCCGGGCTGCGCCCCGATCCGGCCCGCGTCGTCGCGCGGCTTTTCCTGCCGGGCGAGGAGCTGGGCGGTGCCCGTTCGCGGGCCAGCCAGGTGGTAAGCCGCGTTATGAACCTGACCGAAGACGAGGTCGAGCGGCTGGCTGCGGGCCTGCTCCGCGACTTCGGCGGCCGGCACCACAATTATCAGGAGCTCCTGCGGCGCAATGCATCGGTCGTCTCCGCGCACACCGAGAAGGCGGGTGAGCTGACGGCAGCACGCACGTTGCTGCTGGGAGCGACCTTCACCGCGGAGTACGCGACGGAGGCTGCGGCCCTGTGCAACCCGAGCGCGGTGCTGAGCCCCGACCAGAGCGGCCTGCGCGCCGGCCAGGCCCGGGTGGCGCTCAGCGTTCGGGGCATCGGTGAAGGGCACATCTCCTCGATCGGCTTCTGCTCGGCTGTCGTCGGCCCGGGCACGCAGTGGTCCTTCGAGCCGCGGCTGCTGCCGGTCTGCGTGGCGGACACCACGCCGGCCAGCTGGCGCAAGGCACACCTGCATGCCGTCCTG
>JBOHCK010000036.1:0-27966 GCA_050698755.1 Streptosporangiaceae bacterium | reverse complement strand
CAGAAGCTGCATCCGACACCCAGCACGGTACCGGGAACCTGGGCGCCGGGGGACGATCAGCTGAGGATCGCGGCCAGGCGGGCGGCGGTGAGCTCCCAGCGCCACTCGCGGTCTACCCAGGCCAGACCCTTCTCCCCCATGGTTCTGGCCTTATAGGGATCCGTCAGCAGCTCGATGATGCGGGCCGCCACGCCCGGGCCGTCGCGTACCACGTAGCCCGATTCGCCGTCGAGGATGGCGTCGGGGGCGCCGCCTGAGTCGCCGCCGATGACCGGCAGCCCGGTGGCCGACGCCTCCAGGTACACGATGCCGAGGCCCTCCACGTCGAGCCCGGCCCGCCGCGTGCGGCACGGCATCGCGAATACGTCGGCCGCGTCGTAGTAGCTGGGGAGTTCGGGCCAGCGAACCGGCCCGGTGAACAGGACCGACTCGCTGACACCGACCTGCCGGGCCAGGCGCCGCAGGTCGGGCGCGTAGGGACCGTCGCCGACCAGGAGCAGGACCGCATCGCTCACTTCGGTGAGGACCTGCGGCCAGGCCAGGATCAGGGTGTCCTGGCCTTTACGCGGAACCATCCGGGACACGCAGATCACCACCGGCCGGCCCGCCAGGCCGAGCCGGTTCCTGATGGCCGCGCCGCCGGCCCCCGGCCGGAAGGTCGTCATGTCGACACCGGGTGACAGCCGGACCATCCGTTTGGCCGCCTCCTGAGACAGCGCCCGGGCCAGCCGCACCCTGAAGTACTCGCCCAGGTAGGTGAGCACGTCGACCTCGTCGCCGATGCGGCGGAGCAGGGCGCGGGCGCCCGGCAGCGCGGCCCAGCCCGCCTCGTGCCCGTGGGTGCACGCCACCACCTTGGTCACGCCGGCCCGGCGCAGCGCGGGCGTGATCAGTCCGAGCGGCGCCGCGGCGCCGAACAGGGCCGTGTCACAGCCGTGCTCGCGGGCGATGGCCGCGGCCCGGTGCCGGACCGCCGGGACCGGCAGCATCAGCGACGTCGGGTGGCGGACCACGGGGAAGGGCTGCTCGGCGTCGAACTCGGCGGCGCCCGCCCAGGCGGGGGCGTACACGGTCACCGTGCCGGCGGGCAGCCGCGTGGCCAGCGCGTGGACGAACGACTGGATGCCGCCCTGGCGCGGCGGGAAGTCGTTGGTCACGATCAGGGTGCGGCGCACCGGACGAGTGTATAAGGGGGCGGACGACACCTCTTCGCTTTCGCTCGCCTGGCCGACGGCGGCCAGGCGTTCGGCCTTCCGCTTCTCGTGCTCGCCGTAGCCGAAGGTCCAGCCGGACAGGGTCAGCGCGAACGCATACGGCAGCAGCTTGGAGCCGAGCAGGGCGATCCCGGTGGAGGTCGTCTCGATGATCACGACCCGTACCGCGACCTCGACCAGGTAACCGACTCCCCAGGCCACGGTGATGACCTGGAATGCCCGGCGGAAGCCCGATACCGCCAGGCGCCGGTGGTTGACGAGTAAGCCCCGCTCCGGAGCCTAGTAGTGGGCAAAGCCCCAGTTCAGGACCTTGGTGGCGACCGGACCTGTCACGCTGATGTCGTCTCCGGGGGTGCCCAGGATCACGCCGATCAGGGTCAGGCCGCCGCGCGTCGCCTCGAACAGCAGGCAGTTCTTCGCGGCCTTGGTGTCGCCGGTCTTGATCCCGATCGCGCCGGCGTACGTGCTCGCGCCGGGCCAGGTGCCGGTCAGCGGGTTGGCGTTCTGCCACAGGTAGGCGTGGTGTCCGTCACCGGCCGGGAGCCGGTAGCTGCTCTGGGCCACGATGGCCCGGAACACCGGCGACTGCATCGCGTCCAGGCCCATCATGATCAGGTCCGCCGGGGTCGACCATTCTGAGTGCTCGGTCGGCCACGGCATCCCGTCGAAATTCGAGAAATGCGTACCGGTCAGGTTGAGCCGCTGGGCGAGGGCGTTCATCTTGGCGATGAAGGCGGTGACCCCGGGGCCGTAGGTCATGGCCAGGGTGTACGCGGCGTCGCAGCCGGACGGCAGCATCAGCGCCTCGAGCAGTTCCTGCGCGGTCAGCCGGTCTCCGACGATGAGGCCGGCGACGCTCGGCTGATCCTGGCTCTTCAGGTAGGCGATCACCGACTTCGGGACCGTGATCACCTGATTGAGATCGCCCTCCTCGATCACCACCATCGCCGTCATGACCTTGACGATGCTGCCGATCGGACGCTCGGTGTTCAGGTTCTTGCTCCACAAGATCCGGTCGGTCGCGGCGTTGACCAGAGCCCCGCCCGTGACCTTGATGCCAGAGGGACCCGGCGCGGGCGTCGGTGTCGCGGTCGGCGTGGCAGTGACCTGGCGCGACACCTGCAGGATGTGCGCGGCTGCTCCCCGGCTGAGGGCACCGGCCCCGACGCGGGCCGCGGCCGCGCCCGTGAAGGCCAGGGCCATCACGGGGACAAGGAGGGCCCGGGTAGTAGGCCGGACCCAACGCGACTGCACAGGCATCTACTCTAGGCGCGGTCCCGCGCCGCCGCCCGGGACTCGGCTGGATAAGCGGCTAAGGCCGGACGGCTCCGTCGAGGTCGTCGGCGTACCAGGGGGTGTTCATGGGGATTTTCTCCACGTCCATTCCCGTTTGCGGTGCGTCGATGATGTACCCCCCGCCCACGTAGATGGCGACGTGCCCCTCGCCGTTGTAGATCAGCAGGTCACCAGGTTCGATGGCGGACAGCGCGATGTGCGGCAGCGCGGCCCACTGCTCGTAGCTGTCCCGCGGGATGGCCACGCCCGCGAACCCCCACGCGGCCTGCGCCAGCCCGGAGCAGTCGAAGCCCTGGTTGCACGGGCCGGTGCCGCCGTAGACGTACGGGCAGCCGAGCTGGTTATAGGCGAACTCGACGGCCTTCTCCGCCTCGGTCGAGGTCGGCCCGGTGTACGTCTGCGGCGCGGAGCTGCCGTTCGCGCCGATCGAGTTGTTTTCCACCTGGTGCTGCTGCGGCACGGTCAGGCTGGCCAGCGTGGCCTGCTCGGTCGCGATCAGCCTGCCCAGGGAGTTCTTGTGGTCGGAAAGCTGGGTCTTGAGGGAGACGATCCCGTCCTCCGTGCGCTGCTGCTCCTGCTCTACGCCGGACAGCGTGCTGGCGTCGATGAGCAGCTGCTGCGTCTCGGCGTCCTGATTGCCGGAAAGCTCGATGAGCAGCGAGCCCTGCTGCAGGACGACGGAGGGATCACCCGAGGTCAGCACGCCGGCGATCGACGTCGCGCCGGTGTCCTCGAACGTGGCGGCCGCGATCTGGGCCACTTCCGTCTGCGCTGCCCTGAACTCGGAGTCGGCGTGGCGGAGGTCCGCACGCACCTGGGCCAGCCTGGTCTGGGCGGCGGAAAGCTGCTGGCTGACCTGGTCGAGCTGCTCGGTGACCTTGTCGAACTGCGAGGTGAGTTCGTTCACCTTGGCCTGGACCTGGGCCACGGTCGGCTGGGGGGTGGCGAGGGCGCCAACGGTGAAGACCGCGAGGCCGCTGACCGTCGCGAGAACGGTAGCGATCGCCGCGGCGCGGAGCAACCGGGATCTGCTGGCCGCTAGCCGCGTACGCACGTGGCTTCCACGCTCCTGTCTTCGCATACCCTGCGTGTCCGCGCGGGTCGTTTGCGTTCGGTTACTGGCCAGGCAACTGCTCGGCAAGCGTAGTGAAGGCAATAGAGCGATACAACCGATTCAGCTATTTCCAACTACTCCATTACGATGTCGTGATTCACCGGTGGGAACGACATCTTCGCGCTATCATCACGACGCTTTCGCGGCGGGAAAGGCTGTCCCGGCCCAGGTCCGGGGCGGTGCGCCCCCCACCCTGAGCCGTAGAGGCGGCACCAGGCCGGCGTCCGCGAGAACGCCGAGCGCCCGCACCTCGGCCTCCCCTAGGTAGCCTGCCACGTTTGGCGGCTCAAGGACGGTAATGACGCAATCTCGGCATCCGTTACCGCGCGTCTCGCAGCGACCGCAATCAATTATCATGACGCCTCCTAGCATTCCGTGAATGGACGGACACACGTTAACTGCCACCTCTGACATTTCTGGCGGGTGCCCGTGGGCCGACCGGGGCGGCGGAAACAGGTGGCGTGGCCAGGGACCGGGCGGAGCGGCGGGGACAGGTGGCTTGCCTGTGGGCTGGATCGGGCGGCGGGGACGGGAAGCGGAGCCAGGGGCTGGGCGGGGCGGCGGGGACAGGTGGCGTGCCTGTGGGCTGGACGGGGCGGCGCGGACGGGAAGCGGAGCCGGGGCTGGACCGGGCGGGTGCCGTCCTTATGGAGCAGCCGGGGCGCCGTCCGCGGCCTGGGTTTCTTCGGCCAGGTCCCTGGTGATCGCGTCGATCAGGGCGGTCAGGGTGCCCGCGGCGGCCTGACGCTTCTTGGCTGGCCAGTCCGCTATCAGGCGGCCGAGCCGGGCCGCGAGGTCGGCCTCGAAACCGGTGACGGGCGTCTGACCGTCGGGGCTGAGCTGGAGCACCGAGACGCGGCCGTCGCGGGAGTCGGGCGCCCGGTAGGCCAGGCCACGATGGGTCACCCGGTCCAGCAGGCGGCTGACGTTGGACCGGTCGCAGTGCAGCCTGGGGCCACGCGCCAGGCGCCTGATCAGGGCGGCCGCGCGGATGGTCAACCCGCTGGTGCTGCGGATAGCCGGACGCCGGCACATGCCGATCGTCGGCATCGTGCATCACCGCGGCCGCAAGACCGGGCGCCCGTATGCCACGCCGGTGGGCGTGCGGCCCGCGCCCGGTGGCGGGTTCGTGGTACCGCTGACCTTCAGCGAGGCGTCGCAGTGGTATCAGAACATCGTCGCCGCGGGGTGGTGCGTCATCACCTATCAGGGCGAGGACCACACCGCGGCCAGGCCGCTGGTGGTAGATCGTGTCACGGCCGGGCCGGCGTATCCCCGGTATGAGCGGCTCGCGTTGCGGCTGATCGGGGTCAATGAATTCCTCTGGCTGGCCGACACCCGCGACGGGCCTCGTCCGGCTATAGAGGGGGCATGAAGCCGAGCCCAGGGTAACTGCGCTGGGCGTGCGCCGCGACTACATTCCTCTGCACGCCTGGCGCGGCTCCGGTGTGCCCGCCCGGCGTGCCTGCCGCGGAAATGTCGGTGGGCGGAATTACGGTGGTGTCCGTGGTGAGGTCGGCCGTGATCACGCGGGCATCCAGCGGTTACCCTGGGGTGCCACGGGCCCGGCAGGAGCCGGCGGGGCCCGGGGCCGCCTGGCCCGGGGCCGCCAGGCTCGGGTCGGCTGGGCTTGAGCCGGCTGAGCTTGGGCTCGCTGAGCTGGAGTTCGCGGTGATCGACCTGGAGACCACCGGCTGGTCTCCGGAGGTGGCTGCGATCACCGAGATCGCGGCGGTCCGGGTGCGCGGCGGCGTCCGCCGCGGGGAGTTCGCCTCGCTGGTCAACCCGGGGATACCGGTCCCGCCCGGCATCGAGGACCTCACCGGGATCAGCGACTGGATGCTGGCCGCGGCACCAGGGGTCGCCGCGGTCCTGCCGGGGCTGCTGGCCTTCGCCGAGGGCTGCGTCCTAGTCGCGCACAACGCGCCGTTCGACGTCGGGTTCCTGCTCGCCGCCTGCACGGCCTGCGGCCTGGCCTGGCCCGGCTTCACCGTGCTCGACACCGTCATGCTGGCCAGGCACGTGATGGACCCGGACCAGGTGCCCGACTGCAAGCTGGGCACGCTGGCCGGCTTCTTCCGCGCCGGGACCTCGCCCTGCCACCGCGCCCTGGCCGACGCGCGGGCGACCGCCGACGTGCTCGGCTGGCTGATCAGGCGGCTGGCCCACCGGGGCGTGCGGACCCTGGGTCAGCTCGCAGAGTGGCCAGAGGTAGTAGCGTAAGCGCCAGCCGAGACCGCCTGGCCAGCTCAGTCTGGCCGACCACGACATTCCGGGAGGCATTCAGTGGTCACTGCGATCGTCCTGGTGCGGGCCGAGATCCAGCGCATCCCCGAGGTCGCCGAGATGATCTCCCAGATCCCCGAGGTCAGCGAGGTGTACTCGGTCACCGGTGAGTTCGACTTGGTGGCGATGGTCCGGGTCCGGGTCCACGAGGAGCTTGCCGACGTCATCCCCGGGCGGCTGAACAAGGTCCCCGGCGTCTCGCACACCGAGACGCACATCGCGTTCCGCACCTACTCCAGGCACGACCTGGAGGCCGCCTTCTCCCTGGGCCTGGCCGACGGCTCCTGACGGTCAGCGGTTCCCGGTTCCCTTCGGGTCTAGGCGGTGGCTTTCCTCTATCCAGCGGTCCAGCAGGGCGCTCGCGGCGCCTGAGTCGACCGCCTGGCCGGCGCGGGCGTAGCCGTCGGCCAGCGCCGGGACGAGCGCGTCCGGGCCCGGGACACCGGCGGCCGCGGCCAGCGCGGCGGCCGCGTTCAGCAGGACGATGTCGCGTACCGGACCCGGCTCTCCGGCCAGCACGGCGCGGGCCACGGCGGCGTTGTGGGGGGCGTCACCACCGCGGAGTTCGGCGAGAGAGGACTCGGGCAGGCCGAGCGCGGCGGGCGAGAACTCCGTCTTCGCCACCTGGCCGTCGTGCACCACCCAGACCGAGGACGGGCCGGTCGTAGTCAGCTCGTCGAGGCCGTCGGAGCCGTGGAAGACCAGGGCCGAGCAGCCGCGCCCGGCCAGCACGCCGGCGATCACCCCGCCCATGGCCGGGTCGAAGACGCCGACCGCCTGGGCCGAGGGGCGGGCCGGGTTGGCCACCGGGCCGATGAAGTTAAACACGGTCGGCACGCCGAGCTCGCTCCTGGTCGGCCCCGCGTACCGCAGCGCCGGGTGGTAGAGCGGCGCGAACAGGAACGCCACGCCGGTCGTCTCTGCTAGCTGTGCGGTCGCCGCGGGCGGCAGGTCGATCACCACGCCGAGCGCCTCGAGCACGTCGGCGGCCCCGCAGGCGGACGAGGCGGCCCGGTTGCCGTGCTTGACCATCCGCGCGCCCGCAGCGGCGGCCACGATCGTGCCCATGGTCGACACGTTGACCGTGCGCGCCCCGTCGCCGCCCGTTCCGACCAGGTCGGTCACCTCACCGGCCAGGTGGATCGGCGTGGCGTGCGCGAGCATCGCCCGGGCCAGCCCGGTCATCTCGGCCACCGAGGTGCCCTTGATCCGCAGGGCGACGCCGAAGGCCGCGATCCTGGCCGGCGACGCCGCGCCTTCCATGATCTCGTTCATGGCCCATTCGCTCTCTTCGGCAGTCAGCGAATCGCCACGGATCAGCGCGCCGAGCAGCGCGGGCCACGTCGTGCGGGCGGCACCCATCGGAGCTCCCGGGGATCGGAACGAGGAACCAGCGTCGTTCGGGATAAAGGAAAAGAGTAAGAGGCGCGGCGGGTCACCCGGATACGGCGGCGCGCTCGCGCATCAGGGCGGCCAGCTCGTGGGCCAGCGCGAGCGGGTCGATGGGATGGCTGATCACCGCGTCGGCGCGCGACCAGGTGGCGAGCCAGCCGTCGTCGGGCCGGCCGACGATGAGCAGGACCGGCGGGCAATCGTAGATCTCGTCCTTGGCCTGGCGGCAGACGCCCATCCCGCCCGCGGGCTGCGCCTCCCCGTCCAGCACCATCACATCGGCACCGTGCGCGTCAAGCAGCCGGAACAGGGCCGGCGCGGTGGCCACGTCGATGATCTCGGCATCCGGCACGTCCATCGCGGGGCGACGCCCGATGGCCAGCCTCATCTGCGCGCGCACGTCCGCGTCGTGGCTGTACACAACGACCTTCATGACACCGCATGCTATCGGTACCATCACCAAGCCGGGGGTCGCGTAGCGATCGCCTACAGGTTGTCGTAATAATGGCCTCGTGGCGACAGCAACCGCACAGACGACCCCCCGCTCGCCGGCCAGCAGACCCAACCTGGTCAGCGTGGGCACCATCGTCTGGCTCTCCTCCGAGCTGATGTTCTTCGCGGCGCTGTTCGCGATGTACTTCACCATCAGGTCGGTGGACAAGGGCCAGGGCCTGCCCTGGCCGGGAGCACACCTCGACATCGCGCTCGGCTCGGTAAACACCACCGTGCTGCTGCTGTCAAGCGTCACGTGCCAGATGGGCGTGTTCGCGGTCGAGCGCGGACAGATCAAGCGCACCAGGTCGATCTTCCACCCGCTCAGTTGGGGGCTGCGCGAGTGGTACGTGCTGTCCCTCCTGATGGGCCTGTACTTCGTCTGCGGACAGGGGTACGAGTACCTGGACCTCATCAGGCACCAGGGCCTCACCCTGTCATCCAGCGCGTACGGGTCGGTGTTCTACCTGACCACCGGGTTCCACGGACTGCACGTCACGGGCGGCCTTATCGCGTTCATCTTCCTGCTCGGCCGAACGTATGCCGCTAAACGCTTTACTCATGAACAGCAGGTCAGCGCGATCGTCGTGTCGTACTACTGGCACTTCGTCGACGTCGTCTGGATCGCCCTGTTCACCACCATCTACCTCATCCACTAGTCAGGGGACAGCGAGTGAGCTGGTTCAAAGCCAGGCGCAGGCGCCCGGTCGCCGGCTATGCGGCACTGCTGCTCGGGCTCGTCATGGTCACACTGGTCTACGGGGCCGTGGCTGGCACGGGCGGCGGCGGCGCCCAGGCCCAGCCGGCTTCCCCCTCGTCAGATATCAGCGCGGGCGAGACCCTGTTCAACGCGAGCTGCGCGACCTGCCATGGGTTCGGCGGGGTGGGCCATCCCGGCATCGCGCCGAGCCTGATCGGCGCGGGCGCGGCCGCGGTGGACTTCCAGATGTCGACCGGCCGCATGCCGGCCAAGGAGGACTTCGCGGAGAACGAGCGCAAGCCGACGCTGTTCACCCAGCAGCAGATCTACGAGATCGCCGACTACATCCAGTCGCTCGGCGGCGGGCCGACTATCCCCGACGCCCAGCAGGTGTCCACCTCGGGCGCGAACACCGCGCTCGGCGAGGAACTGTTCAGCGCCAACTGCGCGCAGTGCCACAACGCGGGCCTGTCCGGCGGGGCGCTGACCTACGGCAAGGACGCGCCGCCGCTGACCCAGGCCACCGCGACGCAGATCTACGAGGCCATGCTGACCGGGCCCGAGGCGATGCCCGTCTTCGCCGACGGCGCGGTCAGCCCGCAGGCCAAGCGCGACATCATCGCCTACGTCCTCGAAACGCGATCCGAGCCCAACCCCGGCGGGCTCACGCTCGGCCGGATGGGCCCCGTGACCGAGGGCTTGGTGATCTTCCTGGGCGGAATGGGCTTCCTGGTGCTGATCGCGATGTGGATCACCGCCAAGAGGCGTGAACCCTGGACGGTGGAGGGCTCGCTGCCCGGTTCCGACCACGCCTCGGAGCCGGCGGGCGATGCTTGGACGGAGCACTGATGAGCGAGATGGACGAGACCCCCGAGGTCTCTGAGGGCTTTGAGGACTCTGGGAATTCTGAGGTTCTTGACGGTCCTGGCGGCCCGCCTGTGCCGCACCGGGTGATCGGGACTCCCCCGCCCACCCCGAGCCTGCTGGGCGGGGACGGCGGGTCCGGGTCCGGTGGCCATGGAGGACCTGGTTCCAGCCTGATCCCGGCCCAGGGCAGCAGTCCCGTCGAGGGCGGGCACGGCGAGGAGCGGATGCCGAGCGAGACGGAGTACCCGTCGCACGCCAGGAACGCCGAACGGCTGGTCGTGTTCTTCTTCCTGCTCGCATTCTTCGCGGGGTGCGGGTTCATCGCCGCCTACATCGGTATCGGCGTCTACTCGGTCGACAAGGTCTTCCGGTCCAACCTGGCCCTGGGCCTCTCGCTGTCGGTCACGCTGTTCAGCCTCGGCGTGGGCGCGCTGATCTGGGTCCGGCACCTGATGCCGGACGTGGAGATGGTCGAGGAACGGCACGACATGCGCTCGACCGGCGCCGAGCGCGCGGCCTTCCAGGACTACTTCGAGGAGGGCACCGCGGCCAGCCAGTTCGTCAGGCGGCCGATGGTCCGGCGCACGCTGATGCTGGCTACGCTGCCGCTCGTCGCCGCCCCGATCGTGCTGCTGCGCGACGCGGGCCCACTGCCGGGGACCAGCCTGCGGCACACCGTGTGGAGCCCAGGGCGGCGGCTGCTCGTCTACGGCACCAACCAGCCGATCTCCCCGGCCGAGTTCAGCGCGCCCGGCGGAATGATCACGATCGTGCCCGACGGCTACCAGGATGACCCGGACGCACTGGCCAAGGCGACCGTCATCATCATCAAGTTCCGCCCGGGTGAGCTAAATAATTTCCCGACGCGGTACGCCGGCGGCACGCTGATCGGTACGCCGAACTGGGCGATCGACAACATCGTCGCCTACTCCAAGATCTGCACCCACGTGGGCTGCCCGGTGGCTCTGTACGAGCAGACCACGCACCACATCCTGTGCCCCTGCCACCAGTCGACGTTCGACGCGACGACCGGCGCGACGGTGATCTTCGGCCCGGCGCCGCGGCCGCTGCCGCAGCTGCCGCTGGCCCAGGACTCCTCTGGTTACCTGGTGGCGGCCAGCGACTTCACCCAGCCCGTCGGCCCGAGTTTCTGGGAGCGCGGATGAGCACCGACGTCAATCTTCCGAAGGCGCTGACCGGGACCGGCTCGTGGCTGGATGACAGGTTCCACGGGGCGCGCGGGCTGCGCGTCTTCATGCGGAAGGTGTTTCCCGACCACTGGTCGTTCATGCTCGGCGAGATCGCGCTGTGGTCGTTCGTCATCCTGCTGCTGACCGGGACCTTCCTCTCGCTGTTCTTCGTGCCGTCCATGAACGAGGTCGTGTACCACGGCTCGTACATCAAGCTCGACGGCATCCGGATGAGCGAGGCGTACCAGTCGACGCTGAACATCACCTTCGACGTGCGCGGCGGGCTGCTGATGCGGCAGATCCACCACTGGGCCGCCGACCTGTTCATGGCCGCGCTGACCATCCACATGCTGCGGGTGTTCTTCACCGGCGCGTACCGCAAGCCGCGCGAGATCAACTGGCTGATCGGGGTCGTGCTGTTCACCCTGGGCCTGCTAGAAGGGCTGTTCGGGTACTCGCTGCCCGACGACCAGCTGTCCGGCGCCGGCCTGAGGATCTTCGAGGGCGCACTGCAGGGGATCCCGATCGTCGGCACGTACCTGGCGTTCTTCTTGTTCGGCGGGCCGTTCCCCGGTAGTTCGATCGTGCCGAGGATGTACATCATCCACGTGCTGCTGATCCCGGGCCTGATCCTGGCGCTGATCACGGCCCACCTGTTCATCATGGTCCACCAGAAGCACACCCAGATGCCGGCCAAGGGGAACACCGAGCGGAACGTCACCGGCCAGCCGTTCTTCCCTTACTTCATGGCCAAGGGCGGCGCGTGGTTCTTCTTCATCTTCGGCGCGCTCGCGTTCCTCGCCACGTTCGCCCAGATCAACCCGGTCTGGCTGTACGGGCCCTACACACCGGTGGCCATCTCGTCCGCCTCCCAGCCCGACTTCTACATGGGCATCCTGGAGGGCGCGCTGCGCATGATGCCTGCCTGGGAGTACAGCAGGCTCGGCCACACGCTGTCGCTGGGCGTGCTCATACCGTTCGCGCTGCCGCTGACGATAATCCTGGGCGGGGCGACGTTCTGGCCGTTCTTCGAGCAGTGGGCGACCGGGGATAAATCCTGGCACAACATCAACGACCGGCCCAGGAACGCGCCGGTGCGAACCGCCGTCGGCATGGCGACGGTCGTGTTCTACGGGGTGCTGTGGGCCGAAGGCGCCAACGACGTCATCGCCGACAAGCTGCAGATCCCGCTGTACACGATCACCTGGATCGCGCGCGTCCTGATCTTCGTAGGACCCGCGTTCACATATATCGCTACTAGACGTATCTGCCTGGGTCTGCAGCGTAAGGATGCCGAGCTACTGGAGCACGGACTCGAGACCGGCGTCATCAGGCAGATGCCGAACGGCGAGTTCATCGAGGTGGAGCGGCCTGTCTCCGAGGAATCCCGGGCCGTGCTCGAGGCCAAGAAGGCCCCCGCGCTCCTGCCTGCGCCTGGGTCGGAGGACGAGAACGGCGTGCCATCGCCTGCGTCCCGCGGCGCCATGGGCTGGGCGAGGGGGGTCGCCAACCGCGCCTTCGCCGAGACCGTCGTGGTCGGCAACGGGCACGGGAATGGTCACGGACCCAACGGTCACGAGGACGGCCATGCGGACGGGCACGAGGTGGCTGCCGTCGGGGCCGGAGAGGGTGCTGGGCTATCCGGGCATGGCGAGGGGCACGCGATCGGATCGGGTGCGTCGGGTGCGTCGGGTGCGTCGGGTGCGTCGGGTGCGTCGGGTTCCTCGGAGGGTTCGGGTGGCGCGGCTGCGCTGCCTCCTGGTGCTGAGGGTTCCGAGGACGGCGGCGAGGACGAGTCCTGAGGTCAGGTCACGTCAGGTCGGGCTTGGCGGCCGGCGAACCTGGGCGGCGGCGGCCTCTAGGGCGCTGTCGCCCTCGATGACTGCCCTCAGGACGACGTCGGCCGTGGCGAGGTGGGCGGGGTCGACCCGCTTGCAGAACTCGCGGTTCAAGGCGTAGATCACCTCGATGACGGCCCGCGCGTAGGCGGCGCCGGCCGGGGTGAGGATAACGTTGAGGACCCGGGAGTCCTGTGCGTCGCGTTCGGTGCGGGCGAAGCCCCGCTGTTCTAGACCGTCGATGACCTTTCGGGCGGCCTGGCGGGTCACGCCGAGTTCGGTTCCGAGGCGCCCCACCGAGACCGGCCCGCGGTCGAGCATCCGCAGCGCGAGGGCGTCACTGCGGCGGTAGTCAGCGTAGCCCAGCCGGCTGAGCCGGTCCGCCATCTGCCGCACCCAGCTGAGGCGGGCCAGCGCGAGCAGGTCGCCGAACAGGTAGGGAGGGCCTGACGTCTCTGCCACAACACACCATGCTAGCGATAGGCAACGGAGTTGCATATCTGGTGCAGCTTGGGGGTCACAAACTCCCATTCCGCCACGCCCCTGGTCCGGGTGTTGGGTGCCACGACACTCGTCTAGGGGCGGATGCCGAATGGCCTGAGCAGAGCGTCCGTCCCGCGACGCTATGCACCCGCCGGAGTAACTTGCCGCACTTGAGCCCCGCTTAACCCAGTACCACCGCGTCTCCAGCCGCGCCAACCGGTTGTATCACTAGCGAAATTTTGAGCGAATTCTGTGATTAGCGGGACGGGTGGGACTTCGAGCGTGGCCTGCGGTATCGATCCCGGTCCTGACCGGCGGCGTGGCCGCGAATCGCGATGAGCCAGCAAACCTGGAGGGCCGGACGAACCTCACTTTCGGCAACGAAACACAACCGTAGCTGTCGTGACGCCGCGAAACGGGAACGCAGGATGAATACTGCCCGAACCCCGAGGCTGGCCAACCGGCCCGGGCGCAGGGCGCGGCACTTACGTCGGATGGGCAGGGCGACGGTACAGCTCGGTCAGCAGGGCGATGGCCGCGTGCGTGGACGGGTGGGGGTCGTGCCGCCGCCAGATCATCTGCACGTCGACGGGCGGGGCGTCTCGCAGCGGCCGGAAGACGACGCCGTCGCGCCGGTACTGCGCCGTGGTGCCTTCGGCGGTAATCCCGATGCCGCCGCCAGCCGCGACGATGGCCAGCCAGTCATCGATGTCATGGGTCTGGTGGAAGTTCGGCTGCGTGCCTGCCGGCCATAGTTCCGGCGTGGTGGTGCCGGTGCGCCGGTCGATCAGGACGGTGCGCTGCGCTACCTCATCCAGCCTGACCGAACGCCGTCTGGCCCAGGGGTCATCCGCCGCGAGCGCGCAGTAGCGCCGCTCGCGGCCCACGATCGCGCTGGCGAACCGGTGACCGTCGACGGCGGTGCGCAGGACCGCCATGTCGCACAGGCCCTCGGCCAGGCCACCGGTAGGCGAGTTGGTCCGGATCAGGTGCAACTCGACGTCCGGATACCTGGCCGCCCAGCGGAGCTGGAAGTCGCGGGTGTGCCGACCCATGGCCGACCAGGCGTGGCCGATGCGCAGCCTGGTGTGGCCGGTGGTCGCCTCGGCGACCAGGTTGTCCGCCGCGGCCAGAACCTGCCTGGCCTGAGCCAGGGCGTGCACGCCGGCCGTGGTCGGGGTGATGCTCCGGCTGGTGCGGTGGAGCAGCCGGACGCCGAGAACCTGCTCGAGCGCCATGAGGTTCCGTGACACCGCGGCCTGCGAGATGCCGAGTTCGATGGCGGCGTCCGTAAAGGTTCCCGAGTCCACGATGGCGACCAGGCAGCGCAGGTGCCTCAGTTCCAGCAGTGGCGCTTGATCCTGGCGCTAGCGCTGATCTTCGCCATCATGAACCTGTCGCTGTACGCAGCCATCGACCGCATCGGGCTGGGCCTAGCGGTAACGCTGGAGTTTCTCGGGCCGCTGTCGGTGGCGCTGCTGGCCTCGCGCCGCATTATCGACCTCGGGTGCGCCCTGATCGCCGGGGGCGCCGCCGTGGTCCTGGCCAGGCCGCAGCCGAGTACCGACTACGCCGGGATCTTCCTGGCCTTGCTGGCCGCCGCCTGCTGGGCCGGGTACATCCTGCTGAACCGCGTGGTAGGCGCCCGGGTGCCCGGCGCCGAGGGACCTGCGGCGGCCGCCGGGCTTTCGGCCCTGGTCTACGTTCCGATCGGCATCTGGGCCCTGGTCAGCCATCCGGTGACGTGGGTCGCGCTGGGCCGCGCCGCTACGGCCGGGATCTTGTGCTCGGCGATCCCGATGGTCGCCGACGTGCAGGCGCTGCGACGGGTCCCGGCCAGGTTCTACGGCGTCTTCATGAGCATCAATCCCGTGTTTGCGGCGCTGACCGGGCTGGTCGTACTGGGCCAGTCGCTGGCGCTGGCCGACTGGTTGTCGGTGGCCGCCATCGTGACCGCCAACGCGGTCAGCGTAAGTGCGGGCGGGCGGGCCGGTGGCCCTAGCTGGCGGCCTGCTCGCGCCGGGTGGTGCGGTCCTCGCGTCGGGTGGCGGCGTGATCGCGCAGGGCGGCCGGCAGGGCGGCGAGGGTCAGGTCCAATGTTATGGCGATTCAGTGGTCCGGTTTGGGTCCGGAATTCCTGCTGCGGCTCGACCGCGGCGGCGATCAGCCGTTGGGCTCCCAGCTGCAGGCGGGGTTGCGCGAGGCCATCAGGAGCGGCCGTCTGCACGCCGACGAGCGGCTGCCGTCGTCACGGGAACTGGCGCGGGAGCTGGGGGTGTCCCGGGGGCTGATCCAGGACTGCTACAGCCAGCTGCTCTCCGAGGGCTACCTGACCAGCCAAGTCGGCTCGGCCACCCGGGTCGCGGCGGGCGCGTTCTCCTCGCTGGCCGAGCCGGCGCGGCGCCCGGAGCCGCCGCCGCGGCTGATCGCCAACTTTCGCGCCGGGGTGCCCGACCTGGCCAGCTTCCCGCGAGCCGACTGGGTCTGGGCGACCCGGCAGGCCTGCGGCAGCGTGGCGACCGCGGACCTCGACTACGGAGACCCCCGCGGCAGCGCCGCGCTGCGCACCGTCATCGCGGGATACCTGCGGCGGGTGCGCGCGGCCGCCGCAGACCCGGCCCACGTGGTCGTGAGCACGGGATTCGCCCAGGGACTCAGCCTGGTGTTGCGGGCACTGGTACAAACCGGCGTTCGGTGTGCCGCGTTTGAGGATCCTGGTTACGGAGGCGTCCAGACGGACGAGAGCCTCCGGGCCGCGGTGGCGACGGGACTGCGGGTCATCCACATGCCCGTCGACGAACTGGGAGTGGATGTCGCGGCGCTCGAGGCGAGCGGCGCGCAGGTCGTGGTGGTCACCCCGGCGCACCAGTCCCCCACCGGCGTCGTGCTGGCGGCCAGCCGGCGTCACGCGCTGGTGGACTGGGCCAGCCGTAACGAGGCGTTTATCATCGAGGACGACTACGACTCCGAGTTCCGCTACGACCGGGAACCCGTCGGCGTGCTGCAGGGGCTGGCCCAGGAGCGCGTCTTCACCATCGGGACGGCCAGCAAGGCCCTGGCCCCGGCCGTGCGGCTCGGCTGGGTGCTCGCTCCCCCGTCGCTGTCGGGCGCCGTCGCGGCGGAGAAGCTGATCAGCGACCGGGGCTCCGCCACCCTGGACCAGCTGGCGCTGGCCGCCCTGATCCAGTCGGGGCGGTACGACCGGCACCTGCGGCGGATGCGCGTGATCTACGCCGGGCGCCGCGCTGGCCTCGTCGCGGCACTCTCGCGCCATGCGCACGGCGTTCGGCTAACTGGGTTGGCGGCCGGGTTTCACGCCGTCGCGCATTTGCACGAGTCGGCTGATGAGCAGGCGGTGGTGGCGGCCGCACGCGAACGGCTGGTGGGGCTGTACGGGATGAGCAGGTACCGGGCCAGCGGAGGCGGCGGGGCGCCGCAGCTGGTGATGGGGTTCGGCAATGTCAGCGAGCGCGCGATTGAGCCGGGGATCGCCGCGGTGGCGGACCTGCTCAGCTGACCTCACGGCGGCTGAACATGAGGTGGGTGACGCCGCTCGGGGAGCTGACCGACTCCACGTCGAAGCGCTCCTCGAGGCCCTCTAGCCCGTCCCAGGCCCGCTCCCCGCGCCCGAGGATGACGGGTACCACCGCGACGTGCATGAAGTCGATCAGGTCGGCGGCCAGGAACTGGCGGAGGCTCGAGGGTCCGCCGCCGATGCGGACGTCCAGGCCGCCCGCGGCCTCCTTGGCTATTTCCAGGGCTTCGGCGGGGCTGGCGTCGATGAAATGGAAGGTAGTGCCGCCCTTCATGGGAATCGAGGGCCGGGGGTGATGGGTGAGCACGAACACCGGGGTGTGGAAGGGCGGCTCATCGCCCCACCAGCCCTTCCACTCGTCGTCGGTCCACGGGCCGCGCTGCGGGCCGAACTTGTTACGCCCCATGACCTCCGCGCCGATCCCCAGTCCCCAGTCGCGCGCGATCTTGTCGTCGACGCCGGTGCTGCCCCCGGTCCCGCCGTGCATTTCCTGCGCGGTACGGGTGGCGAAGAACCATTCAAGCAGCCGGCCTTCCGCGTGCCCGAAGGGCGAGTCGATGTTCTGGCCCTCACCGGTGCCGAACCCGTCCAGTGAGACTGCGTAGACGTGAACGCGGGTTTGTGACATGGCAGCATCTCCGTTCTGTTTTTTGCACGCGTGACCCGGAGGGGGGCGAGAGCGCCTGCCTCCGGGGAAAGCCATCGCAAGGTTGGACGGCTGGCGCAGGCTGAACTCATCGGCGCGGGTTGTGCGGTATCTAGCGGCCGCGAAGGTGAGCTGGCAGACTCCCCCGGTGTGACAGGGCATGCGGGGCGAGTGAACAATGAGGCGTGTGGCCAGGCTGCGGATTGACCAGCGCAGGGTCACATTGTGCCTGTCGGCCATAGAAAAGCTCGAGGCGCTGCATCGCAACGTCTCGGTCCCGCGGACCGCGGTGATGGCCGCGCGGGAAGTACCGGACGGGCTGGCGGAACTACGCGGGAGGATTGCCGGCATCGGCTGGCGCGGGGTCGGGATCGGGACCGGCTTGCCGGGCGTGCTGATGGTCGGCACCATCCGGGACAGTTACGGGCTGACCTTCGCGGTCTGCCGTGGGCACGGCCCCGCCGTCGTCCTGGACCTGGCCGGCCATACGTATAACAGGATCGTGGTGACGGTCGAGGATCCGGGTGAGATAGTCAGCCGCCTTCCGTGACCCGGCCGATCCGGCCACGCTGTCAGTAGCCGCTAGCCGGCTCTACGTGACATAGGCCAGGACGAGCTGGATCACCGCTGCCACCAGGATCAGCACTGCCCCTGCGGCTAGTACGGACCAGACGGCTGCGAGCCGGATGAGCTGAGCAGCTCGCGCGGCCACCTCGCCGTGCTCCTGGCGGATCTGCTCGAGCTGGCGCGGAATCTCGGAGATGATGGCGGCCGGGGTGATCACGAATACCCCGCGGGTCCTGGAAATCGTCAGCCGGCTCAGCTGGCCGGCCTCGAGCGCGGCGCGCGCGGCCGCAGGCAAATCCCCGAATAGATCTCGGTACTCGATCAGGCTCGCCCGGGCCTGAGCCCACGTACCGAAGGCCAGCAGCGATGAACCGGCCACCGTCAGCCATTGCGCGCCAGCGCTCCATGACGACATGACCGAAGCCTCCCACACCGGGGCATCGCCCAAGCGCTGGCGGACGGCTACCGGCCCGCGATGGCTGGTGTGCTTGTCATCGGGTCGGGCGGAGGGCGGCCACATAAATTGCCGCGGGGTTCCCTGGCGGCCAGTCGGGCAGCGGGTCGATCGTGTCGATGTGGATGAAGCCGTTGCGCTCCCAGAAGGCACGCGTGGCCTCGTAGGGGCGGTAGCCGGATGAGCGGTCCAGGGTCTTGGCCTCCACAACGCTGATCCCGGCATCGGCCAGGTGGTCCAGGACGTGGCCGAGCAGTATGGTTCCGTGGCCTCGGCCGCGCCGGGCGGCGTCGACGGCGATCCACAGGATTTCCGCCCCGGCGGGTGATTTGCTGGCGGCGACGACAATGCCCGTGACCGTTGCGTTATCGGTGATGACCCAGGCTTCGTGGTCGGCGGCGTCGCGCTCGAGCTTGGCGGGCACATCGTCGGTGAAGTAGTCCGGAAGGCCCCGGATGATGGCCACGGCGGCGGGAGCATCCCCGGCCGCAAAGCGGCGGACGGCGGGCATGTACTTCATCGTGCCAGCAGTTGGCGCCCGACGGGCCGGGTTAGTTTTATGCCGTGGCCGGTGATGAGGTGGAGGTGGAGGTCGGGGCCCGGGTGGTGCGGATCTCCAACCCGGGCCGGGTGTACTTCCCCGCCCGCGGGGAGACCAAGCTGGACCTGGTCCGTTATTACCTGTCGGTCGGGGACGGCATCGTGCGGGCGCTGCGCGAGCGGCCGTGCATGCTGCACCGGTTCCCGTCCGGCGTGGCCGGGGACAAGGTGCACCAGAAGCGCATCCCGTCCGGGGCGCCGCCGTGGCTGGAGACGGTGCGGGTGCACTTTCCCCGCTACGGCCGGCACGCTGACGAGTTGTGCGTAACCGAGCTGGCCCACGTGGTGTGGGCGGTACAGATGTCCACGGTGGAGTTCCATCCGTGGAACTCGCGGCGGGCCGATACCGAGCGGCCCGATGAATGGCGCATCGACCTGGACCCCGGGCCGCAGTGCACGTTTGCCACCGTGCGCCGGGTCGCCGGGGTCGTGCACGAGGTGCTGGGCGAGCTCGGCGCGGCCGGGTGGCCCAAGACGTCCGGCGGCAACGGCCTGCACATCTACGTCAGGATCGAACCACGGTGGGGGTTCACCGAGGTGCGGCGGGCCGCGCTGGCCTTCGCCCGCGAAGTCGAGCGCCGCGCGCCGGACCTGGCCACGACCACGTGGTGGCGCAAGGACCGCGACCCCGCCATGCTGTTCGTCGACTACAACCAGAACGCCCGTGACCATACTATTGCCAGTGCGTACTCCGTGCGGGGCGTGCCGGAGGCGACCGTTTCGACCCCGATCAGCTGGGACGAGATCGACGAGATCGACCCGCGCCAGTTCACCATCGCCACCGTGCCTGCCCGCTTCGCCCAGCTCGGCGACCTGCATCGGGGTATCGACGACTCCGCCTACCACCTCGACACCCTGCTCGAATGGGCCGATCGCGACCGGCTCGACTGACACGCGACCGGGTTCGTGCCGCCTCACACCGCGGATCTCAGCACGTCGATCTCGCCTCCTGGCGTGAACGGGTCGAAGCCGTGCTCGATCAGCCAGCGGATCGCTTGCAGGCTGCGCAACGACCACCACGCGCGGATCACGTCGAGGTCGACGTCGGTGCCGTAGCCGGCGACGACGTCGCCAAGGTGCTCCTGGTGTCCGAGCGTCAAGATGGCCAGGTCGTACAGGGCATCGCCCGGGCCCGCCTCGGTCCAGTCGACCACGCCGGTGACCTGGTCACCGGCGATGAACATGTGGGCGACCTGCAGGTCGCCGTGCGTGAACGCCGGTGTCCACGGCCGGAGCGCAGCCTCGGCAACCTGGCGGTTGCGTGTGACCAAGTCGGCGGGAAGGACGTCATTCGCGAGGAGCCACTCGCACTCGCCGTCGAGGTGCGATGTGATCTCCTCAAGGCTTCGGCCGGGCCAGGGCGGCAGCGGCGCGTCGTGCAGCATCCGTACGGCGGCACCCGCCGCGGCCCACGCCGCCGGCGACGCGGTCGACGGCTGGCCGAGGCGGGCGAGTGCCGTGCCCGGGAGAGCGGCGAGCGCGAGGACGGGCGGGTTGCGCCACAGGACTTCCGGAGTCGGGATCGGCGCCATCGCCATCGCCTCGACCTCGACGTCGGTGCGCGTCTGATCAGCGTCGATCTTCAGGAACACGTCGCCGACCCGCAGGGTCGCGCAGTCATGATGGGCGACGACGACCTTGACCTCCTGCACGCCGGCCATTATTGCGGGGACGACAACCCATGTCACCGGGTTTATCAGGGCTTACGTGACGGGAATGGTAATGCTGGCCGCGCCGGTCACGGTGAGAGTCTGTTTGGCGTAAGTGCGCACGGATTGCGTCGGAGGGCCTTGGGTGGCCGGGCCTGCCTGGCCCTCACGGCATGGTGCGGGTGAGCAGGTGTACGGCGTTGCCGCCGAGGATCTGCCGGATGTGGGCGGGCGGGAGGCCGCGGTCGCTGAGTAGCCCGGTTAGGTCGGTGAGCTGCTGGTAGCTGGTCAGGACGGGCCGGTAGTTGCCGTCCAGGTCCGTGCCGATGGCCACGTGGCCGGGCCCGGCCACCTCGGTGAGCCGGATGATCTCGGTGCCGAAATCGGCCAGGGACCGGCTGGTCAGGCCGACCGGCCAAGCGCCGATCAGGCCTCCGGCCGAGGCGACCGCGGTCACGTGCGCTGCGGTCAGCAGCCGCGGGTGGTCGGCGGCCGGGTGGGTGAGCTGGCCGTGGGAGATGATCACCGGCTGGTCCGATGCCTCCAGCACGGCCATGGTGGTCGCGAAGCTAGCGTGGGCGCAGTCGACCACGATGCCCAGCCGGTTGCACTCGGCGACCACGGCCTGGCCGAACCGGCTCAGCCCGCCGTGCACCGGCGGCTCGGTCTGCACGTCGCCGATCTGATTGACCCGGTAGTGCACCAGGGTCAGGACGGTGACCCCGTCCGCGCGGGCCTCTTCCAGCCGCCGCAAGTCGCCTTCGAGGAAGTCACCGCCCTCGCAGCCGAGCAGCACCACCGTCTTCTCATCGCGGGCGGCCTGGTCTACCTCGGCCGCCGACGTCGCCACCTCGGCACCGGCGCCGGCCACCGCCTCGCGGATCGCCTCCAGTTGGCGGCGGTGTTCGGCGTAGGCCTCACCGGGGGCGAAGTCCCGGTGAGCGCGCAACCCGGTCACCGGGTCGGGGCGGAGCACCGCGAAGTCGGACACGGTGGCCAGCATCA
Source organism: Streptosporangiaceae bacterium (assembly GCA_050698755.1). Lineage (GTDB taxonomy): Bacteria > Actinomycetota > Actinomycetes > Streptosporangiales > Streptosporangiaceae > Palsa-504. The sequence goes on along the minus strand of JBOHCK010000036.1, from coordinate 6,638 downwards.
GGGCCGTCATGCCTGCGGCCGCCGCGTCCCTTACCGCGCTAGTGACCGACGCCGGGCCTAGCGCGGTCACCATCGGATGCCCGGCGGAAAGGCCGGCCAGGTAGCACCGGCCGGCGTGACTGTGCAAGTCGATCCAGGGCCCGCGCTCTGCGCTCACACCACGCGACACTACAGGTCCGGGACGCCGGCCCGGATCGCGTCGGCCTGCACGCCGATGCGCGCGAGAACGGCCGGGGCGGCAATCACTCCCAGCGTTGCGCGTTGTCGTCGTTGAGCGAGCCGGCGGGTTCCGGGACGACGCAGAACAGCTGTCCGGCCGGATCGCGCAGGATCCACCAGGCGTGCACGAACTCCACTCGCTCGGCGCCAAGCGCCTCCAGCCGGGCGACTTCGGCATCTAGGTCGTCGGTGTGGATGTCTAGGTGAAGCCGGCCCGGGCCGTCGCCCAGCCGCTGGATGAGGAGCCCGAAGTCCAGGCCGTGGAGCGCGGCGCCGTGGTATTCGGGGAAATGCTCGCCCTGCTTCAGTTGCTGACCGAGTGCTGCGCTCCAGAACGCCACCTCGCCGTCGTGCTCGGCGGGCGGGACGTCAATCACGACCTTGTTCAGCCTGCTGTAGTGAGCCATGGCGTCAACTTACGCGGTCTGGCCACCGCGCTGAGGCCCTAGGACCTGGCGAGGTGCAAGAGCGCCGCGGCCGCGGCGGCTATAGCACCGTGATCCCAGAGCCTGGGCTGGGCCTTCCCGTTGACGAAGATCGCATCGCTGCCCCCGCAGCCGTCCCAGTAGATGGTCACGTTCGGGGTGAACTCCAGCCGGTAACCGGTAAAAGCGGGTGCACAGCTCATGGCGGCCACGTCTGGGTACGGTGTGGCGGGCAGGCGGTCGATGAGGGCAACCAGCCGGCCTATGACCACATCCGAGGTAAACGTGCGCGTTACCGTTCGCTGCCGGGGGAAGGTCTGCGTGGCGGTGATCGTCACCAAGCGGAAGCCGGCCGCGTTCAGCTGTTCGGCGGCACTGCGCGGCGGGAACCAGCTCACGCTGGCGTCGGCGCGGATCAGGGTATTGCCGCCCGCCGCAGGCATCGCCGCGGTACCCAGTTGTGGGTTGGTCAGTCCGGACGCCACGGACCTGGGGCTGTAACTTACCGACAGCACCGTGACCGCGTTCGTCGTGCCTGGCGCCAGGCCGGTACTAGCCCAGGTCATCCCGGCTGGTACGTGCGCCAGGAGGAAAGACCGTGTGTTCCCGGCGGACCCGTGCACCACGACGAACCGGTACAGGTCAACCGTATAAGGCGGGCCACCGCCGACGGATGACACGCTCAGCGGCCCCGGCACCGGCGACGGATGGGCATCTTGTGACCCGGGCGGGACAACCAGCTGGGAGAGCATCTGCCTGGCCAGCGCCAGCACCGCGGCCCGGGAGCCGACCGGTGCCTGGGAGCCGACCGGTGCCCCGGAGCCGACCGGTGCCCCGGAGCCGACCGGTGCCCCGGAGCCGACGGGTGCCTGGCTGGCCGCGGTGCCGGTGACATGCGCCGCGGGGTGCGAGGCACGCGTCCCGCAGTTGACCAGCAACGCCAGCACGCCCAGCACCGCTATCCACTTGACGCCCATGACCATCTCCCAGGCTAGGTTATGCGGCACTTAGACGTCCCGACCGCCCTCGGTGGTTGCCGTCAACTGGTAGTCAAGTAGCTTGATTGTCAAGCTTCTGGACGGTACGGTGCTGGGCATGCAGACCGTGACGGACCGCCCGCTGCCGTCGACCTGGCCGCAATTCTTTCGCGAAGTGGCCAGGCGTGCTGGCCCTCGGGTGCGGTCCCTGTGGTCGGCAGCTGATCAGCCAGGCTGGGCGAGGCCGCTGCTGCTGGTGATCGCGGCCGTATCGGCCTGGTCCTACGCGTGGCAGGCCAGTCGGCCGGTGAACATCGAGATCTACTACGCGGCCACCGTCCGAAGCATGACGGCGGGTCCGTCGAACTTCTTCTTCGGGGCGTTCGACCCGGCCGGGACGGTGACGACCGACAAGCTGCCCGGCACGTTCTGGCTGCAGGCCATTTCGGTGGGGGTGTTCGGCCCGCACACCTGGGCGCTGGTCCTGCCGCAGGTCATCGAGGGTACGCTCACGGTGCTCGTGCTCTATCGTGCCGTGCGGCGGCTGGCCGGGCCGCCTGCTGGCCTCATCGCGGCTGGCCTGCTGGCGATCTCGCCGGCGACCGTGGCGCTCAACCGCGGCAACGTCAGCGACACGCTGATGATCCTGCTGGCCGTGCTGGCCGCCGACTCGATCATCTCCGCCGTCGTCACAGGAAGGCTGCGGCCGCTGCTGCTGGCTGGCCTGTGGGTCGGCCTGGCCTTCCAGGCCAAGATGCTCGAGGCGTGGCTCGTGCTGCCGGCCCTGGCGGCGTGTTACCTGCTGGCGGCGCCGGGCGGCTGGCTGCGGCGGGCCTGGCGCTGCGGCGCGATGGCGCTGCTCGCCGTCGTCGTCTCACTGAGCTGGATGAGCCTGGTGACCGTGTGGCCGGCTGGCTCACGGCCCTACATCGACGGGAGCACCGACAACTCGGCGTTCCAGCAGGTATTCATCTACAACGGGTTCGGCCGGCTCGACCAGGCCACGCCCGACCAGCTAGTGAACCGGACCATCCGGCTCGGGATACCCATCGCGCCACCGCCGTCCTGGCATCGGCTGCTGTCCGGTGATCTGGGCCGCGACGCCGCCTGGCTGCTGGCGGCGGCCGTGCTCGCGCTGGTCGCGGGCCTGCTCGCCCGGCGCCGCGAGCCGCGCACTGACCTGGTGCGAGCCGGGCTGGTGCTATGGGGAGTCTGGCTGGTCACGCTGTTCGCCGTGTTCTCGGCGGCCACGGACATCAACTCCTATTACACGGCGGCACTGTCACCGCCGGTCGCTGGCCTGCTCAGCATCGGGCTCGCGCTGGCCTGGCAGCACCGCCAGCGCGCCTGGTCCTGGCTGGCGCTCGGCGCCGCCGTGCTGGCGACCGCCGGATACGCGACCTGGCTGCTGCCCGCCAGCGGAACCGGCCTGCCCGGCTGGCTGCGGCCCGCCGCCATCGGGGTCGGCGCCGCAGCGGTGTGCTGCCTCGCTGTGGCCGCCTGGCGCCGACGGGCCGCCGCGCTGGCCGCGGTCGCGTTGACCCTGGCCACTGTGGCCACCGTGATCGTCCCGGCCGTCGCCTCGGCGGCCGTGGTGGACAGCGGACTCGGCCCGTTCCAGACGCCGTTCGAGTCGGCCCGCGAGACGGCTGACATCACCGCGTTCCTGTCGACGGGCTTCGAGATCAACGGGTCGCTCGCCGCGCTGGAGCGGGCCAACGCGGCGTTCCCGTACCTCATGGCCACCCAGACGGCGGTGCTGGCCGCGCCGTTCATCTGGGCCAGCGGCCGGGAGGTGGTGCCGATCGGCGGCTTCACCGGCACCATTCCCGAGCCGACCCTGGCGACGCTGCAGAAGCTGATCCGGACCGGCTTCGTCGCCACCTTCCTGCAGTCGCCGACGACGACCGATCCGCGGCTGGTCTGGATCACCCACCACTGCCTGAACGCCACCGGACGGGCCTCCGCCCAGCACGCGGTACTGCCGCTGGCGGTCTACTTCTGCCTGGGCGCTACCTAAGTGAAGGCGGCCAGCTTCCTGGCGGCCTCCTGCGCGGCTTCCGGATGCCCGGAATCGACGGCCATCTGGTAGCTGGCCCGCGCGGGCCCCGGGTTCGCGTGGGCGCTGAGCAGGTTCCCGAGATAGACCATCGCCCAAGGGGCCACGTCGGGGTGACCGGAATCGATGGCGATCTGGTAGGCCGAAATCGCCTGCCGGTACCGGGCCTGCCGCTTGTACAGGTGCCCGAGGTTCCGCGCCGCCAAGGGCGAGTGCTCGCGATGGCCAGAGTTGACCGCCAGCCGGTAGGCCTCCTTGGCGCCCTCGATGTCGCCGTGCTGGCCGAGCAGCAGGCCCAGCCGGTACCCGGCCGCCGGGGCGTACTCGGCGTCCGCGGAATCAATCACCTGCTGAAACGCCGACCGCGCTCCTTGGACGTCGCCCTGCTCCGCCAGCCGGGTGCCAAGGCTGAACGCGGCCGCCGGGTCATACCCGTACGAGGCGAACTCAGGCGGGCCGCCCCGAGCCCGCCGGAACGCCTTCATCTCCGCTTCCCGGTCACGCTACCGGTGTACCACAACCGGCCAGCGCCAAGCGCTCAGGCACCGACGGGGCGAGCCGACGCGGCGCCTTCGAGCATGGCCTCGGCGACCGGGTACCTATCCGGCGGTGACCTGGATGGAGGCGTGCGGAGGTGCGACGGGGCCTCCGTTGGCCCAGACCAGGATGTTGTACGTCTGGCCGGGGACCAGTGTCGTCAGCACCACCGAATTGGTCGTGGGCGACTCGCGGACGAAAACGGATCCGTTCAGTTCGACCGCTTCGACGGTGTAGCTGGCGACCGCCGTGCCGTTTACCTCCACCGCGTCCCACGAGACGGACAGGCTCACCGAGCTGACCGCGAGCTTGGTCGGCGCCGGGTACGGTTGCGCCGTGGTCCCGGGGTTGGCGAGGAGCGCCGTCCACGTCTGCGCGCCGACGACGCCGTCGACGGTCAGCTTGTGTGCGGTCTGGAAGGCCTTGACCGCGGCCAGCGTGGACGCGCCGAAGTCACCGTCAACGGTCAGCTTCGCACCCCAGACGTTCAGCCGGGTCTGCAGCGTCTGGACCGCCGGGCCCGTATCGCCCTCGGTCAGGGTGGGCTCGGTGCCGGGGCCTTGAGCGGCCGCGCCGGTCGTGACCTGCGCCTCGAAATCGGACACCGTGCCCTGGTACGCGTTCATGTCCACGTTAACGACTCCGTTGAGTGTCGCGGTTGATGTGTACTGCCAAACGAGGGGCGTCATTCCGCCGTACGCAGCCCAGCCGGGGCCGGTGTCGCTGTAGCCGGTGTAATCGGACGAGACGAGGAGCATGCCGAGGTCGATTACCGAAGTCAGGGCCGCCTGGCCGAGATTGCCCTGCCAGTACCAGTGCGGAAGGTACAGCAGGTAAACCTTGCCGCCGAGCGAACGGTATTCGTTGATGAAGGCCACGGCGTCGGAAATCTGCGGTGCCGAGGCAATCGTGCCGTTGGCATTGTACGCAGGCTCGAAGTCGATCATCAGCGGCACGCTGGCGCCGACGACGCTGAAGGCGTACTGCGCCTGGCCGGCGCCGTTGCCCGCGTGCAGGAAGTGGTAAGCGCAGAAGTAAGCGCCCGCGCTGGCGGCCCGGGTTTTGGCGGCCGTGTAGTCGGGGTTACGGTAATTATTGTTCTCCGTCGCCTTCACCATGGCGATAACGCAGCCGGCGAAACTGATACCCGTCTGGTAACTGGAAACGTCCGGGTAGAAGATCGTCATTCCTTGCCACTCCAATCATGACCTTCGCGGCCTCGCGGCTCCTCGCACTGACCTTACAGCCGGGCGCTGCCACGCAGTGGGGCATGGCTGGCGTCTGCGTGATCGTTATGCCGGCCAGGCAGGCGATCACGGTAGGCTAGCCGGCCAGAGCGGCCGCGTGCCCTCGGCGAGGGAGGACCCATGATCTACCGCAGCCCGTTTCCCGACGTCGAACTCCCGGATCTCCCGCTTACGACCTACGTGCTGGCCGGGGCCGGTCACGGGGATAAGCCGGCCCTGATCGACGGCGTCTCCGGGCGGGTGCTCACCTACGCGGACCTGGCGAGCGCGATCCGCTCGCTGGCCGGGGGCCTGGTTGCTAGCGGGTTCGCCCAGGGCGACGTGCTCGCGCTGATGGCGCCGAACATGCCCGAGTACGCCGTGGTGTTCCACGCCGCCGCGATGGCTGGCGGGGTCGTCACCACGATCAACCCGGCGTACACCGAGCCCGAGGTACGCAACCAGCTCAAGGACTGCGGTGCCCGCATCCTGGTGACCGTCCCGCCGCTGACCGAAATGGCCGCCCGGGCGTGCACAGGAACCAAGGTCGCGGAGATCTATACGATCGGCGAGGCGGAAGGGGCCAAGCCACTGTCCGGTCTGTTCGGTGCGCCGCTGGCCGAGCACGTCCCGGTCGCGCCCGACGATGTTGTAGCACTCCCCTACTCCTCAGGGACCACCGGGCTGTGCAAGGGCGTCATGCTCACCCACAGGAACCTGGTCGTAAACACCGCGCAGCTCCTGGCGCTGCTCCAGCTCCAGCCCGACGACAGCCTCATAGCGGTGCTGCCGTTCTTCCACATCTACGGCATGGAGGTGATGATGAAGGGCTACCTGAACAACCCGCAGGCCACGGCCGCGATGATCGAGCCCGACGGGTGGCTGCACACCGGTGACCTTGGCCACCTCGACGCCGACGGCCACCTGTACGTGGTCGACCGGCTGAAGGAACTCATCAAGTACAAGGGATTCCAGGTTCCCCCGGCCGAACTCGAGGCGGTCCTGCTCCGCCATCGCGACGTCACCGACGCCGCGGTCGTCGGCCTGCCCGATGAGGAGGCGGGCGAGATTCCCTTCGGGTACGTCACGCTCCGGCCCGGCGCTTCCGCCAGCCTGGAGGAGATCATGCAGTTCGCCGCCGCGCAGGTAGCCAGCTACAAGCAGATCCGCCGGCTTGAGGTCGTCGAGACGATCC
>JBOHCK010000035.1:0-28290 GCA_050698755.1 Streptosporangiaceae bacterium | reverse complement strand
GGCGGCCTGACCACGACCCAGCGCTTGGGGCGCCCCTCGTTCGTCGTTAGGGCCGGGGAATCCTCGATCAGGTCGAAGCCCAGCACGCGCACGAAGAAGTCGATCGCCGGGTCGTACTCGTCGACCATGACGGCGATGAGGCTCAGATGCACGGCGCCAGCATAGGGAGTCCGGGCCCGCTCGGTAGCGTAGCCCTGGAACTCATCACCCCACGGACGGCAGCTGACCATGGACATCGCCGACTTCAGTCTCGACCTGTTCTGTCTGGCCGGGCGGAACGCCATCGTCACCGGCGGCAACACCGGCCTGGGCCAGGCCTTCTCGCTCGCCCTGGCCAAGGCCGGAGCGGACGTGTTCGCGGTCGGCTTGGCGCAGGACGACGGGACGACCCGCCGTCTCATCGAGGGCGCCGGGCGGCGGCTGGAGTTCACGGTGGCCGACATCACGCAGCCCGGCGTGCCCGCGGCCGTCATCCGTCGCTGCGCCGAGACGCTGGGCTCGGTCGACATCCTGGTCAACAGCGCGGGCATCGCCCTGCTGGCCGGGGTGGAGGACTTCGGCCGCGACCAGTGGGATCCCATGGTGTCGGTCAACCTGACCGCCGCGTTTGAGCTGTCCTACGAGGCCAGCAAGTTCATGATCAAGCAGGGATCCGGCAAGATCATCAATATCGCCTCGCTGTTCTCCTTCCTCGGCGGTCAGCGGTCACCCGCCTACGCCGCGACCAAGGCCGGGCTTGTGGGCTTCACCAAGGCCTACTGCGACGAGCTAGCCGCCCACAACATCCAGGTCAACGCCATCGCGCCGGGCTACTTCAAGACCGCGATCACCGAGGCGACCCGCGCCGATCCGGCCTCCGACCGCCGTATCGTCGAGCACATCCCCGCGGGCCGCTGGGGTGAGATCGCCGACCTGATGGGGGCCACCGTCTTCCTGGCCAGCCGGGCCGCGGACTACGTCAACGGCCACGTCCTGGTCGTCGACGGCGGGTACCTGGTCCGCTGACCCTGATCCGCCGCTCGAAAAACGAGAAAGAGCAGAACTGCCCATGGTCCCATCCCGATCTCCGCTGGACCGCCAGTCGATCGTCAAGGCGATGACCGACCTGCTCGGGCCCGGTGCCGTCGAGACCGGCGACGAGCAGCTGAAGGAGGCCAGCGTCGACCGGTTCAAGAAGTACACCGCCGTCCACGGCATCTACGACGGGCCGATCCCGGCGGCCATCGTCTACGCCTCCTCGGCCCAAGAGGTGGCGGCCGTGCTGCGCTTCGCCGACGACAACCTCGTCAACGTCGTCCCCCGCACAGGGCGGACCGCCACCGAGGGCGGCCTGGAGACCGTGGTCGAGGACAGCCTGGTGGTCGACGGGTCGCGGATGGACGCGATCCTGTCGATCGACCCGGTCGACATGATGGCCACCGTGCAGTGCGGCGTCCGCCTCCAAACCCTGGAGGACGCCGTGCGGGCGCAGGGCCTGACCACCGGGCACTCGCCGCAGTCCAAGCCGCTCGCCCAGCTGGGCGGCCTGGTGGCCACCCGGTCGATCGGCCAGTTCTCCACCCTGTACGGCGGCATCGAGGACATGGTCGTGGGCCTGGAGGCCGTCTTCCCCGGCGGGCAGGTCACCCGGATCAAGAACGTGCCCCGCCGCGCCGCGGGCCCGGACATCCGCCACATCGCGATCGGCAGCGAGGGCGCGCTGTGCTTCATCACCGAGGTGACGGTCAAGCTCTTCCGCTACCAGCCGCAGAACAACTGGTACTTCGGCTTCCTGGTCGACGAATTCGCCGACGGAGTCGACGCCGTCCGCGAACTGATCACCGCGGGGTACCGGCCCACGGTGTGCCGGGTCTACTCGCCCGAGGACGCCCGGCAGCACTTCGCCGGGTTCTACCAGGGCAAGAACGTCGTCGTGCTCGTCGCCGAGGGCCCGGCGGGCCTCGCCGCCGCCACCGCGCAGGCGATCGAGGAGCTCTTCGCCGGCCGCCCTCATACGCGCGTCGACGCCGGGCGGATCCGGGACTGGTTCGAGAACCTCAACTGGGGCCAGGACGAGATCGACGCCGAGCAGGCCACCATGCTCCGGGATCACCACCTCGGGTACACGACCGAGGTGTCCGTCGACTGGTCGCGGGTCAGCGAGCTGTTCGAAGCCGTCATGAGCCGGATCCGGAGCGAGTTCCCCCGCGTGGCCGACCTGACCATGCTCGGCGCGCACTCCTCGCACAGCTACCAGACGGGGACGAACCTCTATTTCGTCTACGACTACACGATCAACAGCACCCCTCGCGAAGAGATCGAGGTGTACCACAAGCCGCTCAACGCGATCATCGTCGAGGAGGCCCTGCGGCTGGGCGGGTCGATGGTGCACCACCACGGGATCGGCAAGTACCGCACGCCCTGGACCAAGCAAGAGCACGGCAGCGCCTACTACCTGCTGTCCACCCTCAAGCACGCGTTCGACCCCAGGGGCGTGATGAACGCGGGCACGATCTTCCCGCTTGAGCCATGACGCCCTACCTGCTGGCCATCGACAACGGGTCGCAGAGCACCAAGGTGGCGATCTTCGACCCGCACGGCCGCCCGCTCGCCCAGGCCCGCAGGCGGCTGCGGCCCTACGACACCTCGGTACCGGGGCACGCCGTCCACCCCGGCGACGACCTCTGGGACTCCATCAGGGAGGCCTGCCGCGAGGTCATGGCCGGGTGCCCTGGGAACCCGGCCGACATCGCGGCCGTCGGCCTGTGCACGATCCGGTACTGCCGGGCCCTGCTGGCCGCCGACGGCACGCTGACCGAGCCGGTGCTGAGCTGGATGGACGAACGCGTCTCCCGCCCCTACGAGCCGGACAACCCCGCGACCCGGTACATCACCACCTCCTCCGGTTACATCACCCACCGCCTGACCGGCCAGTTCGCCGACACCGCGGCCAACTACCAGGGTGTCTGGCCCATCGACCAGGACACGGCGACCTGGTCGGGTGACCCCGCGGCCTACGCCGCGACCGGCATGCCGCGCGGCATGCTCTTCGACCTGGTCCCGCCGGGCGCCCTGCTCGGCGAGGTGACCGTGGCGGCGGCGCAGGCCACCGGGATCCCGGCCGGCGTGCCGGTCTACGCCACGGCCAACGACAAGGCGGTCGAGGCGCTGGGCTGCGGCCTGGACGACGACGGCACCGTGCTGCTGTCGCTGGGCACGTACATCGCGGCGATGACCATCGGCTCCTCCTCGCGGAGCGCGGACGACAGCTACTGGGTCAACTTCGCGGCGCAGCCCGGCAAGTACCTGTACGAGAGCACCGGGATCCGCCGCGGCATGTGGACGGTCAGCTGGTACCAAAGTGTGCTGGAGGGCCCGCCCGGCGAGGAGCGGTTTTCCCGAACGGCCCTACTCCAGGCCACGCTCAGCCAGGAGGCCAGCGAGCTGGCCCCAGGCTGCAACGGGCTCCTGACGGTGCACGACTGGCTCGCCCCCAGCGGCGCGACCTGGCGGCGCGGCGCGCTGCTCGGGTTCGACGGCAGCCAGGGCCGGGCCCACATCTACCGGTCCATCCTCGAGGGCATCGCGCTGACGATGGCGAACAACACGGCGGCGATGGAACGCGCGCTGGGCCGCCGGTCGCCGACGATCCTGGTGTCCGGAGGCGGATCCAGCTCGGACCTGATGATGGCGATCGTCGCCGCCGCCTTCGGCCGCCCCGCGCGCCGCACCACGGTCAACGACGCCGCCGGCGTCGGCGCCGCCATCTGCGCCGCCGTCGGGCACGGCCTCTACCCGGACTGGGCGCAGGCCACGGCGGCGATGGTCACCGCCGGGGACGAGTTCGCCCCCGACCCGCGCGCGGCCGACGCCTACCAGAAGATCAACCAGGTATACGCGGGTCTGACCGCCTACACCGACCCGCTGTTCCGCGCGATGGCGGCCGGCCTGCAGGGCCTGGACCGCGCCTGACCACTCCGGACGAGCGGCTACCCCGAGAACCAGCGCGCGGGCGCGGGGCTCGTGTTGTGGTAGACGTGCTTCTTCTCCTGGTACTCGTCCAGGCCGGAGGGACCAAGCTCGCGCCCGATCCCCGAGCGGCCGAAGCCGCCCCATTCGGCCTGCGGCAGGTAGGGGTGGTAGTCGTTGATCCACACCGTGCCGTGGCGCAGCGCGCCCGCGACCCGCTCGGCCCGGCCTGAGTCGGTGGTCCACACCGCGCCCGCCAGGCCGTAGGCGGTGTCGTTACCGAGCTGGATCGCCTCGTCCTCGGTCCGGAACCGCTCGACGGTCACCACCGGCCCGAACACCTCGTCCTGCACTACCGCCATGTCCCGCCGGCACCCGGCGAACACCGTCGGCCGCAGGAAGAACCCGCTGGCCAGCGCGGGTTCGTCCGGCCGGCGCCCGCCCGCCAGCAGTTCCGCGCCCTCGGCCAGCCCCAGCGCGATGTACCGCTCCACCTTGGCCCGGTGCGCGGCGGAGATGAGCGGTCCGCACTCGGTGCCCGGGTCCAGGCCGCTGCCGAGCCGGATCCGGTCGGCCCGGGCGGCGAGTTCCGCGACGAGGCTGTCGTGCAGGCTGTCCTCGACGATCAGCCGGGCGCCCGCCGAGCACACCTGCCCGGAGTGCAGAAACGCGGCGGTCAGCGCGTTGTCGACGACCGTGTCGAAGTCGGTGTCGGCGAAGACGATGTTCGGGTTCTTCCCGCCGAGCTCGAGCGCGACGCGGCGCACCCCGCGGGCCGCCGCGGCCATGATCCTCTCGCCCGTGGCCAGCCCGCCGGTGAACGAGATCAGGTCGACCCCTGGGTGCGCGACCAGCGCCTGGCCGACCGTCCCGCCCTGGCCGAGCAGCAGGTTCACCACTCCGGGCGGCACGCCGGCCTCCTCGGCCAGCGCGACGAGTGCGATCGTGGACAGCGGGGTCAGCTCGCTCGGCTTGATCACCGCGGTGTTGCCCGCCGCCAGCGCGGGCGCCAGTTTCCACGAGATCTGCAGCAGCGGGTAGTTCCACGGGGCGATGAGGGCGCAGACCCCGACGGGCTCGTGCGTGATCCGGCTGACCACGCCCGCCCGGCCCGGGTCGACGACGCGGCCCGCGTGCGACCCGGCTAGCCCCGCGTAGTACCGGAACACGGAAGTCGTGTCGTCCACGTCGGCGCGCGCCTCGTTGAGCGTCTTGCCGGTGTCCAGGCTCTCGGTGTGCGCGAGCTGCTCCTTGTCCCGCTGCAGCAGTTCGGCGATCTTGCTTAGCAGCGCCGTCCGCTCGGCCATCGTCGAGCGGCGCCACGGGCCCGCGTCGAACACCTCCCGGGCGGCCGCCACGGCCGCGTCGACGTCGGACGCGGAGGCCTCGGCGACGGTCTCCAGCGGGGTCGCGTCGAACGGGTTGATCGTCTGCGAGGTGCCCTCGTCCGAGGCCGGTGTCCACTTGCCCGCGATATACAGATTCTTCACGCCGTGCTCCCATGCCCGCACCGAACGACGCTCACTATAGACGAGGCGGTCATCCCGGCGCCGGATCGGAACCCCGGCGGGCATGGGGCTGCGGCCCGGCTGTGGGCGCGGGTCGCAGGTGGTGGGTGCGTGGTCAGGCCTGGGGCTCGAGGCGGGGGCTGGTGACGGGGCGGGACGTGGTGACGGGGCGCAGGCGGCGCCAGAGGCGGTAGCTGAGGGGCTGGCGGTGGGTGGTCGTGCCGGTTGCGGTGCGGGCCTGGCGGGCGAGGCTCTGCTGCTGGGCGTCGGCGAGCAGGTCGCTGCGGTGCTGGTCGGCCAGTTGCCTGCTGATCTCCGGGTTGATGAACATTGTTTTCTCCTGTCTGATCTGATCTGTGGTCTGGGCTTCTTAGCGGGCCTGGCCTTGGTGCGTTCCGGCCATGACATGAGAATGCGCTGGCAGCAGGGGTGCCCACATCTGCAGCAATGCGTATTCCGGCCTGCGGGAAATGACTACGCCCTCGCGGGAATTGACTACGCCGCCGCCCTCGGCCCGGTGTCACGGCGAGCCCGGTGCGCGCCGATATCGACACGGTTCACCACAACGAGCACACTTCTCCTGTGGGGGGCGACCTGCCGATCATCGGGCGCGCCGTGGAGCGCGATGCCATGTCGGCCGCCTACGCCAGGGCGCGCGTGGGCCAAGCACAGATTCTCCTGGTCACCGGCCCGGCCGGCCTCGGTAAGACCCGGCTGGTCGAGGACCTGTGCGCCAGCGCCGCCGACGCCCAGGTGCTGACGGGGGAGTCCGCGCCGCTGGCCGGGAGCGCGCTGGCCTACGGGCCGTTCGTCGACGCGCTGCGCGACCACGCCGGGTGGCTGCTCGATGAGGACGACCGCTCGGGCGACATGCTGACCCAGCGGCACCGCCTGTTCCTCCGCGTGCTCGAGGTGCTGACCGGTCTGGCCGCCCAGGCGCCGGTGCTGCTGGTCCTCGAGGACCTGCACTGGGCCGATGAGTCCTCCCGGGAGCTGCTGGGCTTCCTGACGGTCCGTCTGCGCGAGCAGCCGATCATGGTGGTTGCGACGCTGCGTGACGACGAGCTGGGCAGCGGTGCCCGGCGCTGGCTCTCGGAAATGGAGCGCCGTCCGCGGGTCCTGAGCCTGCGGCTGGCGCCGCTCACCCCGGCCGAGATCGGCGAGGTAGTCGCGGATCTGCTGCCCAGAAGCTCCGGAACGGAGTCCAGGGCCGCGGTGATCTCCGCCGCGGAAGGCAACCCGCTCTACGCCAGGGAGCTGGCCAGCGCCGGCCCCGGCCGGATGCCTGCCTCGATCACCGACGCGGTGCTGGCCAAGGCCGACGGCCTCACGCCCGAGGCCCGCGCGCTGATCGACCAGGTGTCGGTGGCCGACGGCGGGATGTCCCATGACCTGCTCGACGTGACCGTCGCGCTGCCCGAGGCCAGCATGCTCGCCGCGGCCCGGGCGGCGGTGGGTTCGGGCCTGCTCGTGTCGGACGGCGAAGGATACGCGTTCGGGCACGCGCTGATCCGCCAGGTCATCTACGGCCAGATTCTCCCCGGCGAACGGCGCCTCCTGCACCGCCGACTGGCCGAGGCGCTCGCCGACCGCCCCGGGTCCGATCCCGGCCTGCTGGCCCGGCACTGGCACCTGGCCGGCAGCCAGGACCGCGCGGCGGCCGCCGCCGTGCTGGCAGCCAGGCACGCGGTATCGGTGAGCGCCTACCCGGAGGCGGCCAAGAACTACGCCCTGGCCCTCGAGCTCGCCAGCTGGCTGCCAGCCGCCGGGCCCGACCTGCTGGAAGAAGCGGCGCGCGCGGCGAGCTGGGCGGGCAATTCCGAGCAGGCCGCCACCTGGGCGGCGGACGCGCTCGCCCAGTCGGGCACCGCCGCGCCGGCGGACCGGGCCAGGCGGTTCGAGCGGCTCGGGCGTTATCGGTGGGAAGCGGGCGATCTCAAGGCCGCCGTGGAAGCGACCGGTCAGGCCGTGGTCGTACTGGAGACGGAGCCGCCGTCCCCGCTGCAGGCCCGCGTCCTGGCCGCCCTGGCCACCTGGCGGATGCTGCTCGGCGAACGCGAGGCGGCGCGGCCGCTGGCGGTCCAGGCGGTGACCGTCGCCCAGCAGGCTGGCGCGGACGCGGAGCGCGCCCACGCTTTGGCCACCCTGGGCGTCATCACGGCGCAGCACGGCGACCTGGACGGCGGCCTGGACGGCTTGCGCGAGGCCTTCACGCTCGCGGTCCGTGCGGGCAGCGTCGAGGACACGATCCGTGCCGCGGCGAATCGCGTCTACCTGCTGAACCGGGCCGGGCGTTTCGCCGAGGCGGTCGAGGCCGGCCATGAGGGCCGGAGCGCAGTGGTCCGCATGGGCGCGCCCCCTGCCATCACGACCGGGATCGGCAACAACGTTGCGGCCGCGCTCGTCGCGAGCGGCCGGTGGACCGATGCCGATCAGCTGCTGGCCGAGCTGCTGGCCGAGTCGACCACGAACTGGACGCGCTACTTCCAGCTCCTGCAGCTCGAACTCTCCGTCGCCCGGGGTGAGGCCGAACGCGCGGCCGAGCTGGCCGCGACGCTGCGGAAGTCTCCTGACGACCCCAGGCTCGTCGGGGCCCTGCATGCCTGCCTGGCCGAGCAGGCCCTGAACGCCGACGACCTGGCCGCGGCGGCGGTCGAGGTGGTCGACGGACTCGCCGCGTTGTCGGGAGCCGCGATGGCCGAGGAAGAGATCCGGTTGCTCGCCGTCGGCGCGCAGCTGGAAGCCGACCTGGCGATCCTGCCCGCCTCGGCGCGACCGCGGGACATCCCGGACGAATGGCAACAACGGGCCGGCACCTTCGCCGAGCGGGCCGCGCTCATCGTGGCCGAGGACGGCGAGGGGCAACCGGACCTGGCCGCCTTCAACGTCACGGCAGCGGCCGAGGAAGCGCGCCGGCTCGGGACCGATACCCGCGCGACGTGGCGGGCCGTGGCCGAGGCCTGGCAGGCCGCGGGCTGGCCCTACCGGGAGGCGTACGCGCGGCTGCGCGAGGCCGCCGCCGCGCTCAAGGCCGGCCGGCGCGAGCAGGCCAGCCGCGCGCTGACCGCGTGCCAGGCCCTAGCCCAGGAGCTCCGGGCCGCCCCGTTGCTGGCCCGGGCCGACGACCTCGCCCGGCGGGCCAGGCTGGCGCCGGGCGCGGCCCACCTCGCCCGGACCGTCCGCTCCGCGGAGCCCGCCACCAGGTTCGACCTGACCGACCGGGAGATGGAGATACTCGGCTGCCTGGTCCGGGGGGACAGCAACCGGCAGATCGCCCGCGCCCTGTTCATCAGCGACCGCACCGTCGCCGTGCACGTGTCTCGCATCCTCGACAAACTCGGAGTCCGCAACCGCACCGAAGCAGCGACCATGGGTGCCCGCCTGGGCCTGGTCGGCGATCCCGCAGAACCAACACGATAACGATAAGGAGCACGTATGGCCGTTTACATTCAGATCGGCGACGACCCGACGAAGTGGTGGCTGGTCCAGCCGTTCAACGCGAACCAGCTGACGGGACAGCCGCTGACCCTAGATATCGCCGGGCCTATCGGGGGTTGGATGGTGCTCTCCGGACGAGCCGCCAGCGTGGCCGTCTTCAACGAGCCCGACGCGACGGTTCCGGCGGATGTCAATCCCACCGGAGGGACGCTCTACCTGCCGACCGCGGCCGGGGCGTCCGCACACAATTACGGGTATGCGCTGTCGACTAATGAGGCCCTGGGGGGCGAGAACCTCGGCGGCGAGATCGCGACCGCGATGCGCAACGGGACGCGCATGACCATTCCCCTCTACGGCGGCGGGACGCTGGTGATCAACGGTGCGGCGCTGGACTTCGTCGTCGTCACGCCGGACGCGGCCGGCGGTGCGTCGCCCCACGGATAACCGCGCGGCGCACGCCCCGGGGGACGGCAGCTCGCCGTCCCCCGGGGCTGCGGTATCCCCGGACGCGGATTACCGGCGGCCGTATTCGTCGTGGCGGCGGAAGAAGTTGAGGGGGTCGTCGTCGGTGCGAGCCTCGTTCCGGCCCAGGGGGGCCCGGTCGAGCCACTGGTACATGCCCCACAGGCCGTCCAGGCCGCGCGCGTAGGCCGAGTAGGTGTGGTAGACGTCCCCGTCCTCCAGCGCGAACGCGCTCATCCCCGGGCGCTCGCGCGTGTAGGTCACCCAGTCGGTGCCGGTCGTCCCGGCCCACGCGTCGAACGGCGCGCGCATGTCCTCCGGCGGCGTCCAGAAGGGCGATTCGCGGTAGTTGTACTCGTAGGCGCCCGCGCGCTCCTGCTCCTCGCTGACGTAGACGCCGAAGTCGGAGTTGAAGTCGCTCCCGTACGCCGACGCCCACGGGAACTTCCAGCCCATCCGCTGCTTGTAGGCCTGCAGCTTGGCCAGCGGAGCGCGTGAGGTCACCCAGAGCGGCACGTCGTGGTTGGCCAGGTGAACCGCGAAGCCGCTGAAACCGTCCGCGATCGCCGAGCAGGCCGGGCAGCCCGCGGTGAAGTCGGGCCCGAACATGAAGTGGTAGATCATGAGCTGGGAGTTCCCGCCGAACAGGTCGGCCAGCGACGCCGGGCCGTCGTCGGTGTCGAAGCGGTACTCCTTGTCGATGCGGACCCAGGGCAGGTCCCGGCGCTGCCGGGCCACGTCGTCGCTGCGCCGGATCAGCGCCTTCTCCGCGTCGAGCAGCTCAAGCCGGGCGGCAAGCCATTCCTCGCGGGTTCCGGTCTTATGGCTGGGCATGGGTTAGTCCTTTCCTGTTGATGACACGCCGGGTGAACCTGTCACATGGGCGGGGTGAGCCCTGGAACCGCGGCGGGCGCGGCGATGATCAAGATGCCGAGCCCGGTGATGGCCAGCGCCACCGGCACGTCGATGGCCGTCCTGGGGGGCAGGAACTTCTGGGCGCTCGCGACGACGGTGATCACTGCCATCCAGGCGACGCTCATGACCCCGAGGGCCACCAGCATCGCCATCAGCCCGATGCTCGACCCGAGACAGCACAGCCCGAACCCGAACCCCGAACCGGCCATGTCGCGGCAGCGACGGCGGAAGCGCTGCTTGACCGGCGTGAACTCATAGAGTCCCGCGGCGACCGTGACCACGCCCGCGACCAGCGTCCCGTGCGGCCTGTCCACCTGGTAGACCGCGACGCCGACCAGGGCCCACACCGCCAGGTACGAGACGGCGAACAGCGGCACGGCTCGCGCGCCGCTCCAGTCACGGGAGCGCCTGAGCACGGCCGGGGCCGCGCCGGGCAGCATCATCGCCGCCATCATGGCCACCCACACGGCGATGAAGAACCCGAACGAGCCGAGCCGGGTCGCCACCCCCATGGCCATGCTGCTCATCTGCCAGGCGGCGACCACCCACGCCGCGGCGGCCAGCCCCAGGATCGCCGTCAGCGCGACGGCCGCCGCCGTGCTGACGCCGGCCGGCCGCTCGATTCCGCCCGGAACACTCACGCCATCCTCCCAAGATATGCAACCGATTGGTTGCCACACTATAGCAATCAACTGGTTGCGTCAAATGGGCAGAGTCAATCTCGGCTGGCGCGCTGGTCGACCCGCCGTTATACCTTTGCTGGCGTGAGCGGTACGCGGACCACGCTGGCGGGGCGGCTGGCCCGGATGGGCTTCGCGGACGCCGCGCGGGCCGAGCGCCTGCTCCGCACGGACCTGCGCGCGATCGACCCAGGAACCCGCGGTCCGAAGTCCGGCGAGGACGCAAGCCGGCCCGAGGGCGGCGCGGTGCTGGCCGCGCTGGCCGCCGCGGCCGACCCGGACCTCGCGCTGACCGGGCTGGCCCGCCTGGCCGGGGCCGTGAACGACCCGCAAGCCCCCTACCAGGCGCTGCGTGACGAGCCGGACTTCCGGGACCGGCTGACAGCCGTGCTCGGCGTCAGCGCCGGCCTGGCCGACCACCTGGCCCGCCACCCCGAGGACGCCGACGAGCTACGCGGGGATATCGGCCGCCCCGAACCTGCCGAACTCCGCGAGCAGATGCTCCGTGCCGTCGGGGCCAACCCGTGCGTGGCCGAACCGGTCGCCGCCGGGCCGGTCGCCGCCGGGCCGGAACCGGTGGCGGCGCTGGCCGCGGCGTACCGGCGCAGGCTGCTGCACCTGGCGGCCCGCGACCTGACCGGCGCCGCGACCGTGGACGAGGTGGGGGAGGAGCTGGCCGACCTCGCGGCGGCGGTCCTCGAGGCGGCGCTCGCGGTGGCCAGGTCCGAGCTCCCGGGAGGCGGGCAGGCGGCGGCGCCCTGCCGGCTGGCCGTGGTGGCCATGGGCAAGTGCGGCGGCCGCGAGCTGAACTACGCCAGCGACGTCGACGTGATCTTCGTCGCGGAACCGGCGAGAGACGGCGACGAGACAGCGGCGCTGGCCACCGCCGGCCGGCTGGCCGCGGGCCTGATCGGCGTGTGCGCCAGGTCCACCCCCGAGGGCAGCATCGTCCCCGTCGACCCGAACCTCCGCCCCGAAGGCCGCAGCGGCCCGCTGGTCCGCACGCTGGCCAGCCACCGCGCGTACTACGAGCGCTGGGCGAAGACCTGGGAGTTCCAGGCGCTGCTGAAGGCGCGCCCGGTGGCGGGCGACCTGGCGCTCGGCCAGGCGTACGCGGACACCTTCGGCCCCCTGGTGTGGGCGGCGGCGCGGCGCGAGCACTTCGTCGAGGACGTCCAGGCCATGCGCAGGCGTGTGGAGGATTCGCTGCCCGCCAGGCGCGCGGGACGCGAGCTGAAGCTCGGCCCCGGCGGGCTGCGCGACATCGAGTTCGCCGTTCAGCTTCTTCAGCTGGTCCACGGCCGGACCGACGAGACGTTGCGCGCGCCCGCGACGCTGCCCGCGCTGGCCGCGCTGGCGACGGGCGGGTACGTCGGCCGCGCCGACGCAGACGAACTGGCGCAGGCCTACCGCTTCCTGCGCCGCACCGAGCACCTGCTGCAACTGCACAGGCTGAGCCGCACGCACATCCTGCCCGAAGACCCCGCCGTACTTCGCAGGCTCGGCCGGGCGATGCGAGGAACTGATGGCCCGAACGAGCGGTCCCAGGGCCCCGCGAACCGCGCCGACCCCGCGGCGGAATTCGACGCGATGTGGCGCCAGCACGCGATGCAGGTCCGGCGGCTGCACGAGAAGCTGTTCTACCGGCCCCTGCTCAACGCGGTGGCCCGGCTGCCTTCCGACGCCTCCCGGCTGACTCCGGCCGAGGCCAGGGCCAGGCTCGAGGCCCTCGGCTACGCCGACCCGGCGGGCGCGCTGCGCCACATCGACGCGCTGGCCTCCGGCGTCTCGCGGCGCGCCGCGATCCAGCGCACGCTGCTGCCTGTCCTGCTCGGCTGGTTCGCCGACGCCGCCGAGCCCGACGCCGGGCTGCTGGCGTTCCGGCAGGTCAGCGACGCGCTCGGGCAGACGCCGTGGTACCTGAGGCTGCTGCGGGACGAGACCAAGGCGGCCGAGCGGATGGCGCACGTGCTCGCGTCGAGCCGGTACGCCACGGGCCTGCTGCTGCGCGCGCCCGAGGCGGTCGCGATGTTCGGCGACGACGCCGAGCTCGTCCCGCGGAGCCTGGCCGCCCTGCGGTCCGAGATGATGGCCGCGGCCCAGCGCCATGGTGACGACGCCGAGGCTGCGGTGACGGCCGTCCGCTCGGCCCGCAGGCGCGAGCTGCTCCGCATCGCCTCGGCCGACGTGATCGGGGTCACCGGGGACCTGGCCGCCACGGCCGAGGCGCTGACCAGCGTCACGCGGGCCACGGTCGAGGCCGCCCTGGCGGTGGCGGTGCGGCGGGTGTCCGCCGAGCTGCGCCAGCCGCTGCCGACCCGGTTCGCGGTCATCGCGATGGGCCGGTTCGGCGGTCACGAGTGCGGGTACGGCAGCGACGCAGACGTCCTGTTCGTGCACGATCCGCGGCCCGGCCAGCCGGAGCGGCTGGCCTCGGACGCCGCGCACGCGGTCGCCGCCGAGCTGTGCCGGCTCCTTTCCCTGCCGGTGCCCGATCCCGCGCTGGTCGTGGACGCCGACCTGCGCCCCGAAGGCCGCCAGGGCCCCCTGGTGCGGACCCTGGCCGCCTACCGCGCCTACTACGGGCGCTGGTCCGCGCCCTGGGAGGCGCAGGCGCTGCTGCGCGCCGAGCCGGCCGCGGGCGACCCCGAGCTCGGCGCGGAATTCGCCGCGATGATCGCCGAGTTCCGCTACCCCGCGCACCCGGGGATCGACGCGGCGGCGGTCCGCGAGATCCGCCGGGTCAAGGCCCGGGTGGAAGCTGAGCGGATCCCGCGCGGCGCCGACCGGGCGCTCCACGTCAAGCTCGGGCCTGGCGGGCTTTCCGACGTCGAGTGGACGGTCCAGCTGCTACAGCTGCGGCACGCCCACGCGGTGCCCGGGCTGCAGACCACCCGGACCAGCGAGGCGATGTTCGCGGCGGTCCAGGCCGGCCTGCTGGCTGCCGACGACGCGGCCGCCCTGACGGCCGCGTGGGTGCTGGCCGCGCGGATCAGGAACGCGATCGTCCTGGTCCGCGGTCGCCCCGGCGACACGCTGCCGACCAGGCACGGCGAGCTCACCGCCGTGGCCCGCCTGCTCGGCTACCCGCCCGGCGACGCCGCTCAGGCCCTCGAGCAGGACTACCGCCGGGCCGCCCGCCGCGCCCGCGCCGTCATGGAGCCCGTCTTCTACGGATAACCCTCAGGCCCGCCCTCTCTGGGCCGGGTGTTCGGTCTCCTGGAAGGGCTCACCATGACCGGGCTCGCCCTCGGCGCCGTGCTCGTGCCGGTGCTGGTGCACTTCGGGGGCAGTCGGCTCGCACTGCTGGGGGTAGCGGCCATCCTGCCCCTGGCCGCTGCCGCGGGCGGGCGCGCCTTGTTCACGTTGGACGCCCGGGAGCCCGTGCCGGTCAGATCGCGCTGTTGCGCTCGCTGCCGCCGTTTGCCGATCTGCCCGCATCCGTGCTCGAACGCCTCGCGTCCGCCCTCGTACGGGTCGAGGTACCGGCCGGGACGGTGCTCATCCGGGAAGGTGAGGAGGGGGACGCCCACTACGCGATCGCCGCGGGACAGTTCGACGTCTTCCAGGACGGGCGTTTCATCCGGCGGTGCGAGCGCGGCGAGGAAGTACACGGCACAGCCAGCGTCATCGCCCACACCGACACAACCGTGTACAAGCTCGCCAGGAAACCTTTGTAATCAAGGCCCGGTCGTTTTCGGGAGTCTGGCCGAAATTTTCATTCCTCCATTGGGGAGGGCTTCGGCGTCGAGGTGACCGTGGTGAGCGTTGACGACCGAGGTGACGATCGACAGTCCGAGCCCGACGCGTTGGCCGTTGCTGACTCTTTCCTCAAGGCGCGTGAAGGGTTCGAACAGGGACGTCACTGCCGACTCCGGTACGAGCGGCCCGCTGTTGGTGACGGTGATGTACGACACGTCGTCGTCGCAGCCCGTTACGACACTTACCGAGCCTCCGGTGAGGTTGTAGTGGACGGCGTTGTCGAGCAGGTTGGCGACCAGGCGCTCGAGCAGGACCCGATCGCCGAGGGCGGGGGCGGGTGACAGGTCGGCGTCGATGACAATGCTCGACGTTCTTGCGGCGCTGCTGGCGCGGTCTATTGCGTCTTGGGCGGCGGCTTCGAGGTCGACGGGCTCGCGGGTGGTCAGGCCCCGATCCGACCGAGCCAGGGTCAGGAGCCCGTCGATGAGCGCATCGGATTGGTCGAGGGCCTCCCGGACGCGACCGACGAGCACCTCGAGCTGTTCGGTGGTCCGGGTGGGCTTGGCCATCGCGACGTCAATCAGGGTGCGCATGGAGGTGAGCGGGGTACGCAGTTCGTGCGAGGCGTTGGCGACGAATCTGCGTTGGCTGGCGAAGGCAAGGTCGAGACGATTCAACATGTCGTCGAAGGTGTCTGCTAGCTCTTTGAGCTCATCGGCGGGTCCGTCGAGGCTGATTCGCTCATCGAGACGCTCCCGGGAGGCTCGCCGGGCGGCGGTGGTGACGGTGTGGAGAGGGAGGAGGATCCGCCGTCCTATGGCCCACCCCAAAATGCCGGCCACGATCGTGGCGACGCCTAGACCAGCGAGGGACCATAGGAGCAGCTGGTGCAGGTCATGGGTGCGCTGATTGGCGGCTCCGAGGAAGTACTGGCACTGGGTCATCAAAGCCGGGTCGAGCTTGAGGGTGTGATTCGCTTCAGCCGTCTGGCACGTGCGGACCAGACCGGCCGGTGTGGAGTTGCGGGGAGGGGCGGGGCCGAAGCTTCGGTCCACCACCGTGTAGATGGCGGCGGTGAACGCTGCGGCGATGACGAGGAACAGCCCCGCGCAGGCCACCGCGATCCGGGCCCGCACGCTGCGGCGGCCGAAGATTGTGCGGCGCAGCCGGGCCAGTGTCATGACTAGGGGATCCGGTAGCCGCCGCCGATGACCGTCTCGATCACCGGCGGCTCGCCGAGTTTGCGCCGCAGGCGCAAGACGGTGACCGCGACGGCGTTGGTGAACGGATCGGCGTGCTCGTCCCAGACCTGTTCGAGGAGTTGCTCGGCCGTCACCGCCGCGCCGTCCGCTGACATGAGCACCTCGAGTATCCCGAGTTCCTTTCGGGCCAAAAGCACCGGACGGCCGGCTCTGGTGACGGCCCGGCGGGCCCGATCGACGATCAGGTCACCCCGAGTGAGCACCGGCGGGGTGGAAGGGCTGCGGCGAGCCAGCGCGCGCACCCTGGCGACCAGCTCAGAGAAGTCGAACGGTTTGGCCAGATAGTCGTCGGCACCAAGGTTCAGCCCGTTCACGCGGTCCTCGACCAGAGCGGCGGCGGTAAGCATCAAGATGCGGCTGGTACTCGGTGAGTCCACGATCTGCTGGCAGAGGGCGTCACCGTGGAGGCGGGGGAGATCGCGGTCGAGAACGATGACGTCATAGGTGTTCACGGTCACCTTGTCTAGCCCGGTCGGCCCGTCGTAGGCGACATCGACCGCTATCCCCTCGTCGCGCAATCCCTCGGCCACGGCGTCCGCTACGACCGAGTTGTCCTCCACGACCAGCACCCTCATGAGCTCCATGGTGCCTCATCACCGATGACAACCGGATAACGCCCGCCGGGAGCAGGGTGTCCCTCGTCCCGGGCAGGTCAGCGGCGTTATGGCAGTGTTATCGGGCCGTTCGTAGCCTCCCTCTATGAACAGCCACACGCATGGCCCAACCAGATGAAACAACCACCGAGCGTCGGGCGCTCCTTCGGAACGGAGGGCGCGGCATGAACGTCATCGAAGCCAGCGCCCTCGGCAAACGCTATGGGAGAACGTGGGCGCTGCGCGAATGCACGCTGGCCATTCCCGGCGGGCACGTGGCCGCTCTGGTCGGACCGAACGGCGCCGGCAAGACCACCCTGCTGAACCTGGCGGTCGGCCTCACCGATCCAACTGCTGGCACTGTCGCCGTCCTCGGCGGCAGGCGGGCGGGGTCGCCGGCCGCGCTCGACGGCATCGCGTTCGTCGCACAGGACGCGCCGCTGTACAAGAACCTGTCCGTCGCCGACATGCTCCACCTGACCCGCAACCTGAACCGGCACTTCGACCAGGGATACGCCGAAGCCCGGCTGGCCGAGCTGGGCGTCCCGTTGAAACGCAAGGCCGGCCAGCTGTCCGGCGGCCAGCAAGCGCAGCTCGCGCTGACGCTGGCGCTGGCCCGGCGCCCCCGGCTGCTCGTGCTCGACGAGCCGATGGCGATGCTCGACCCACTGGCCCGCCACGACTTCATGGCCACGGTGATAACCGCCATGGCCGTGGACGGTGTGTCCGTGGTGCTGTCCTCGCATGTGCTCGCCGAGCTGGAGCGGGTGGCCGATTACCTCATCCTGGTCTCGCGGGGCCGAGTGCAGGTCACCGGCAAGGTCGACGACCTGCTCGCCCGTCACCGCGTGCTGACCGGTCCGGCCGCCGAAGCTGACCGGTTCACCGAACGACCTGGCGTAGTGCGCGCCTGGCGCGGCGGGGCACAGGCTCACCTGTTGATCAGGACGAACGGAACCCCCCGCCCGGTGCCGCCGGGCTGGGAGGCACACCCGGTGAGCCTGGAGGAACTCGCCCTGGCCTACCTGCGCGAGCCCGGCGCCGCGGCGCTGCCCGGCCCGGGCGGCGGCCGGGCTCTGCCGCTGGAAACTGGCGAACCGTCGGAGGTGACGCAATGACACCCGCGCTGACCGTGCCCGCCAGCCTGGAGGAGAACGCGAGCGTGCGGCCGGTGCCATGGCGGCGGATGGCCTGGGTCACCTGGCGGCAGCACCGGATCGCGCTGGCCGGCGTGGCCGCGTTTCTGGGCGCGCTGGCGGCGTGGCTGTGGATCGCCGGCTCATCGCTGCGCCACGCCTACGCCGCCGCGACCGCCTGCCACCCGGCCTCACCTGCCTGCGCTGACCTGATCACCAACTTCAACAACATGAACCAAGTTCTGATAGGCGGCTACGTACTGCAGGCCGTGCCCGCGCTGATCGGGGCGTTCGCCGGGGCGCCGCTGCTGGCCCGTGAGCTCGAGACCGGTACCTTCCGCTACGCCTGGACCCAGGGGTTCGGCCGGTGGCGTTGGACGCTGGCCAAGCTGGTCCCGCTCGCGGCCGCGGTGGCCGCTGCTGCCGGTGCGCTCAGCGTCCTGTTGTCCTGGTACTACCAGCCCTACTTCGCCACGGGCAACCAGGGCCTGTCCCTTTCCGAGGCGCCCCCGCTGGCGGCCGGTCTGTTCGACCTGCGCGGGGTCGCGTTCGCCGCCTGGACGCTGGCCGCCTTCGCGATCGGCGCCCTGGCGGGCATGGGAATCCGCAGGGTCGTCCCCGCGATCGTCGCTACCCTGGCCGCCTACACCGGGCTCGCCCTTGTGGCCGGGAACCTCCTGCGCCAGCACTACCTGACGCCGCTGGTCACCAGCAGCCCGAACGTGCCCGGTTCCGCGCTTGTCCTGAGCCAGTGGTGGACCCATGGCGGCACATTCGCGTTCACCGGCCAGCCCCCCAACGACCTCCTCATGCGGTTGTGCCCGAACGCTCCCGTGGGGGTGTTCGGCAAGCCGTTGCATCAAACCTTCTTCCAGTGCCTCGCCCAGCACGGCTACCTGACGTGGACGAGCTACCAGCCGGCCAGCCGGTTCTGGCCATTCCAGTGGATCGAGGGCGGCTGGCTGCTCGCGCTGTCGGTGCTGCTCACCGCCGTGACCGTCTGGCTCGTCCGCCGCCGGGTGGCCTGAAGTGGCCGGAGGTATCGCGAAGATGGAGATGATTAGCGAGCTCTCCAGAGCACCGGTAGTTGTCCCGCGCGGCCGGGGGCTGCGACTGCTGGCCGCGGCCATGCCGCTGGCTGCCCTGCTCGCCACGGCTTGCAGCCCGGCCCAGACCGGCGTAGCCAGCACCGGCGGACCAGCCCGGCCGCCGGCCGCCCCGCCGCCCAGCCCGGCCGCCGACTGCAACTCGGTCACCACCTGCTACACGCCGCAGCAGCTCCAGGTGGCCTACGGCATCAAGCCGCTCCTCGACCGCGGGATCAACGGCCACGGCGAGACCGTGGTGCTACCCGAACTCGCCGAATCGCAGCTGAACCCGCCCGACGTCACCGACATGCGCCAGGACATGGCGGCCTTCGACCGCCTGTTCCGCCTGCCGGCCGCGCGGATGCGGGTCCTCACCACGCTCGCCGGGGCCCGTTCCCCCTGGCTGGCTTTCGGTGAGGAGGTGCTGGACGTCGAGATGGTGCACGCGCTCGCCCCCGATGCCACCCTCGTCATCCTCCTGCTCCCGTCGACGTCCCTGGACAACACCACGAACGCGGTCTCCGCTGTCGTCGACTCGCTCCGTCTGGGCAGCACCCAAGGCGGCGTCATGTCGATCAGCGCCGCAGGGCAGATCGGCGGCGAGCACTGCGTGAGCCGTGCGCAGGCCGCCAGCGTGAACGCCGCACTCCAGGTGGCCGTCAGCCGCCACGTGACGGTGGTCGCCGCCTCAGGCGACATCGGAGCGGTGCGCTATCCATGCGATGTCTATTCGGCCGCGTTCGGGGGCGGCACCTTTCCCCCGGTCAAGGGGGTCAACCTGCTGGCCTCCGATCCGCTCGTGCTCGGCGTCGGCGGCAGCTCCCTGACCGCCAGCCACACCACCGGCGCCTGGATCAGCGAAACGGCATGGGGCTTGCCTTACGGAGACCCGGGATCGGCCTTCCAGGCCTCAGGCGGGGGCTTCAGCAGCCTGTTCCCGCGGCCCGGCTACCAGGACGGCGTCCCCGGCAGTGGCGCTACCCGGGGGGTGCCCGACGTATCGGCCGACGCCAACGGCCACACCGGCATGGCGATCGTACTCAGCGACGGCACCACGTCGATGATCCGCGGCAGCGGCGGTACCAGCGCCAGCGCCCCGATCTGGGCCGCGCTGATCGCCCTGGCCGACCAGTACGCCGGGCGCCACCTGGGCCTGGTCAACCCGGCCATCTACCAGGTCGCCCGCAGCCCCTCCTACCACCAGGCCTTCCACGACATCACACGGGGGAACAACACCGTGCAGTTCCCGCCCAAGACGATCACCGGCTACCAGGCGGCGCCCGGCTGGGATCCGGTCACCGGCTGGGGCAGCCCCGACGCCCACGTGCTCATCCCGCTGCTCGCACGCTACGCGGTGCCTTAACATCTGGACCGCAATATCCGGGCCCCCAGGTAGTCGGGTCTACACTTTTGGCTCATGCATTCGGTCTGGCCTGCGTGGAACGAGAGCTGCGTCCGCAGCAGAAGATAGGTCTGAGCCGCCAGAAGCTACATCTGAGCCTGAACATGGTAAGAGCACGTGGACCGATGACGATAGGAAGAACCTGATCATCTCTTTTGCGGGTGGCCTGGCGGCGAACATCGCGCTCGTTCTTGTGGTAGGCGTGGCCGTGGCCATCGATCGAGTAATTAACAAAGCTTCCTCGCATACTCGCCTCGAAATATACGAACACTTCTTGTACACGAGGATTGGCACTGCCCTTAGCCTGGCCGGCCTCTGGTTTGTTATAGGCACTGGCCGCCGGAGGGTTCGGGATCGCAGCAGCCTCAGGATTCTGAAGATAGGAATTTCTTTGCTGATCTTCCTCGGACTCGCCGCCGGGATCGGCAAATTATCGTCCCGGCCGTCCTTCTTCCGCCGTTAGTCAGGGCAGGCTCTCGATCATCTCGATGATCTCCGCTCGATCGAAACCGTGGCGCCGGGCGAACTCCAGGAGATCCCACGTCCTGGCCAGCACCGCGCCGCGCTCGGGCGAGCCGACCACGGTGATGCCGCGACCGCGCCGGAACTCCAGCAGGCCTTCCTCCCTGAGCAGGTGAAGCGCGCGAAGCACGGTGTTCTTGTTCACGCCCAGCACGGCCGCCAGGTCCTTGGCTAGCGGCAGGCGCTCGCCGGGACCGGCCTCGCCCTCCGAGATGGCCCGGCGGATCTGGGCGGCGACCTGGTCGTGCAGCAGGACCGGGGCGGACCGATCGACGTTGACATCCAACATGGTTCTAGTCATAGTAGTTCCATGTCGCGAACCGGGCAAGGCTCGCGGTGAGCTCCCTGCTGACCCGGCGCGCCGGGCCCGCCGGCCCCGGCGCGGTGCACGCGCTGTTCCGCGAGGCCAGGCGCCGGCGTCGCAGGCGGCGACTGGCGGGGACCATCGCGGCCGTGCTGACCGCCACGGCGGCGGTGCTGTTCGCCGTGACCGGGACCCGCGGGCCGTCGGGCCACGAGCACGGCAGGTCCGGGCCAGCCGGCGCCCCTGGCGCCGCCCCGGCCACCCTCTCGCCGGTGACCGCGGTCTGGTACGACGGCACCCGCCTGCGCATCGGCTCGATCCAGCCCGGCGGCGGCGTGACCCAGCGGGCCGCGGCCGAGGTCAACGCCGACCCGCTGCCCCTGGTGGCCGCGGGAGGACGCGTCTACTGGGTCGATCCAGCGGGGACCTTCGTGCCCGCGCTTGGCCACTGGTCCGAGGTGGTCAGGTACCTGGACGTCGCTACCGGCCAGGTCGGGACCGCTGGACCCGGGCAGACCGTTTTCCTGTCGGCCGACGGCCGGGACCTGTTCATGTCGCAGACCGCTATCAGCCTGACGGAGACACCGGTGACGGCCGGCGGTGCCGCCCGGCTGCTGACTCTCCCGGCCGGCTGGTACCTACCCGGCGGTGACGGCCTCGCCGACCTGGTCAGCGGCGCGGGTCTCGCCACAGCGAACGGCATCGTGGTCCAGTCGCGGGACGGCTGGGACCCGGGCGGTTCGGCTCTCGCCCTCTGGAACCCGGCCAGCGGCCGGGTAGTCCCCGTCGGCCGGGCGCTGGCGGTCATCGACGCGTATACGCCGCCCGGCGCCGGCTTCAGCCTCCTGGCCTGGATCCCGGCGGCCTGCCGGCTGCCAGGTAACTGCCCGGTCAAGATCACCAACACCGCGACGCTGTCGACCAGGACGGTGCGCAGCCCGCGGCCGGGCGGATTCGCCATGGGCGGGGCCTTCTCGCCTGGAGGCACTCGCCTGGCGGTCTTCCTGAACGCCGGAACCGGGCAGGCGGCCCGGCTGGCGCTGGTCGATCCGGTCACGGGAGCCGTCAGGGTGGTCCCGGCACCCGCGCTCGGGCTCGGCATGGACATCGCCTGGGCGCGCTGGCTGCCTGGCAGGGCGCGCCTCCTCGTAGGCGCGGGGGCCGGATCGGCCTACCTCGTCGACGCCGCCACGCTGGCCGCCGAGCCGCTGGTCACCGGGCGCGACACCACCGACGGCCTCAACTACACCACCGTCATCGTGGGCCATCCCCGGCGCTGAGCCTGGCGAGCGATAAGTTTTGGCTGCGCGAGCCGTCTATGCAGCATCGTGTAAGCCAACCGGAGGTGTTGAGCGTGCGTAAGGTCGTCGTGTACGAACTGTTGTCTCTCGACGGCGTCGCCGAGGATCCCGACTCCTTCATCACCGACTGGGACGACGTAATGGACGCCAACCTCGCTGCTGTCATCGCAGCGCAGGACGCGGTTATCCTGGGTCGTCGCAGCTACGGTGAGTGGGCCGAGTTCTGGCCGGGCAGCGATATCCAGCCGTTTGCGACGTTCATCAACGGGGTCGCGAAGTTTGTCGCGACATCCTCACCGCTCCAGCGGGAGTGGGCCAATGCGACTGTGGTCGACGGCGGGCTGGTCGAATTCGTCCGTGACCTGAAAGCCCGGCCTGGAGGCGACATCGGAGTCCACGCCAGTATCTCGGTGGCTCAGGCACTGCTCGCCGCAGACGTCGTCGACGAGCTCAGGCTCGTGATCGCACCGAAGATCGCTGGCAGCGGACGAAGGCTACTCGACGGGTTGCCGCCGACTCGGCTCGAATCGATCCGAAGCTCCACCTCGCCGAGTGGCCATCTCCTGGTCGACTACCGCGTCATCCGGTAGCTGCCGCTGGTTGCGTCTGACCCGGCTACCAGCGGCCGTTGGCTCGCAGGATGCGAAGGTTGTCGACGGTGAGGAAGCCACGCCAGTCCCGTTCGGCGGCCGGCGACCAGGCCGGCCAGTTGAACGTCCACCCGCCGTCTTCGCGCTGGGCCTGCGCGAGATGGTCAAGGAACGCCTTGATCATCGCGTCGTCGAACAGGCTGCGGGCCAGCGAATCCGGGTCGGGAGCGAAGTCGATCGGACTGTGCACCTCTCCTGGTGCCTCGGGATCGAGGGCGACCAGGTTCTGTTCGAGGATCAGCGGGCCGACCCTCTCGAACACCTCCTGCGCCCGGTCCCGGTCGGGCACGTACTGGAGGAACCTGAGCACGCCGAACATGTCGTAGCCGCCCGGCTCGCGCAGCGCGCCGATCCGCGTCCACATCACGCCGGTCGCCCGGTCGAGCCAGGGGTGACTAGCCCCCCGCTTGTGCAGCGTGCCGGCAATCATCCCGGTGGCGATGAGCGAAGCGGGATGGCCCTCCTCGGGGACCCACCAGGGCGCGTGCGGCCAGTCGGCGAGGGCTTGCGGACCCGCTTCGACGAACGCCGCGCCGCCCTCCGCGGGCGCGACCGAGGTCAGCCAGTCGCACGCGCCGCGGACCAGGTCGTCGTCCCACGCATCCGCCTCGTCCAGCAGGCGCAGGGCCATCTCGGTCGCGGCGGGCTGGCTGCCGGGGGCCCGGCAGTCCGGTTCGAGCCCGTGCCCGAACCCGCCGTCGTGATTGCGGTACGCCGCCACCGCGTCCCGCACCGGCCCGGCGTCGCCGTCGCCGAACAGCCGGCCGAACCTGCGCCTATCAATCACCCTCGCGTTCGCGGCGACGAAAGTGGCGGCAGCATCGAGGTCAGGAGCGTTCATGGGTCCATCGCACCACAGCCGGGCCGCGGCCGTATTGAACGAAGCGGCCATCCGCGTGGCAAGCTGGGAGGGTGGGATCCCAGGCGCGCACCGAGGCCGGCCCGGCCGTGCGTGCCTTGCCGCCCGGGTACACCGAGTGGCCCGCTCCCGCCGGACTGCGGCACGCCGTCGCGTGCCTGTGGGCGCAGGTCACCCCGGACGGGAGCACCAGGCGGGGCCTGGTGCTGCCCGACGCGTGCACCGACCTGATCTGGGAACCGGGCCGGGGCGCTTACGTAGCCGGGCCCGACACGGGTCCGACCCCGACCGAGATGTCGGCGGGCACGATCATCGTCGGCGTCCGCTTCCGGCCTGCGGCCGGCGGCCCGGCGCTTGGCGTGCCGCTGAGCGAGCTGCGTGACCAGCGCGTCGACCTGTCCGAGCTGCGGCGCGCCGAGGCCAGGCGACTGCCGGGAACGCTCGACCCTGACACCGCCGTGGTGCGCGCGCTGGACGTGGCGGCGGGCCTCGTCGCCGACGGCGCACCAGACCAGGCCCTGACCTGGGCCGCCGAGCTGCTGGAGGACCCGCAGGCCCGCACGGAGGAGGTCGCCGCGCAAATCGGTCTCAGCGAGCGGCAACTGCGCCGCCGCTGCCATGATGTGGTCGGCTACGGCCCGAAGACCCTGCAGCGGGTGCTCCGCTTCCGCCGGTTCGTCGCGCAGATCGACGCCGCCGGGCACCCGCGCGGCCCCGCCCGCGATCTCGCCATGATCGCGGCGCGGGCCGGCTACGCCGACCAGGCGCACCTGACCAGGGAGTGCCGCGCGCTCGCGGGCCTGACGCCGGCGGCCCTGGCCAGGCAGCGGGCGGTTTAACGTCAGCTCATGTTCTGCCAGACGAGAGCGCCCAGCTCGTCGATCGTGCTGACGCCGTACTGCTCCGACGGGTTCCCGGTGGTCAGCACGGCCATCAGGTAATCCCGGCTGTGGCCCGAGATCCAGCCGACGCTGTTGATCTGCCAGTTCGAGTCCGAGGTGTCGAGCGGGAGCCAGCCATTCTTCAGCGCCACCGTGACCCCGGCGGGGACGCCGCCGGAAACCCCCCACCGCTGTGACGGCGTCACGTTCTCCATCAGCGACAGCGCGTAGCTGCGATCGGCCGGGGTGAGCAGGGGGCCCGGCTCGACGAGTTCGCGCAGCAGCGCGATCTGGTCGGCGGGAACCGTCGTGGTCAGCCCCCACCCCGGCCAGGCGAACCCGGGGCAGACCACGCACGACGACGGCGACGTCTGGGTCAGGCCGGCCGCGGCGTTGAACGAGCGGATCTTGTCCGGCCCCCCGACTTCGTACCACAGGCTCGTCGCGGCGTCGTTGTCACTGTCCTCGATCATCTGCTCGGCCAGCGACCGGTCGCTGGCCGCCAGTCCGGTGCTGCCGCCGCCCCGCTCGGCCAGCAGCGTCTCCAGGACGTCGAGCTTGACCACGCTCGCCTCGGCCTGCGGCGGTCCGTTGCCCAGGCTCCACGTCTGGCCGGTGCGCAGGTCGTAGACGGCGGCCAGGACGGAACCGGTCCGGGCCGAGAGGTAGGAGGCCGCCGCCGTCCCGAGCGGATCGGCGTGCGCCGGGGGCCGGGCGGACACGGCGGGTGTAGGTGTCGTCGTGCGCGTCGGGGGAGCGGTGGGGGCCGGCGAGGCCGGGGGATGCGTCCCGCCGTGGATGGCCAGGCCGATGACGATCGCCACGACGAGGAGGCCAGCGCCGAGCGCCGCGAGTCCGCCCGTAGTGCGCGCGGCCGGTACGCGGTCGGTGTGCCTGCCCCTGGTGCCGATAACGCCATCCTGACACGATCCGGTCGAAGCGTTAACTTGCCGCGCACACCTGCTGGTACGGCTGGGTCCCCGCGTAGCTCGCCCACTGCTGGCGGGTGAGCGAGGCGTCCGCGATGGCGCAGGCGGCCCTTACGGGCTCGGCGGGGAAGGCCACGTCCCAGAGCCGCGCGAACCCGTCGGCGCCGGCGGTGGCCAGCGTGCGCCCGTCGGGGCTGAACGCGGCGGCGTAGACGGGCTGGGTACCGGCGGTCAGCGGTGCGCCGATCTCCTCCCGGGTGGCCACGTCCCAGAGCCGCACGGTGCCGTCGCCGCCCGCGGTGGCCAGCGTGCGCCCGTCGGGGCTGAACGCGGCGGCGTAGACCGGCTGGGTGCCGGCGGTCAGCGGTGCGCCGATCTCCCGCTGGGTGGCGACGTCCCAGAGCCGCACGGTGCCGTCGGTGCCGGCGGTGGCCAGCGTGCGCCCGTCCCGGTTGAACGCCAGCACGGTCGTCGCCGAGCCTGCGGCCATGGGCCGGCCGACCGGCTGCCCGGTGGCCACGTTCCACAGCCGGGTCTGGCCGCCGGCGCCGACCGTCGCGAGGGTCTTGGCGTCGGGGCTGAACGCGACCGCCCCGGTGAACGTGCCCGCCCGGCCGACGCGCATGGGACGGCCGATCTGGCCGGCGGTGGCGACCTGCCACACCCGGGCCGTGCCGTCCGCGCTGACGGTAGCCAGCAGGGCGCCGTTCGGGCTGAACGCCACCGACCCGTACGAGCCGTTGCCGCCGGAGGCGGGCAACCCCGGACCGACCGGAGCGCCGGTAGCCGTCCTGAAGAACCGCACGCCGCCGGCGGCGACCGCCACGGTACCGCCGTTCGGGCTGAGGGCCACCGCGGTCACGGCGTCCTGGCTGGACGGGGGCACGCCGAGCGGCCGCCTGGCGGCCACGTCCCACAGCCGGACCGTCCCGCGGCTGCCTACGGTGGCCAGGACGCCGCCGTTGGCGCTGAGCACGGCGGGCGCCCGTCCGTTCGCGGCCGTGGCCAGGTACTGGCTGTCCATGACCAGCGGGGCCGATGACTGGTAGAAGGTCGTCGGACTCCACAGCCTGATGGTGCCGTTGCTCGCCGCGGTGGCCAGCGTGCCGGCCACGGGGCCGAACGCCAGGGCGCTCACGCTGGCCGAGCCCGGCACGGTCAGGGCCGCGCCGGCCTGGGTCTGCGTGGCGATGTCCCACAACTCGGTCGAACCGTCGCCTTCCGCGGTCGCGAGCGTCGCCCCGCCGTCGCCGAAGGTCAGCGCGCTCACCGGGTACCCGGTCGCCATGGTCACGCCCACCTGGCCGCCGGTGGCGACCTGCCACAGCCGTGCGGTCCCGTCCTGGCTGCCGGCCGCCAGGACGGTGCCGTCCGGGCTGAACGCGAGCGCGTTGACCTGCGCCGAGCCGGCCCCCGTCAGCGCGGGCCCGGTCACCTGCTGGGTGGCCGCGTTCCACAGCTGGACGTTCCCGTCGGTGTTGGCGCTGGCCAGCATGGTGCCGTCGGGGCTGAACGCCACGGCATCCACGGGGTTGGCGTCCGAGCTCATCGGCGTGCCGATCTCCTGCCGGGTCGCCGCATCCCACAGCCGGACGATCCCGTCGCGGCCGCCTGTGGCGATCGTCTTGCCGTCCGCGCTGAACGCGACCGAACCCCCGCCGCCCGCACCGGGGAGCGGCTGGACCGCCACCCGCGCCCCGTTGGCCAGGTTCCACGAGCCGACGGAGTCCGAACCGGCGACCTCCAGCGTCCTGCCGCCCGTGGTGAAGGCCAGGGCCAGCGGCTCAGGCCCCCAGGTGGCGGTGCTGATCAGGCGGTGCGAGGCCACGTCCCACAACCGGATCGTGCCGTCCCGGTACCCGGCGGCCACGGTACCGCCACCCGGGCTGTACGCCAGCGCGGTAACCACGCCGGCCTGCGCGGTCAAGACGCCGCGCACCGGCTGCACGAGCGATTCGAGCAGGCTGTACCTCGCCTGCGCGGTCGGCGCGATCCGCCAGGCGGTCGCGGCCAGCAGCGCCCCCGTCACCGGGTCCGTCGCGTCGAGCGCGGTGCTCTGCGCTGCCAGCCGTTCCGAGAGGGCCGCGGCGTTCTGCTGCCCGGCGGTGGTCCGGGCATTTTGACCTGCGACCACGACCACGACGAGAGCGGCGACGAGCGCCAGCACCACGACACAAGCCAGCGCCCGGCGCCGCCACCGGCTGCGGGCCATGGCCCAGTCGCTGACCCGGAGGAACTCGGCCTCGGCGGCCGACAGCGCGGGGAACCGGCCGGGGTCGGCTTCCCACACGCGCTTGGCCTGCCCGGTCGCGGCGAGCTGGACTCCCCGGTACAGCAGGTCGGGGTCCTTCCCGCTGCCGTTCCACCTGGCTGCGTCCTGGGCGAGCTGGCCGGCCAGGATCACGCTGGTCTGATCCTCGGCCAGCCAGCCCCGCAGCCGGGGCCACGCCTGCAGGACGACGTCGTGCGCGATCTCGGCCCGGTCGCCGTTCAGGACGATCAGGCGCCCGCGGGCGAACGCCTCGAGCACCGAGTCCACTTCGGGCCGCTCGCCGGAGGAGACGCCGGCGCGCAGATCGCCCCTGGTCACCGTCTGACGGCCGATCCTGAGGTCGGCGTCCGGGGCCGTCATGGCCCGGAACAGGCCCCGGGCGACCGCCTGCTGGGTCGGGCTCAGCTGGCCGTAGGTGGCCTCCGCGCTGACCTCGAT
>JBOHCK010000034.1:0-28292 GCA_050698755.1 Streptosporangiaceae bacterium | reverse complement strand
CCACCGACCCGCCCCGCCCCGGCCGCGCCTCCACCGACCCGCCCCGCCCCGGCCGCGCCTCCACCGATCCACCCCGCCGCGGAGCCTGGTAGTAATGAGATCCTCTGCGGCGGAGGGGGAGTGATCCATGTCATCTCCGGCGGTCGAGGGGCCTTACTTTGACGAGCTGGAGGTCGGCCAGGAGTTCGCCGGCGCGCCTGGTCTCACGCTGACCTCGGGGCTGGCTGCGGCGCACCAGGCCATCACGGGGGACCGGCTCGCGCTGGCCCTGGACGGCGAACTGTGCCGCGAGGTCACCGGCGGTGGCCTGATCGCTTCGCCGGCCCTGGTCTGGGACGTCTCGATCGGGCAGTCAACCGTGGTCACGCAGCACGCCAAGGCCAACCTGTTCTACCGCGGGCTGGCGTTCCGACGCGTCCCGGTGCTCGGTGACACGCTGCGCACCGTGACGCGGGTGGTCGCGCTGAGGCAGAACCAGCCGCGCGAAGGCCGCGCCCCGACCGGGCTGGCGGTCCTGCGGATCAGCACTGCAGACCAGGAATCCCGGCCGGTACTGGACTTCTGGCGGTGCGCCATGCTCCCGCTGCGCGAGGCCAGCGGGCAGACCGGGCATGCCGACCAGCTAGACCCGGTCGTCCCGAAGGACCCGCCCGAAGGCCTCGGGACCCTGGTCGGCGGCTGGCGCCTGGACCGGTTCGCCCGGCGGTCGGCCGGGCCGCGCCCTTCCGCGCTGCAGGCCGGGCAGAGCTGGCCGGCCGTCGGCGGCGACGTGGTCTCCGCCGCGCCGGAACTGGCCCGGCTCACCCTCAACGTGGCGATGGTGCACCACGACGCCGCCGCGGCCGGCGGCCAGCACCTGGTCTACGGCGGGCACGCCATCGGCCTGGCGCTGGCTCAGGCCGCCCGTTCGCTGCCCTCGATCGTCACCGTGGCGGCCTGGCACGGCTGCGACCACCTGGGACCGGTGCACGAGGGTGACACGCTGCGCAGCACGATCTCCGTCGAGCAGGTCGAACACCTGCCGGGCGGGGGAGGGCTGGTTCACCTGCGCTCCCTGGTGCGCGCCGACGCCCCAGGCGGGCTCGCGCCGCGCGGCGTCCTCGACTGGCGGTACGTGGCCGTAGTCGCCTGATGCGGCCGTTATCTACACTGCGACCATGTATCCAGGCACCTACGCCGCCGAAACGCCGGACGCGACCGCGGCCGTGATGACCGGGACGGGCGAGACGCTGACCTACGGTGAGCTCGAGCGCCGTTCGGCCCAACTGGCGCGCGTCCTGCGCGCGGCGGGCCTGCGCCGCGGTGACGTGGTGGCGCTGCTCACCGAGAACAACCTGCGCGCCTTCGAGGTCTACTGGGCCGCGATGCGCTCGGGCCTGTACATCACCGCCGTCAACTACCACCTCAAGCCGGACGAGGTCGCGTACATCGTCAACGACTCAGGCGCGGCGGTGCTCGTCGTGTCCGCCGAGCAGGCGGCCACCGCCGAGACGATCGTGGACCAGACCGCCGGGGTGAGGTTGCGCCTGGCCTTCGGCGGCCCGGTCGCCGGTTACGCCAGCTACGAGGACACGATCGCCGCGGCGCCGGCGGAGCCGCTCGCCGACCAGCCGCACGGCGCCACGATGCTGTACTCCTCCGGCACCACCGGCCGACCCAAGGGCGTCCGGCCGCCGCTGCCCGCCGTCCAGGTGTCAGAGCAGGGCGAGTCCCTGGCGATCCTGGCGAGCATGTTCTTCGGCGTCAACCGCGACTGCGTGTATCTGTCGCCCGGGCCGATCTACCACGCGGCCCCGCTGCGGTGGTGCGGCGCGATCCAGGCCCTCGGGGGCACGGTGGTCATGATGACGCGGTTCGACGCCGAGCAGGCCCTGGCCGCCATCGCCGACCACCACGTCACGCACGCGCAGTTCGTGCCGACCATGTTCGTGCGGATGCTGCAGCTGCCGCCCGAGGTCAGGGCCCGCTACGACGTCTCGAGCCTGCGGGTCGCCATCCACGCCGCGGCCCCGTGCCCGGTCGAGGTCAAGCAGAAGATGATCGAGTGGTGGGGGCCCGTCCTGGTGGAGTACTACGCGGGCACCGAGGGCAACGGCATGACGGCCGTCGACAGCGCGACCTGGCTGACCAGGCCGGGCACCGTCGGCCGGGCCATCTTCGGCGGCGTGCGGATCTGCGCCGATGACGGGACCGAACTGGCCGCGGGCCAGACCGGCGGCGTCTACTTCGAGCGCGAGGAGGTCCCGTTCGCCTACCACAACGACCCGGACAAGACCCGCGCGTCCCAGCACCCCGCGCACCCGACCTGGACCACCCTCGGCGACATAGGCCACCTGGACGAGGATGGCTTCTTGTTCCTGACCGACCGCAAGGCGTTCACGATCATCTCCGGCGGCGTCAACATCTACCCGCAGGAGACCGAGAACGTCCTTGCGCTTCACCCGGCCGTCTACGACGTGGCGGTGATCGGCGTGCCCGACCCGGAGATGGGCGAGTCGGTCGCCGCCTTCGTGCAGCCCGCCCCAGGCGCGGTGCCCGGACCGGAGCTCGAGCAGGAGATCATCGCGTTCGTCAAGTCGAAGATCGCCGGCTTCAAGGCGCCCAGGACCGTGCGCTTCGTGGATCACCTGCCGCGCAGCGAGGCGGGCAAGCTGATGAAGACGGAGCTCAGGGCCAGGTACGCGCAGGCCTGACGTGAACGCTGACGGGAGCCAGGCGCGGTGACGACCGAGATCGGCGACATCGCCGCGCTGGACCTGGCCGCCTACATCAGGCCGGGCGACACCGTGGCCTGGGGCCAGGCCTGCGCCGAGCCGCTCACCCTGACCGAGGCCCTGGCCGGCCAGCGCCAGGAACTGGGCGGAGTCCGGTGCTTCACCGGGATCTCCAGCTCGCCGGCCGTCTGCCCGGAGAACTGCGACTACCTGTCCTTCGCTTCCTACACCGCCGCCGGCGCCAACGGCGCCCTGCGGGCGGCGGGCCTGCTGGACATCCTGCCCAGCCATTACTCAGACCTGCCCCGGATCCTGGGCGACGGCCCGCTCCGCGCCGACGTGCTGTTCCTGTCGCTGCCGCCCGCCGGGCCCGACGGCACGTTCGGGCTGGGCCTGGGGGCCGACTACGTGGCCGCGCTGGTCGGCCGGGGCGCGCGGGTGATCGCCGAGGTCAACGATCAGGTCCCTGACGTCGGCTGCGACCGCAGGCTGAGCCGCGGCGAGGTCGACGTGATCGTGCATACCTCACGGCCGCCGGCCACCTACCCCGCGGCGCGCGCCAGGGGGGCCGAGGCGGCCATCGCCGCCCGCATCGCCGACCTGGTGCCGGACGGCGCGACGATCCAGATCGGCCTCGGCAGCATGCCGTCGGCCGTGGCGCGCGGCCTGCGGGACCATCGCGACCTGGGCATCCACTCCGGGATGATCACCGACGCGGTCGCCGAGCTCATCGAGGCCGGCGCGGTCACCGGGGCGCGCAAGGCCGTCGACCGGGGCCTGGCCGTGACCGGCTTCCTGATGGGCACCGAGACCCTGATCGCCCGGGCCGCCGCGGACCGGACCATCCAGCTTCGCGATACCCGGTACACCCACGACCAGGCCGTACTCGCCGCGCAGCACGCCCTGGTGGCCATCAACTCGGCCACCGAGGTCGACCTGACCGGGCAGGCCAACCTCGAGACCGCCGCGGGCCGGTACGTCGGCGCGGTCGGCGGGGCCGCCGACTTCCTGCGCGGCGCCGCCCGGTCGCCGGGCGGGCTGCCGGTGATCGCGCTGCCCTCGACGGCCGGGACGGCCAGCCGCATCGTGGCCAAACTGAGCGGCCCGGCCACCCTGGCCCGGGCCGACGCGGGCGTGATCGTGACCGAGCACGGCGCCGCCGACCTGCGCGGGCTGACCCTGGACCAGCGGCGCGAGCGGATGCTCGCGATCGCCCACCCCGACCACATCCAGGCCCTGGCGGCCGCGACCCACGAGACAACGGAGGACCCATCATGACCATGCGACGCGCGGCGATCGTGGCGCCCATGCGGACCCCCGTGGGCACGTTCGGCGGAGCGCTCCGCGACGTGCCCGTCGAGGACCTGGCCGCCACGGCCATCGGGGCGGTGCTCGGACGGGCCGGCCTCGACCCGGGGCTCATCGAGGATGTCGTCTTCGCCCAGTCATACGCCAACGCCGAGACCCCCTGCCTCGGGCGGTGGGCGGCCCTGCACGCGGACCTCCCGGTCGGCGTGCCGGGCTTGCAGATCGACAGGCGCTGCGGCGGCGGGCTCCAGGCGGTCCTCACCGCGGCCATGATGGTGCAGACCGGCGCCGCCGACGTCGTGCTGGCGGGAGGGGCCGAGAGCATGAGCAACGCCGAGCACTACACGACCGCCGTCCGCTGGGGAGCCAAGTCGGGCAACCAGGTCCTGTTCGACCGCCTGGACCGGGGGCGGGAACGATCCCAGCCAGAATGGCGGTTCGGCAAGATCTCCGGGATGATCGAGACCGCGGAGAATCTCGCCGCCCGTTACGGCATCACCAGGGACGAGGCGGACGCGTACGCCGCGCGGAGCCACGAGCGGGCCGCGGCCGCGTGGGCGGCGGGGCGGTTCGACGACGAGGTGATCCCGGTCCAGGTCCCCCAGCGCCGCGGCGACCCGGTCACGGTCAGCCGGGACGAGGGCGTGCGGCCGGACTCGACCCCCGAGGCCCTGGCCAAGCTGCGCACGATCATGCCGGGCGGCACGGTCACGGCCGGCAACGCCAGCCAGCAGAACGACGCGGCGGCCGCGTGCCTGGTCGTGGCCGAGGACCGCCTCGCCGCGCTCGGCCTGGAGCCGCTCGGCTACCTGGTCGGCTGGGCGGCGGCCGGCTGCGAGCCCGCCGTCATGGGCATCGGGCCGGTGCCGGCCGTGGCCAGGCTCTTCGCCCGCACCGGCCTGGACTTCGGCGCGATCGACCTGGTGGAGCTCAACGAGGCGTTCGCCGTCCAGGTCCTCGCGGTGCTGGCCGGCTGGCAGTGGAACGACCCGGACAAGCTCAACGTCAACGGATCGGGCATCTCGCTCGGCCACCCGATCGGCGCGACCGGCGCGCGGATGCTCGCGACCGGCCTGCGCGAGCTACGCCGGCGGAACGGCCGCTACCTGCTTGAGACCATGTGCGTGGGCGGCGGCCAGGGCGTCGCCGCCGTATTCGAGGCCACCTGAACGCACCTGGCTAATCATTACGGCCGCGATTGGGCCCCCGCCGATCGCCCCATGAGCAGGACGTTAGCTGTACCATCACGGCCATGAACCCACTGTCGGGCGTTATCGGCGAAGCGTGGCAGATGTACAAGGCCCACGCCAAGCACCTTCTCGCCATCGCATTCGTCATCTACCTGATCGCCGCGATCATCTCCGCGGTCCTCGGGCTGCTGGGCAGAACCGGGCTGTATCTCGCCCTTCTGGTGAGCATCCTCGCGCTCTTCCTCTTGCAGGCGACCTTGGTCAAGGCGGTGCAGGACGTCCGGGACGGGCGGGCGGACCTGTCGATCAACGAGACCGTGAACCAGGCCCTGCCGCAACTCCCGAAGGTCATCGGGGCGGGGATCCTGGCCGCCATCGCGATCGGCATCGGCTTTGTCCTGATCATCGTCCCCGGCCTGATCCTGATCACGTTCTGGGCGGTGTTCGTCCCGGTGATCGTCATCGAGGGATCGGGTGCGCTGGCCTCCTTCGGGCGCAGCCGTCAGCTGGTCCGCGGGCACGCCTGGCACGTGTTCGGGACCCTGGTCCTGACGTGGCTCATCCTGTTCGTCTTCGACATCCTCCTCGGCGTGATCTTCTCGTTCGTGCCCTACGCGGTCCGCAGCGGCCTGGCCTCGGTCATCTCGGGCACCCTCGTCGCCCCGTTCATCGCGCTGGTCGTGACCATGATGTACTACCGGCTCGCCGGTGCGCCGCCTGCGGGCGGCGGCCCTTACGGCGGCTACCAGCAGCCGCAGAACCAGGGCTACGGCTACCAGCAGCCCCCCCAGGGCGGCCCTTACGGCGGCTACCAGCAGCCCCAGGACCAGGGCTACGGCGGGTACCAGCAGGCGCCCCAGGGCGGCGGTTACGGGTCACAGCCGGGCCAAGGTCCGCAGGACCAGGGTTACGGGAACTACCCGCCCACCCAGTACGGGTCCCAGCCGCCCGCGCAGAGCGGCGGCTGGGGCGGCGGGGACCAGCCCACCCAGTACAGGTCCCCGCCGCCGCAGCAGGGCGGGGGCTACCAGCAGCCGCCGCAGCAGGGCGGCGGTTACGGCGGCTACCAGCAGCCGCAGGACCAGGGTCAGCAGCAGCAGCCGCAGCCGCAGGGTGGCGGGGGCTACGTCAGCCAGGAGCCGCCGACCAGGATGGCGCCCAGGTTCATTCCGCCCCAGGAGGACGACAGCCAGGGTAGATAGCAGTAAAGCCGCGTGCCGCGCCGGCCGGGCCGCGGCATTCCGGTAAATCACCCCGTGCCCGACCGAGCGGATACCGCTACACCTTTCGACGCATCCCGCCCGCACGTCGCGCGCGTGTACGACTACCTGCTGGGCGGATGCTTCCCCTAAACACACACTAGCCGGATGGGATAGGCGTCGTTCAGTCCGTCGCGTCTGTCGCTACACCATCCTGGGCGCTCGGCGATCCTCCGGACTATCAGCCTGGGAACCGGACTGTCGTGCCCCGTTGACCAGCGTGTTGGCCGGTCAACGGGCGTCCCGGTCTGTCCGTGAGTACCCGCCGAGTACTGAGTCTGTTTCCTTTATCGGGCACGCAGCGGGCACGGCCATGAGTCCCCCGGGAGACCTGCCCGATACAGGTCGGTTCTTGCGTTGCCTTCACGTCCGGTGTCATGCTCGAACTGTGCGGCATGCGATGCAGGAAGACCTTAACCGCATAGAGGCACTGCTGGTGGAGCTACGCGGGCTCCCCCAGTTGCGCGAGCGCCAGCGCGGTTACTTCTCGCGAGGGTCGCGGGCGTTCCTCCACTTTCACGAGGATGCCGATGACCTCTACGTCGATGTCAAGCTGGACAGCAGGTTCGAGCGCATGAAGGTCACTAGCCGCAGCGAGCAGGCCCATTTCCTTTCACGGGTGCGAGACGCACTCCAGTCGTGCTCTTGACACTGATCTGCGAAGACTGGGCAGTCGCGGACTAGTGTGTGTGATTACTTACCAGATGTACTACTACCAACTGGGCGGCAAGGACAACTTCGCGGCCGACCGGGCGGTCGGCGACCAGATGATCGCGTCACTGCCCGCCGTGCAGGTCGGGGTGCGGGCCTCCGCGACCCGGCGGGCATCCTGGTCAATCCGGACGTGCGCGGGCACCTGGACTGGGACGAGTCCATCGGCCTGCTGATGTGCGGCATCCTGCATTACGTCCTGGACGAGGAGAACCCGGCCGATATCGTCTCCACGCTGTACCAGGCCCTTCCGCCCGGCAGCTACGTGTTCATCCACCATCTGCTGCAACTCGACGACCCGGCCGCCGCCACCTTGCAGGAGCAGATGCGCAAGGGCGTCGGGCGGGCGCAGTTCCGGACGCTGGACCAGGTCCGGGCCCTGTTCGGCGGGCTGGAGTTCGTCGAGCCCGGGCTGGTCCTCGTCCCCGACTGGCGCCCCGATCCCGGTACCCCGGACGTACGTCACCACCCGGTCCTGCAGATGGCCTGCGCGGGGGTCGCACGCAAGGCGTAGGCGATACCACCGCCGTTCGGGCCAATGGGGATAAGTTCAGCGGCGCGGACGGCTGGCTTAGTGCGCCAGGGCCATCTGGACCAGCCTGACGACGACCAGCACCATCGCGATGGCCAGGTAGGACCGCAAGATGGTCAGGCCCACCTTGCGGCCAGTCGACATGACCGGCTTCGACAGCACGGCCAGCGGCGGCATCCGCCAGTTCTCCCGGCCGGCCCGGTCGACAGGAACGCCGCCGACCGCCCGGCGCGCCCGGGTCAGCGTCCACGCGCCCAGCATCGCCGCGGCGGCCCCGCACACGCAGATGATCTCGATGATCTGCCGGGCGGTGATGTTCGGGAACAGCACCGCGGCGGTCAGCACCACCGACAGCGCGACCAGGAGCGCGACCACAGTGGCGGCGAAATAGGTCGTCTTGCGCCGGTTGACCCACGGGCCGAGGACCGCGCGGTCGTTGCACAGCAGCAGCAGGTACACCGTGGCGCTGGGAAGCAGGACGCCGGCCAGGGCCTGGACGCCCTCGGTCAGCAGCCCGAGCGGGCTGCCGGGGATCAGCACGATGGCCGCGGCGCCCGCGATCAGCGCCGCGTAGATGGCGTAGAAGCCCTTGGCCTGGCGGAACCCGCGGTGCAGCGAGTGCTTGAGGCCGAGCACGTCCCCGATCGCGTAGGCGCTGGACAGCGAGACCGCGAACGCCCCGATGATGGAGGCGTCGAGCAGCGCGACCGCGAACACCACACCGGCGGCGCGGCCCGCGTAGGCCGCGATGCCGTGGGCTAGCCCGGCGGAGTCGGTGAAGTTGCCCGCCCCCTTGGTCCCGGCGAACGCGGCGGCGGTCGCGCCGATCACGGCGGCCGCCCCGACCACCACGATCACGATGCCGATCCACAGGTCGGCCTTCTCGTAGCGCATGAACCGCGGCGTAATCCGCTTGTCGATCACGTAGGACTGCTGGAAGAACAGCTGCCAGGGCGCGACCGTGGTGCCGACGATCCCGATGATGAGCAGCATGACCGTGGCCATCTGCCCCGAGCCGCCGGGCAGCCCGGGCACCACGAAGCCGCGCGCGACCTGCCCGACGTTCGGGTGGGTGAGCAGGGCCAGCGGGATCAGCAGCAGCGACCCGGCGCAGAACGTCATCGCGATCCGCTCGAACCTGCGGAAGCTGCCGGTGAACGCGGCCGCGATGATCACGGCGGCGGCGAGCACCACCGCGAGCAGCTTGGGTACGCCCAGGTAGCCAGCCGCGAGGGTGATCCCGATGAACTCGGTCACGATGGTCAGCGCGTTCAGGATGAACAGGTCGATTACCGAGAACGCGCCCCAGAACTTGCCGAAGCGCTCCAGGATCAGCCGGGCGTGCCCGACCCCGGTGACGGCACCGAGCCTGAGCACCATCTCCTGGTTGACGTACAGCACGGGGACCAGAAGCAGCAGGGTCCACAGCAGCCGGGTGCCGTAGTTCTGCCCCGCCTGCCCGTAGGTGGAGAACGCGCCCGCGTCGTTATCCCCGCACATCACGATCAGCCCGGGACCCACGATGGCCAGCAACGTCTTCAGCTTGGCAGACAGGCCGACTCGCGGAGCGAAGTCGTCAGCCGAGATCGTGCCCAGCGCACCGCGGATATCGCCGACGTGCGCGTCATCGAGGACGGCGGTGCGGGAAGCGGTACGAGCAATGGTGGCCATAGTGAACACCCCTTTCACGTCATCAGTGCTGACGGGATCGGGGGCACACGCGTGCGGACCCTGGTGACGGTGCCACGAGGCGGGCATCAGACATGACCTGCACCCGCTCAGGCCTGCTGGCCGTGAGTGCGGGTCAGGTCAGTTCAGCGAAACCCTGGGCTGCGCCTTCAGGAATAGGCACGTGGGCGTGCGCCCGGAACAGACTGGGAGAGCGGCGAGAAGGGCCAACTTCGGCCCGGACTATCAGAGTCCATCGCGTGCCTCCCTTCTGTCGCGACGCACGGGGGCGCCAGG
Organism: Streptosporangiaceae bacterium; assembly: GCA_050698755.1. Classification (GTDB taxonomy): domain Bacteria; phylum Actinomycetota; class Actinomycetes; order Streptosporangiales; family Streptosporangiaceae; genus Palsa-504. Next base: position 18,613 of record JBOHCK010000034.1, on the reverse strand, counting down.
TCGCGCGTGCCGTTACGGCACTGGTCACGTGACACACCAGGTGAAACACGGGCCGGGCGCGGGATAATCCTGGCCGTACATGTTTCGTACGAGCTCCCCAAGAATGCCTGCTGACGGACCGGGGTGTCAACTTGGCGGAGCGTTATCCGTAGGCCGGCGGTCCCCACAGGGAAATCGTCACCGTCTGCGGACCTTCCACGTACTTATGGCCGTTGTAGATCGGCGGGCGCTTCCTCGGGTAGAGCATGGTGACGTTCGCGTAGCGCTCCGTCCCGGGTGAGCCGATCACCGCCCTGCGGCCCCAGAAGATGACGTCCACGGGGTAAGCGTGGAAGTGCCCGGCCGCGCAGTACGGGATGCAGTCGTTCTCCTCCTGCGTGCCGACGGCGCTGGCCAGGTGCGGGCCCCAGCTCTTCCACGACAGCTTGGTGAGGTAGTCGTTGGCGTCCGCACAGGCCAAGATGAAGCTCGACGGGCGGACCTGCGCCCTGCCCAGGCAATTGAGCACCACGATGCGTTCGGAGTAAAACTGGCTCGCCTGGGTGACCGTCCTCGCTTGCGCGTGCGCGGCGGAGGTTACCGCGCCGAGGCCTAGGCCGAGGGCCAGGCCCAGCGTGACTGCTCCGATGGCCAGTGAAAGACGTCCCCGCTTCATGAGCCCTCCCTGGTACCTGCGCGGCATTTACCCAGTGTCATCCCCTTAGACGCGGAATGCACGCATCAGGTTGCCTGGGGTTACGGGTTTACCGGGACACCCAGGCCAGGCAGCACCTCGGCGGAGGGAAGCGCGGCGAGCAGGCGCCCGGGCAGCCTGAGCTTGGAGCCGCGGATACCGGAACCGATCACCACCGAGGGCGTCTTCGCCACCGCCTCGTCGACCAGCACCGGCCAGTCCGCGGGCAGCCCGACCGGCGTGATCCCGCCGTACTCCATGCCCGAGGCAGCCGTCACCGCGTCGACCGGGGCGAACGACGCCTTCTTGGCGTCCAGGTGCCTGCGCACCAGCCCGTTGACGTCCGCCCGCGTGGTCGCGGCCACGACGCAGGCCGCGTACTTGCTCACCTCGCCGCGCCGGCCCAGGACGACCACGCAGTTCGCCGATTCCGTCAGCGTCACGCCGTACCGCTCGCAGAACGCCGCAGTATCCGCCAGCGCCGGGTCGATCTCGGCCACCTCGACCTCATCCGCCCCGGCCCAGCCGCGCAGCGCGGCCGCCACCGGCTCGGCCAGCAAGTCCAGCCGGGACAAGGCAGGCTGAAACGACAGCGCAGTAGTCATCCCCTCATCCAACCAGACACCCGCTTGCCCCAGCCCCCTCCAACCAGACCCCGGCTTGCCGGGTCGCCTGGCCCCCGCCTTGCCCTCCAGCCACCCGTCGCCTGGCCCCGAACGCCCCACCCGTCACATTCCCACGCCCGCCACAGCGCCCGCCCCACGCCCGCCATAGCGCCCGCCCCCACGCCCCCGCGGCACCCGTGCCCGCCCGACCCCCGCCCCACGCCTCTCACCCGCCCCACGTGCAACATCGCGTACTCAATGAGAGTGGCAACCTAACGCAAGAACGGCGACGTTGTCACAACCATGGAGTTCCCTTCCAGGTCGGCGAAGCACGGAAGCAAGCCGAGCCGAAAACTGTTATGAAACAGGGCCCAATCCGGTTTACCCTTCCCCTGCCATGGAGTCGCGATCCGTGATGTCTGAGCGTGCTGTGCGTACGCGGGCACGGCTCGCCGAGGCGCGGGCGGCCCGCCGGGCGGCGATGCCGCCCATCTCCTATCCGCCCGAGCTTCCCGTCAGCCAGCGCAAGGACGAGATCGCCGAGGCCATTCGCGACCACCAGGTGGTCATCATCGCGGGGGAGACCGGCTCGGGCAAGACGACCCAGATCCCCAAGATCTGCCTGGAGCTCGGCCGCGGCGTCGCCGGGCAGATCGGGCACACCCAGCCCCGCCGGCTGGCCGCCAGGACGGTCGCCGAGCGGATCGCCGAGGAACTGGGCAGCCCGCTCGGCGAGACCGTCGGATACAAGGTGCGGTTTACCGACCGGTCCGCCGACGACACCCTGGTCAAGCTGATGACCGACGGCATCCTCCTGACCGAGCTCGGGCGCGACAAGCAGCTCAGCCGCTACGACACGCTGATCATCGACGAGGCGCACGAGCGCAGCCTGAACATCGACTTCATCCTCGGCTACCTCAGGCAGTTGCTCCCGAGGCGCCCGGACCTGAAGGTGATCATCACGTCGGCCACCATCGACCCGGAGCGGTTCGCGGAAGCCTTCGGCGACGCCCCGGTGGTCGAGGTCTCCGGTCGCACCTACCCGGTCGAGGTGCGCTACCGGCCGATCGAGGCGCGGCCAAAAGAGCAAGCAGAAGAAGGCGACCAGGCCCAGGCCATCGGCGACGCGATCGACGAGCTGGCCAAGGCCGGGCCGGGCGACATCCTGGTCTTCCTGTCGGGCGAGCGCGAGATCCGCGACACCGCGGACGCGCTGGCCGGGCGCGACAGGCTCGAGGTGCTCCCGCTGTACTCCCGGCTGTCCGCCGCCGACCAGCACAAGGTGTTCCAGCGGCGAGCGCCAGGCGCAACCCGCCGGGTGGTGCTCGCCACCAACGTGGCCGAAACCTCGCTCACCGTGCCCGGCATCCACTACGTCATCGACCCGGGCACCGCCCGCATCTCCAGGTACAGCCACCGTACCAAGGTGCAGCGGCTGCCCATCGAGCCGATCTCGCAGGCGTCCGCCAACCAGCGCAAGGGCCGCTGCGGCCGGACCGCGGACGGGATCTGCATCAGGCTGTACTCCGAGGAGGATTTCGAATCCCGGCCGGAGTTCACCGAGCCGGAGATCCTGCGCACCAACCTGGCCTCGGTCATCCTGCAGATGGCCGCGATCGGCCTGGGCGACGTGCCGGCGTTCCCCTTCATCGACCCGCCCGATCCTCGCAACATCGCCGACGGGCTGACCCTGCTGGCCGAGCTGAACGCATTCTCCGGAGGCCGCATCACCGGCCTGGGCCGGCGGCTGGCCAGGCTGCCGGTCGACCCGCGGATCGGCCGGATGATCCTCGAGGCCGACAGGAACGGATGCGTCCGCGAGGTCCTGGTCATCGCCTCGGCGCTGTCCATCATCGATCCGCGCGAGCGCCCCGTCGACGCGCAGCAGGCCGCGGACGACAAGCACCGCAGGTTCGCCGACCCCGATTCGGACTTCACCGCCTACCTGAACCTCTGGGCGTACCTGGCCGAGCGGCAGCGCGAGCTGTCCTCCTCGGCGTTCCGCCGCCTGTGCCGGGCCGACTACCTCAACTACCTGCGCGTCCGCGAATGGCAGGACCTGCACGGGCAACTGCAAAGGCTGGCTGGCGACCTCGCGGTAAATGTCGAATCCTCTTCAGCCGAACGAGCGGTGGTGCACCTCTCGCTGCTGGCCGGGCTCCTGTCGCAGATCGGCATGAAGACGGAGCCGACCCGTCTCGCCGCGTCAGCCCGCGGTGACGGCGCCCCCGGTGCAGGCGCGGCCAGGCGCAGGCCGCTGGCCGAGTACCTCGGCGCCCGCAACGCCAGGTTCGCGATCTTCCCCGGGTCGAGCCTGGCGAGGCAGGCGCCGGACTGGATCGTGGCCGCGGAGCTGGTGGAGACGTCCAGGCTCTGGGCGCGGACGGCGGCGCGCATCGAGCCGGAGTGGGTGGAGCCGCTGGCCGCTCACCTGGTCAAGCGCAGCTACAGCGAGCCGCACTGGGAGAAGAAGCGGGGCGCGGCCGTCGCGCTGGAGAAGGTGACGCTGTACGGCGTTCCGCTGGTGACGGACCGCCCGGTTGCCTACGGGCGCATCGACCCGCCCGCGGCGCGTGAGCTATTCATCAGGCACGCCCTGGTCGAGGGCGACTGGCAGACCAATCACGGGTTCTTCGCCGAGAACCGGCGGCTGCTCGCCGAGGCCGAGGAGCTCGAGCACCGCGTCCGCCGCCGCGGCCTGGTGGTCGGCGAGGACGAGCTGTTCGCGTTCTACGACGCGCGGATACCCGCCGAGGTGGTCTCCGCCGCGCACTTCGACACCTGGTGGAAGCAGGCCAGGCGCGCCGATCCCGGCCTGCTCACGTTCAAGCCAGGGGATCTGCTCAGCGACGACGCCGCGCAGGTCAGCACGGATTCCTATCCCGATATCTGGACCTCTGAGTCCCCGGCTCTGAAGGCCCTGCCGCTGTCGTACGCGTTCGAGCCGGGCTCGCAGGCGGACGGCGTGACCGTGGACGTCCCGCTGAGCCGGCTCAACCAGCTGGACCCCGCCGAATTCTCCTGGCAGGTGCCCGGGCTGCGGCAGGAGCTCATCACCGAGATGATCAGGTCGCTGCCCAAGTCGCTGCGGCGCGACCTGGTGCCCGCGCCCGACGTGGCCCGCGAGGTCCTGGCCCGCCTGGGGGAGCCGTCCGGCGACCTGCGCGACGCGGTCGCGCGCGAGTTGCGGTCGCTGCGCGGCGTCACCGTCCCGCGCGACGCCTGGGACTTCTCGAAGCTGCCGCCGCACCTGCGGATCACGGTCCGGGTGACCGACGGCGACCGCGTCCTAGCCGAGGGCAAGGACGTCACCGAACTCCAGCGCGAACTCCGGCCACGGCTGCGGGCGGTGCTGTCGAAGGCGGCGGCCGGCCTGACCCGCACGGGCCTGACGTCATGGAACTTCGGCGCGCTGCCCGCGGTGTTCCGCGAGGGGACCGTCGTCGCCTACCCGGCCCTGGCCGACGCGGGCGACACCGTCGACGTGCGCCTGTTCGAGACTGAGGCCGCGGCGCGAGCCGCCATGTGGGCCGGGACCCGCCGGCTGATCCTGCTCGGGGCGCCCTCCCCGGTCAAGTCCATCGCGGGCCACCTGTCCACCCAGGCCAAGCTGGCCCTGAGCCACAACCCGCACGGCGGCGTCGCGGCGATGTTCGCCGACTGCGTCAGCTGCGCCGCCGACTTCCTGATGGCCGAGGCGGGCGGCCCGGCCCGTGACCCCGAAGGGTTCGGCCGGCTGTCCGCCGCGGTGCGATCACGCCTGCACGAGGTGACTGCCGAGGTGGTCACGCAGGTCGAGTCGGCCCTCCGGGTGGCGCACGCGGTCGAATCCCGCCTCGACGACCTGAAGGCCGATGCGGTCTCACCCGCCGTGGCTGACATGCGCGCGCAGCTGTCGGGGCTGATCTACCCGGGTTTCGTGACCGCCACCGGGTACCGCAGGCTGCCGCAGCTGACCCGCTACCTGCGGGGGATCGAGCGGCGGCTGGACAAGCTGCCCGAGAACCCGGCGCGGGACGCGGCCAACATGGCGGTCGCCCACCGCACCGAGCAGGCCTACCGGCAGGCGGTCGCGGACCTGCCCCCCGCGAGACGGTCCGATCCGGAGGTGACCGACGTGCGCTGGATGCTCGAGGAACTCCGGGTCAGCCTCTTCGCCCAGACCCTGGGGACGCTCGCGCCCGTCTCGGAGAACCGCGTCCTGGCCGCCCTGGACCGCCTCAGCCGCCCTTAGCCAGGTCTCTCCGTGCTCCCCTCCCGCGTGTCGTAGCAAGCCAATGGACTACATTAAATGCTACGTTTTCTATTAAGTACCACTTGATCTACCGCGCGGCCGGGAGGACCGCGGGAAAGCAGGGACCGTGACCGGAGAACCTCCCGTGCGGCGTCGTCTCGTCGGAGGCGCGCTGCGCCGGTACAGGGAGAACGTGGGTTACTCGCTCGAGGACGCGGCCCGCATCCTTGAGTGCGATCGCTCGAAGATCAGCAGGATCGAGACCGGCCAGCGCGGAATCAGGCCCAAGGAACTGCGCGAGCTGATGGCGGAGTACGGAGTTCCGGCCAGCGAGCAGCTCGCCCTGCTGGCCATCGCGAGCCGGGGCGGCCAGCACAGCTGGTGGCACCCTTACGCGGACGTCTGGTCCGACGCGTACCTGGACTACGTGATCATGGAGTCGGCCGCCTCGGAGATCATGGCGTACGAGACGCAGCTCATCCCGGACCTGCTCCAGACCGACGACTACACCAGGGCCATCGCCGCCGCCGAGCCTGGCTACCTTACGGATCAACAGCGCGAGGACGCCGTCGCGGCCAAGGCGGTGCGACGGCAGGTCGTGCTGGGCGGCCGCTCACCGGTGCGGCTGGGCGTGATCCTCGGCGAGGGCGCCCTGCACCAGGCGGTCGGCGGTCTGGACGTGCTCGCCGGGCAGCTCGCCCACCTGGTCAAGCTGGCCGGTGATTACCCGGCCGTCACGATCCAGGTGCTGCCCTTCTCGGCCGGCGCGCACGCCGCGGCGGGCAGCGGCTCGCTCGCCATCCTGAGGTTTCCCGACGCGCCCAGCCTCGGCGTGGTCTACCTGGAGGCGCTGTCCGGCGGTGTCTACCTGGAGGATCAGGCCGACGTCGCCCGCTACGTCCGGGCCTTCGCGCTGCTGCGCGCGGCCGCGCTCAGCCCGGCCGAGAGCGTGCGCCTGCTGCGGAACCTGAGCCCGTGAGACCCCGATCAGCGGAGCAGGTACTCCCACCCTTCCTGCCACGCGAAATCCTGCTCGGCGAGGTCCTCAAGCGCGGCGCCGCCGATGAAGTGATCGAGGCCCCACCGGGTGGCCACGTGACCGACCAGCAGGACGCGCTGCCCCTCCCATCGCAGGGGCAGGTCGCCGAGGAACCGGCCGACGCGCGCCACGGCCTGCCGCCAGCTCTCCCCGCCCGGGTACGGCAGGTCCAGGTGCTCGCTCCGCCCGGCGTGCAGCTCGGCGGCCGGCATGCCGTTGCGTCGCCCGTAGTCGCATTCGCGCAGGCGCCAGTCGTAGAGCACCGGAATCGCGGACCCGGCGAAGGCCAGGGATGCGGTTTCGGCCGCGCGCGCTAGGTCAGAGCTGAACACCGCCGCGATCCGGTCGCCGGCCCGCCGCTGCCCCAGCTGGCGCGCCTGGGCCCGCCCTTGCTCGGAGAGCCGCCCGGGCAGCCAGCCGGTCGCGCGCCCGCACTCGTTATCCTCGGTCGTCGAATGGGTCTCGAAGACCAGCTCGATCGCCATCTGCCCAGCCTACGAGTGCGGGCACGAAGCCGTGAGACCGTGAGCAGCGCCAGGGGCTACCGTGACGAGCCCGACACGCGGCCCTCAGGATGGCGCAGCTGCTGGGTGACGGCCGCGAGCTTGTCGACGATGTCCTGGATGTCCTGCAGGGGCTTCTGGGACCTTGGAGACCGAGCCAACCCGCCATAGCCAGCGGTGCCTTCAAGGCGGCTGGCGTCATCCGGCCCTGGCGGGCTCGGCGGGTGGGCGTCTTGGACGCTGGGGCCGGGATTCATGCGGGGAGGTCTCCTGGAGGGAAATACTGAGTAGCGGGAAATGCACCAACGCGGATCGACGTAGGTTTCTCATCAAGTGAGGATGCGATGAAGTACCGCGTTTAGTGCAGGAACCATGGTAAAGGGTTTTCCTCATCATGTCACGTACGCGGCCCCCGCGTGTCGCATTTACTTCTGCGCGCCCCTAGACCGCTCGCGCCCGCCGCCACCCCGTATGCCCGGTCGCCTAGCTGCGACGACGGAACATCGTCAGTCGCTCTACGTTAATTTAGCGACAACGCTCGACCAGTGCGAACGATTGCGTCCGTGGCGTTCGTTTACGGGTTGTACATGCACTTGCAAATGCAATCTTAATTGGACGGAAAGCTCTCGCGAACCTCAGCGGCGCCGCGGCGCGCTGTCGCGCATAGAAGTCTCCATCTCCTCCGGGAGCAGGGCCGGCACCGGGAGCGGGGTCAGGCCTTCCCGGTGCGGCCGCAGGCCGTCGATGATGAGGGTGAGGTACCTGCGCCATATGTCGGGCCTGGCCTGCCGGGCCAGCACGGTGGCCTCGGTCAGCACGAAGATGATGAAGGGGATGTCAGTCGGCCTCAGGTCGTCCCTGACTTGCCCGGCCGCCTGCGCCCGCCCGAGCAACTGCGCGACCAGCGGGGCGTTCCGTTGCCGGGCGTACGCGACGTGATCCCGCCCGTAGGTGGCGAACATCAGCAACTGGCGCAGGCCGAGATCGTCGGCCAGGATCCCGGCCGCCTGCTCCATGAACCCCACCAGGGCCGTCCACGGATCGGGCTCCTCGATGGCCCGTTCGGCCAAAGTGGCGATTGTGTCCACGCGGTCCTCGAACAGCGCGGCCACGAGGTCTTCCTTGGTCCCGAACCGCCGGTAGACGGTCCCGACCCCGACGCCGGCGTGCCGGGCGACCTCATCGAGGCTGACCTCGAGTCCCAGCTCGGTGAATACCTCCGAGGCCGCCTTGAGGATGCGCTGCCGGTTCCGCGCGGCATCCCGTCGCAGCCGCCTGGCCGGGTCGGCACAGCTCACGGGGCGCCTGTCCGGCCCCTCGCCACCTTCTGGTGCCGCCACCCCATCCTCCCGGGCAGCCGCCTTACTCTCCCGGGCAGGCATGTCATCCTCCCGGGCAGCCGCGCGCCCGTCCCGGGCAGGCATGTTATCCTCCCGGGCAGCCGCGCGCCCGTCCCGGGCAGGCATGTCATCCTCCCGAGCAGGCACCTGATCCTCCCGGGCAGCCACCTGATCCTCCATAATTAAGTGGAGACAAGTTCTCCGCTTGATGCTACCGTGAACGAAACGGAGAAGGTATCTCCAGATTGGTGAGGGTCATGTCTGCTGTCAACCCCGGCGCCAGCGAAGCGGACCGGCGCTGGTTCGTCCTGGGCGTGATCGGCCTCGCGCAGCTGATGGTCGTCCTCGACGTGACGGTGATGAACATCGCGCTGCCGTCCGCGCAGCGCGCCCTGAACTTCACCACGGCGGACCGGCAGTGGGTGGTCACGGCCTACACCCTCGCGTTCGGCAGCCTGCTCCTGCTCGGCGGCAGGCTGTCCGACCTGCTCGGCCGGAAGGTGACGTTCATGATCGGGCTGCTCGGCTTCGCCGGCGTGTCCGCGATCGGCGGCGCCTCGGTCAACTTCACCATGCTGATCACCGCCCGCGCCTGCCAGGGCGCGTTCGGCGCGATCCTGGTGCCGTCGGCGCTATCCCTGCTGACCACCACGTTCAGCGATCCGAAGGATCGTGGCAAGGCGTTCGGCGTGTACGGCGCGATCGCCGCGGCCGGCGGAGCGGTCGGCCTGCTGCTCGGCGGCGCGCTGACCGAATACCTGTCCTGGCGCTGGACCCTCTACATCAACTTGGTCTTCGCGGGCCTGGCCTTCACCGGGGCAGCGATGCTGCTCAAGCGCCAGCCGTCTCCGGTCAAGCCCCACCTGGACATCCCGGGTGTCCTCGCGGTGTCAGGCGCCGTGTTCTGCCTCGTCTACGGGTTCTCGAACGCAGCCACGCATAACTGGCACACGCCTTCCACGTACGGCTTCCTGGCCGTCGGCGTGATCCTGCTCGTCGCATTCGCGTTCTGGCAGGGCCGGGCCGCGCACCCGCTGCTGCCCCCGCGCGTGGCGCTTGACCGCAACCGGGGCGGTGCCTACCTGTCGATGCTCATCGCTTCGATGGGCATGTTCGGGACCTTCCTGTTCCTGACCTACTACCTGCAGGAGACGCTCGGCTACTCGCCCGTGGTCACAGGCTTCGCCTTCCTGCCGTTCGCCGGCGGCATCGCGGTCGCAGCCAACATGTCCACGATCGTGCTGATGCCCAGGGTGGGGCCCAAGCCGATCGTCACCGCGGGGATGCTGGTGGGGGCCGGCGCGATGACCTGGTTTGCGCATCTCGGGGTGCACAGCGGGTACACCACGGGCGTGCTCGGCCCGATCATCCTGACCGGTGTCGGCCTCGGCATGGTGATCGCGCCGTCCATCAACACGGGCACGTACGGCGTGGCTCCGCAGGACGCGGGGGTCGCCTCCGCCACCGTCACCGTGGGCCAGCAGCTGGGCGCCTCGATCGGCACCTCGTTCCTGAACACCATCTTCGCCGGCGCGATCACCTCGTACGTGGCCGCGCACCTCGTACTCGCGCGGACCGTCGGGCCCAAGGCGCTGACCGGGCTGGCGCTCGCCCACGCGTACGACACCGCGTTCTGGTGGACGGCCGGCATCCTCGCCGTCGGCGCGGTCGTCGCCTTCAGCTTGTTCCGGTTCGGGCCGCTCTACAGCAAGGGCGCGCCCGGGCCCGCGGGCGCCGGGGCGCGGGAGGCGGCCACCGAGACAGGCCCGGCCATCCCGGCCTGAGGCTCAGACGGGACACGTCCAGTCTTCCGGGCTGAACAGCGGCCCGGAGGCGGAGGTGTCCGGCGCCGGGAAATGCTCCCGGAGCGTGAAGGCGTACGGCGTCGGCCCGGTCTCGCGCAGGTGCAGGACGCGCTCCTCGGCTTCCTGAGTGGTCGGGAAGCGCCCGCGGGGTATCCACCACAGCGCCAGGTGGGCCTCGGCCATCCGCTCGAACCAGTTTCGCCGGCGGCGCAGCACCTGCCGGTGCGTGTCGGAATACACGTACGCGGCGAGCGCCTCCACCGACTCCCACACCGATATGTTGACCAGGACGCCCGCGCTGCCGGCCCGGTCCCATTGGAACGCGCGGATCGACGTCGCGTTGCCGTCCTCGGTCTGCAGCCGCCAGACGAAGCCGGGCGCCGCGTCTGCCGCGGCGTTCACGTTGTCCAGCGCGGCCGCGAAGTCCGCGAGCAGCGGGCTGTCCATAGGTGCAAGCATCCGTGCGACATTCACCTGCGCCAGTACGTATCCCACGCCGTCATGCTGCCAGCCGGCGTGACCCGGCGGCAACGCCCCCCGGTCGGCCGACGCACGCCGCGCTGACTATCCTGAAGCGAGAGGGGGAACGTGGCGGCACGCGGAGGGGCGCGATGGATGATCGCCAGAAGATGCGGGCCTCGGACGCTGACCGGCAGGAGGTCATCGAGCGGCTGCGCGCGGCCCTCGATGAGGGCCGCCTCAAGATGGAGGAGTACATCGACCGCATGGGTCACGCCTCCGAAGCGGTGACCTACGGGGACCTCGCCCCGCTCTACGCGGACCTCCCGGAGAGCGGCGCCGTAGCCCGGCCGGAAGCGCGCCCGCCGGCGCCCGCCGTCGTCCCGCCGCCGGCGCAGACCCCGATCCCGGTTCGCACCTCTCGGGGCGGCATGCCCACCCCCCTCAAGGTCCTGTGGACGATCTGGGCGGCCGCGGTGTCAGTCAACCTGGTGATCTGGTTCATCGTCAGCGTCAGCGCCCATCACCTGATCTATATCTGGCCGGTCTGGGTGGCAGGCCCGTGGGGCGCCATCCTCCTCGCCGTCTCCGTCGGCGTCGGCCAGATCAAGCGGGGTGGCGGCCAGCCCGGGCCGCAGCAGCTGCCGCCTGGCCAGACCTGAAGCGGCGCAACTCAAGCCTGGAGCAGATCACCTGGCCGGTCGGGCCCGGCCAGGCCCCACAGTTACCTAATCGTGTCCGACGCGGCGGTCTGCCCATAGCCCTATGGTCCGCAGAATGGATGGCTGGCGGGTAAGCGCTGCGATAATCGTCAGGGGAGTGTTATGCGCCAATCCCCGGCGGGCCATTGATTTTCGGGGAGGGAATGCCTTGGCTCAGGTGCCTCTTCGGGCCGACGATCCCGAGCAGATAGGCGGCTACCGGCTGACGGCCAGGCTGGGCGCGGGGGGCATGGGCCTGGTGTACCTATGCGAGGCCCCGGACGGCGGTCTGGTCGCGGTGAAGGTGCTCCGCCCCGAGCTGGCCGACGACCCGGAATTCCGCAGGCGCTTCCAGCGCGAGGTGTCCGTCCTGACGAAGGTCAAGGGCGTGTGCACGGTCCGGGTGATCGAGGCGGACACCGAGTCCGTCGTGCCGTACATGGTTACGGAATTCATCAACGGCCCTAACCTGGCCGAGTACGTCGACCGACACGGGCCGCTCGGCGCCGACATGCTGTACGGGCTCGCCACGGGGCTGGCGGAGGCGCTGACCGTGATCCACGCGGCCGGCATCGTGCACAGGGACCTGAAGCCGTCCAACGTCATCCTGGCCGCAGACGGCCCGAAGGTCATCGATTTCGGGATCGCGCAGACCCTGGACGCGACCGCCGTGACCAAGACGGGCATGATGGTCGGCTCGGCCGGGTTCATGGCGCCGGAGCAGGTGCTGGGTAAGCCGGGACCGCTCGCCGACGTCTTCGTCTGGGGGGTCACGATCGGGTATGCGGCCTCCGGCGAATCGCCGTTCGGCGGCGGGCCGACCGAGGCCGTCCTGTACCGGGTCCTGCACAACGACCCCGACATCTCCGCCGTGCCCGAGTCGCTGCGGCCGCTGGTGACGGCGGCCCTGGCCAAGGACGAGCGGTACCGTCCCTCCGCCCGGCAGCTCCTGGACCGCCTGACGAACCCGTCGGCGGCGCCGGTCACCACCGTCGGGGCCGAGCGGCAGCTCGACTCCCCGACGCAGACGGTCCTGGCCCTGACCTGGCGTACCGGTCCCATGTCGGCCCCGCCGCCTGCGACCCGCGCCACCGAGCCAATCGCCACCGACCCGGGGCTGCTCAAGCCTGCGGCGCCGGGTACGGACTGGCCGGCCCCGGCTCCAGCTGCCGCCGCGGGCCCGGACCCTTCGTCCCCCGGGCTCGCGCCCGAGCGCAAGGGCCCGGTCAGCCGGCGTACGGTCTCGGTCGGCGTGGCGGTCCTGGCCGTCGCGGCGGCCGCCATCCTGGCCGTGGTGCTACTGACCGGGCACAGCGGGAAGTCCGGCTCGGCCGCGGGCCAGTCGAATCAGAACACGCTCTCCGCGAGCACCCTCCCGACCTACCAGGGACAGCAGGGGCGCGGCGTCTTCCAGACGATCGACCGCATCGCCGCGTGGGGCAAGACGATCGTCACGACGGGCTCGCTGACCAGCAACGGCGTGGCCCGCCAGCAGTTCTTCGTGTCATCGGACGGCGGCGCCACCTGGCACCTCGCCCCGGTCCAGCTGCCGGGCGGCGGCGAGCCTCCGGTGGGATTCGTCGCCGACCGGATCGCCGCCGGACCCACCGGCTGGCTGGCGTGGGGTCCGCAGGTGATCTGGACCAGCCAGAACGGCCTGTCGTGGACGCTCGCGGCCACGCACGGGATCGAACCACGGCTGCCCAGCGATCAGGTCTTCGTCCTCACCAGCACCTCCACCGGGTTCGTGGCCGGCGGGCAGGGCAAGACCAGCGCAGGCGGGAACCAGGGCCTGGTCTGGGTTTCGCACGACGGCATCACCTGGCAGCGGATGACGGCCGCGGAGGTGGGCATGACCCTCTCCGGCCAGCCCCCGCAGGCCATCTCCTACGCGGCTACCCGCGGGAATGACACAGTCATCTCCGACGGCGGGTCCGGCGTCTGGCTGAGCACCGACGGCGGGTCGTCATGGACGACCGTGAGCGTCCCCGTCGATCACGGCGCCAAGAACACGATCAGCGGCCTGAGTTCCGACGGGTCAGGCCTGCTCGCGGTCCGGCCAGGTACCACCGCGAGCGGTGCCCCCGACGGGGTGGCCTATTTCTCGCCGAACGGGCAGACGTGGCAGTTCTCCGGCCTCATCGACCCGGCCGGGGGCTGGACCCCGGGCGTGGTGAAGGGGAGCAATGACGGTTTCGTCGTGACCGGAACCGCCAGCCAGAACATCTACGTGGCCTATACCAGCCCGGGCCCGGGCAGCACCTGGCACGCGACGGGCTCGCTGGGCGACACGTCCGGCGGCCCGGTCCCCACCGCGGCGGCCGGGCCGCACGGCGTCGCCATCATCGTGGGCGCCACCACCGGTACCAAGCTCAGCCAGCAGCCGGTCTTCCTCGAGGCGGACGCGGCGGGAACGGTACGGTCGGTGGCGATCTCGGGCATTCCCGGCTCTCTCATCCCGGAGGCCGCGGTGAACAGTACCGCCGTCGCCGACGGTGAGCAGGTCGCCGTGGGCAGCGCGGACGGCTACCCGGCCATCTGGCGCCGAGCCCTGGGCACCTCGTCCTGGACCCTGGTCTCGCCGCTGTCCCTGGTTTCCGGCCCGTCCGACCTGGCCGCCCTGTCGAGCGTGACCCACGGCCCCGCCGGGTGGGTCGCCGCCGGGACGCCAGGCCCCGTCATCTTCACGTCCGCCAACGGCATCACCTGGCAGCCCGCGGGCGGGAACATCCAGCAGGATCTGGCGGGCGTGGCCGCGGTCGCCATCGCCTCGGGCCCCAGCGGGTACCTGATCGACGGCAAGCTAGTCGGCGCGGGCGGGGTCTGCGTGGCCGACGACTGGTTCTCAACGGACCTGACCAGCTGGACCCGCGCGCATACGGCGATCCCGTCGACCGGGTCGAGCCAGGTCCTCGCGGTGGCCGCCGGCCCGCACGGCTTCGTGACGGCGGGCTCGCACAACGGCCAGCCCGCGATCTGGACTACGGCCAACGGCACGCTCTGGACCACCGACGTCCTGCCCCAGCCCACCGGTGCCTCAGGGGCCCTGCTGCAGCAGGTGGCGATCAACGGCGACATCGTGGTGGCGCTGGGCCAGCAGACGACGGTGACGGGCACCCTCCCGCTCGCGGAACTGTCCACCGACGGCGGGAAGACCTGGCAGCAGGTGCAGTTCGTCTCGGCTGGGCAGAACACCACCGTCACCGCACTGACCGCGGGCCCCGGCGGCTTCATCGCTGCGGGCCAGTTCGGCAACACCGGGCAGCAGGGCGCCGCGATCTGGAGGTCGCCCGACGGGACGAGCTGGACCCAGCTGGTGATCAATGGCCTGACCGGCGGCGGCAGTCACGACATCACCACGGTTTCCCCATCCGGTTCCGCCGTTACCGCCATAGACTCGATCCTGTCCACGCAAAACCAGCAGTACGTTACCGTGCCGGTCCCGGCCCACTGATCCTGCCTGCCGGGCCGGTCGGGCCGGGCCGGGCGGCGTACCGGCTCCGGTCCCGCTACGGGCTCAGCCGAGTGGCGGTGGCGGCGATGGTCGTGTAGGACATGGTGAAGCTCCCGCCCGCCGCGTCGACGGCGGCGCCGAGGCCGTCGAGCAGCCGCTGCTGGATGGCCTCGGGATGCCGGGTGAAGCCGCCGGTGGTGGGGACGAGATCCAGCCACTCGTCGCGGGTGTAGGGCCGCTGCCAGTAAGACAGCCATTCCTCCGGCTCGGCGAACGCCCCGGCCTGCCGTATCACTTCGGCCACGCTCGCGCACCCGGCCCGGTAGGCGTCGATGGCGGGCCGCGCCCAGAAGCCGGCAGAAGGGGAGTCGGGAAGCACCCGGCGGAAGACCTCGCCGAACGCCGCACGCAACTCCTCAGGCGGGTCGAAGGCGTTCCAGAACACCGCCAGCCGCCCGCGCGGGCGCAGCACCGCCGCGGCCTTGGCCGCGCCCGCGACCGGGTCTACCCAGTGCCAGGCCTGCGCGGCGATGACCGCGTCGAACGTCCGGCCAGCCGGATCCCAGTCCTCGAACGTCGCGACCTCCGTCTCGGTCCCGCCCTGCCTGGCCAGCTCGGCCATGCGCGGGTCGGGATCCACGCCGAGCACCCGGCAGCCTGCCGCCTGGAACAGCCGGGCGGAGATGCCGGTGCCGCACCCGACGTCGAGGACATCGCGTCCCGGGCTGGCCGTAATGATGCGGTCCACCAGGTCGGCGGGATAGGTGGGCCTGGCCCGGTCGTAACGGCCGGCGTCGGCACCGAATCCCTCGGCGACCTGCCTCTGGAGATGCGACACCTGCGCCCGGTCGTAGCCTGTGGTGCCGCTCTCGGGAATTCCCCCAGGTCCCGGCGGTAGAGTGGTCATGCGCCCACTCTAAATGGGCGTATGCCCATTTACGGACGCGTTCGCGGACGGCGCAGGAAGGACGGACGACCAGTGCCGACCGGGGTGGCTATCCGCGACCCGCGCGGACAGCTCTTCGAAGCCGCCGAGCGCGTCCTGCTCAGGGACGGCCCGGGCGGCCTGACCAGTCGTGCGGTCACCGCGGAAGCTGGCGTAGCCAAAGGGGTGCTGCACCGGCACTTCGCCGACTTCGACGAGTTCCTCGCCGAGCTCGCGCTCGACCGCGTAACGCGGATCGCCGCCCAGGCGGCGGCCCTGCGCGCCATGGCGGGGACCGGCAACGTCGCGGGCAACCTGGCCGCCGCGCTCCCTGCCCTGTTTAGCCCGGTGCTCCTCGCGCTCATCCGCCTGGTCATCGCCCGCGACGAACTGCGCGCCCGGCTGCGGGCCGCGACCGGCTCGCGCATCCCGCTTGTGTCCGAGTCCACCGCCATGGTGGCCGGCTACCTCGCCGCCGAGCGCGACCTGGGCCGCATCGCGGCCGACGCCGATATCAGCACGCTCGCCCCCACCCTGATCGGCGCCGCGCACCTGCTGTTCACCGACGCCGACGGCGCCCCGGAGGCCGCCGCCGTCGCGCGGGTCGTCGACGCGGCCCTGGCCGCCGCCCGCTGACCTCCGGCCTTCTCCAAGCACCCGATGGCCTACGGAACCTCGGTCTGGCTGGGGCTTGAATCTCCAGTCACTGGAGCATTCACACTGTCTGCCATGGAGGACGACGGGAGCCCGCTCCTGACGATTGGGCAGCTAGCCGGCCGCACCGGCCTTGCGGTCCGCACCATCCGGTACTGGTCGGACATCGGCGCCGTGCCGCCCGCCGGGCGTAGCTCCGGTGGCCACCGGCTGTATGACGCCGAGTCCGTGGCCCGGCTGGAGCTGGTCCGCACCCTGCGCGAGCTCGGCCTGGGGCTGGAGGAGGTGCGCCGGGTGCTGGCGCAGGAGGCCACCGTCGCCGATGTGGCGGCCGCGCACGTCGCGGCGCTGGATGCGCAAGTCCGCTCCCTACGGTTCACCCGCGCGGTGCTCAGCGTGGTGGCCCGGCGGCATCCCGGTACCGAGGAGATGACCCTGATGAACAAGCTGGCCCGGCTGTCTGCTGCCGAACGCAGGCAGATCGTCGACGACTTCGTCGCGGAGATCTTCACCGGCCTCGACGCCGACCCGAAACTGAAGGAAAAACTCCAGCTCACCGCGCCGGATCTGCCGGAGGACCCGACCCCGGAGCAGGTCAGCGCCTGGGTGGAGCTAGCGGAGCTGGTGCAGGACCCGATGTTCCGGCAACGCATGCGAAAGATGGCCGAATACCACGCCAGTGGCAGTGCCGCGGGCGGCCCCGCTCCGGAGGCGGGCGCGCCCGAGGGGTTCACGCAGAAGGTGACCGCGCTGGTCAGCCAGGCCCGCCAGCGCGGCATCATCCCGGATTCACCGGAAGCGGCGCAGGTCGTGGACAGGCTGCTCGACGGGGCGGACGCGGCCAGGCGCGCCCACGTCCGCGAGCGGCTGAAAGCCGGCGTGGACAGCCAATCGGACCGCTACCACCAACTGCTGGCGGTGATCAACGGGCGCCCGTCACGTCCCTTCCACGCGGCCGACCTGGAGTGGCTGCTGGCGGCCATCGACAGCCATCCGGCATAGCGCCTGCACTCAGAGTAGGGTCGCCAGCCAGCGGCGCGTGACCTCGCCCTGCGCGGCCTGGAATTGGCGTACCGTCGGCAAGCCAGGTGGCGGCGGCTGGAGCGAGCGCTCGGTGAGGTAGCCGGCCAGCGCGCAGACGACCGCCGCCAGCGAATCACGGCTTACGTTCTGCCCGGCGCGGGACCTGGCCAGCAGTTCGGCTGGCTCGGGGCCGCCTTGCATCGCCACGCTGGGCGCGAATGCCACCAGATCGACGAACGCGGCACCGCGGCATGCGTGCGGCCAGTCCACGACCACGACCCGGTTGCCGGCGTCCCCATCGTCCGTGAGCAGCAGGTTGTCGGCCCTGATGTCAGCGTGCAGCAAGGTATCTCCGGCTGCGTGGGCCGCCCAGGTCGCCTCCAGCGCCGCCAGCTCGGCCAGACGCACACGCGACCACGGGTCGAGCCGGTCATCAAGCGGCGCCCGAGCCAGGGTCCGCCAGCCACTGAAGTCACCGCCCAGGTATTCGGTCACGGCAGGCGCGGTCGACGTGCCCGTCGCCGGGGCCGGGGTCAGGGCCTCGGCCAGCCGGTCGAGCGCGGTCAGCACCAGGTCCAGCTCATGATCCTGCCAAGGCACCGCGGGCTGGCGGCCGTTCACGTCCTCGATGACCAGCGCGAACCACGGCCCGTGCGCCACCGTCCCCAGCAGGCGGGGCACCGGCAGATGCCCGGCGAGGATCAGCGGATCCAGGTCCGCGAGCACCCTGGCCTCCTGGCGGTGCAGCTGCGGAGCGTGCGGGTTGAGCTCGGCCGACGCCGCCTTGACGAACCAGCGTGCCCCGTCCGCGCACCGGACCCGCGCCGCCACTCCCGGGCTGAACCCGCCCGGCTGCGTCCGGGTCTCGATCACCGCAGCGCCGCAGACTGCCTCGATCGCCGTCCGCACCGCTTCCGGTACGCGTTGCCAGGGGACTCTGGCGCCCTCTGCCGGCGCCGCATTCATGCCCGGTAGTGTGCGGTCCCCGACGTACCAGGGCAACCGAATTCCCGCGGCTAACGGAGCCTCAGCCGTGCGGAGCGCAAGACGGCCAGGAACCCGAACATCACGAAGATGGCCGCAGCCACGGCGAGGCTGGCGACGGAGGGTATCACTCTAGGTGTGTAAAGGAGTCACTCAGGGTAATCATATGACGGGTGAGGACACCCGGCGAACTGGGGGGAGAACAACGGTGAAG
>JBOHCK010000033.1:0-28355 GCA_050698755.1 Streptosporangiaceae bacterium | reverse complement strand
GTCCACCACGTCCGCCACAAGGCCAACGGCGGTCCCACCAGCGTCAAAGACTGTATTCTCCTGTGCTTCTTCCACCACCAGGTCGCCATCCACCGGTGGGGCTGGACGCTAGCCCTCAACGCGGACGGGACGACCACCGCGTGGAACCCCGACCGCAGCAAAGTCCTCCACAGCCACAGCCCGCCCGCCCGCGCCGGGTAATGCACCCGGCCCACTGCCTGCTCCGGCGGTCAGTGGCCCGAACGCCCAGATCAGGCGCTGCTGAGCGGCCAAGCAGCATCACGTGAGGATAGGCCGCCGTTACGGTAGTGGCCATGGTCAGCGACCGGCGGGACCGGATTCGGATGCCCACGGCAACACTCGGGGCTGGCGGACCGGTGGTCTCCCGGATCGGGCTGGGACTGGCCGCTTTGGGACGCCCGGCGTACATCACCAGCGGCCGTGAGGCGGACCTGCCCGACCGCAGCGTTGACGGCATGCGGACCCGGACCTTCTCCATGCTGGACGCTGCCTACGCGGCCGGGGTCAGGTACGTCGACGCGGCCCGTTCCTACGGCCGGGCGGAGGAATTCCTGGCCGGCTGGCTGGCCGCGCGCGGCCATGCGGACGTGATCGTCGGTTCGAAGTGGGGGTACCGCTATACCGGTGGCTGGCGGCTCGACGCTCCACAGCAGGAGGTCAAGGAACACTCGCTGGCGATGTTCTCGACCCAGGTGGCGCAAAGCCGGGCCCTGCTCGGTGACCGGCTCGCCTTGTATCAGGTGCATTCGCTGACTGTTGATTCCGGAGTGTTTACCGATGCTCCGCTGCTGGCCGCGCTGTCGCGGCTGCGGGCCGAGGGTGTGATCATCGGGCTGAGCGCGACCGGGCCGCGCCAGGCGGATACGATCCGCCGGGCGCTGTCCCTGACCGTTGACAGGCAGCAGCTGTTCACGGCGGCGGAGGTGACGTGGAACCTCCTGGAGCCATCGGCAGGCCCCGCCGCGGCCGAAGCCGCCGCGGCCGGGTGGGCGATCCTGGTCAAGGAGGCGGTCGCCAACGGGCGGCTGACCGCAGCGGGCGGTCCGTCGGCGCCATTGACCGCGCTGGCCGCGGCGCGCGGTGTCACCGAGGACGCGATCGCGCTGGCCGGCGCGCTGGCCCAGCCGTGGGCCACGGTGGTGCTGTCCGGCGCCGTCACCCGCGCGCAACTGGATGAGAACCTCACTGCGCTCACCGTCGGCCAGCTTCCGGCGTTCAGCTTCGCCGAATCCCCCGACGCCTACTGGGCGGAGCGGGCGGCCAGGCCATGGCACTGAGCTGGCTGCTGCCTCCGGGGTGAGCTGCCATCAGGCCATTAGAGCTCGATACGCGAGCCCATGATGACGGTGCGCTCGCGGGGAAGCCGGAAGTATTCGGCGGCGTCAGCGGTGATCCGTGATGTCGCGATGAACAGGCGCTTGCGCCAGCGGCTCATGCCCGGTTCGTGGCCCTGGACGAGCTCGATGCGCGACACGAAGTACGACAGGTTGTCCTCGGACAGGGGGTTTCCGGGGTCGGCGCCGCGGATCAGCGGCAGGAGGTCCGGGACGTGGGTCTGGTCCATGTAGCCGAAGCGGGCGGTGACATGGGTGATCCGGTCGTCTTTGTACCCGAGATCGTCGATCTCCAGCCGCTCGGCCCCGGGAACGTGCGGTGCGGGCGTTGTCTCGACCGACAGGATGAGGACCTGCTCGTGGAGGATCTCGTTGTGTTCGACGTTGGCCCGCAGCGCCAGCGGGGCGGTGGCCTTGCCGCGGTTGAGGAAGATGGCGGTGCCCGGCACCCGGTGCAGCGGGGGCTTCATCGCGTGCAACTGCGCGATGAACTCCCGCAGCGGCCCTTCGACGTGCATCGGCCGCTGCGTGACGAGTGCGCGGCCGCGCTGCCAGGTGGTGAAGATCGTGAAGGTGATGATGCCGATCAGCAGCGGAAGCCACGCTCCGTGGGTCAGCTTGGTCAGGTTGGCGGCGAAAAATACCAGGTCGATGGTGATGAGCGCGCCGCCGCCTGTCAGCACGATCGGCAGCGGCCAGCGCCAGTGATGGCGGGCGTAGTAGAAGAACAGCGGGGTCGTGATCGTGATCGTGCCGGTCACGGCGGTGCCGTAGGCGTAGGCCAGCGCCGCCGAGGTCCCGAACATGCGCCCCACGGCGCCTGTGCCCAGCCGCTGAACCAGGAACAGCAGGACGATGATCCCCACGGTGATGGGGATGACCAGGCTCGACACCGACGGTGCGGCGACCTGGACGCCCTCGACCGCGGACAGCACCGAAATGGCGGGCGTGATCATGCTGTCGCCGAAGAACAGCGAGGCCCCGAAGATGCCGAGCGCCGCCAGCACCGCCTTGGCCCGGTTGCTGCCGGGTAGGGCCCGTCGTCGGATCAGGGCGATCAGCGCCATGATCCCGCCCTCGCCGTCGTTGTCGGCCCGCATCACGAGCAAGACGTAGGTGACGGTGACGATGATCGTCACCGACCAGAAGATCAGCGAGACGACCCCGAAAATGCTGTCGTGCGACACCCTGACCGGGTGCGGATCGCCCGGGCTGAAAACCGTCTGCACGGTATACAACGGGCTCGTCCCGATGTCCCCAAGACAACCCCCAGAGCACCGACCGCGAGCGCTCCCTGCGCAGCAGGGCGTCGGCTCACGCTCAAAGTATTCGCCTTCGCCGTGTGTGCTGCCCTAGCGCGCGAGCGCACCTGGCGCATGGGGCGGCGCCCGGTGCTCCTGGTAAAGGAGGGCAGCGGTGAGATGTTTCATGTCACCGCGACGGAGAACCGGCCGTCAATCTTGCGGCACGGCCTTGACTGGCGCCTGATGGGGGTTGCGCGCGGTGTTGCCGGAAGCCCGGAGCCCGAACTGCCGGCCGTCTTCTTGTGCGAGAACCGCGATGAGACCGACTTCTTTACCGAGATGTCCCGCCTGCCAGCCGACGTATGGGCGGTCCGCGTTGACGGGCTGTGGGTAGAAACCGGTCCGCACGGCTGGATCACCTTGCCCGAGCCAGTGCCGCCTGAGCGGCTCAGGCTTCTACCGGACTTATGCGGTCCACTCTCGGGCCGAGCACCTGCTAGCCCGGATCGACCGCGCGGGAGAGATTCCTTAGTCAGCAGCGGGTCGCTCGAAGCTGAGCTGGCTTTCGAAGGGGGCGAAGCCGCAGGAACGGTAGACCCGGATGGCCTCGCCTGCGGTCTCGGCCACGATGACCAGGGTGCGGGCGCCGAGGACGTCGGTCCCGTAGCGGCCGGCGTGCCAGACCAGGGTCCCGGACAGGCCCTGGCGACGGGCCTCGGGGTCGGTCTCGACGTGCTGGTAGCGGGCGAACCCGTCGCCCACGTCGAACAGCCCGAGTTGCGAGACCAGGCGGCCGCCCGTAAAGGCGCCGAACCAGGTGCCCCGGCCCGCCTGGGTCAGCTGACGGCGGACCGCGGCCCTCCGTTCGAGGTACCGGGTGGGTTCGGCCCCGTCGAAGCAGCGGATGCCCAGGTCGACGGATTGCCGCCAGTCGTCATCGGAGGTCAGCAGGCGGATCTCCGCGTCGGAGTTGGGGTGAGGCGGCGGGCGGACCTTGGCGGCGGTCAGGACGGTCTCCCGGGTCACTTCGAGCCCGGCGGCGATGAACTCGTCGGGGATCACGGCCTCGTCGCTGCTGGCGTCGACGCCGAGGGCGACATGCCGGGCCGCGGGGAACTCGACGGCGAACCGGTCCAGCCAGGCCCCGCCCGCGCCGGGTTCGGGGATCCCGGCGAGCAAGAGGAAGTTGCCCCACCAGTAGTTCGGGTTGCCCGGGCTGCGGACGACGAGGTAGTCGCCTCGGTCGGCGACCTCGGCTCCCTCCAGGACGCGCAGCGTCAGATCCGTCCGATAACCAAGCGACGTAACCCGCACGGGACCGAGCCTAGTCGCGGGCCGTTCGGAGGGCGTGCAGGAGCGCCTCGGCGGGCTGCGCGCCGGAGAGCCCGTACTTGCGGTCGATGACGAAGAAGGGGACGCCGGTAGCGCCTCCGCGGGTTCGCCGAGCGGCTTGACGTCCACACGGACGGCGGGGAGTTGCGGGCCGAGCACGCGTTCTGGGTGTTCGGCATCCCGTTCCTCGTGCTCCGCTACCGCATGCACCGCAAGGCGGGGTGATCATTCTTCCGAACGGCGTTGACCAGGGGAAACGCGGGCAAACTTCCGGCCGGGCGCTAGCCGGTCTTCTCGGTGAGGAAGGCCATGTTCCAGGGGAGCACGACGTGGCCCGGTACGGAGAACTCACGTACCGCCCGGATGGTCAGGCCCGCGGCCGCGAAGGCCTGGAGCAAGCTGGCCAGGGTCTTATGGTGAAAACCGACGCGGGCCCCGATCATCGACCCGTCACCCGAGCCGCGATTGGCCCATCCGACCGTCCCGTACCCGGCCCCGAAGCTCAGCGTCAGGTCGTGGTGCTCGTTCAGGCGGTACACGAACGGCCCGACGAAACACGGATGCAGGCCCAGGTAGATGAAGCGTCCGCCCGGGCGCAGGCACCGGGCCACCTCGTAAACCACGGCCGCGAAGTCTTCCACGTCGGTGTGGAAGAACATGCCGGTCGCGATCCCCACCGAGGCATCCGGCACGGGAAGCGAACGGATGTCGGCCCGCACGGCGGCCAGCCTGCGCCGGGCGAACCGGAGCTGATCAGCGGAGAGGTCGAACCCGACGGCGCGATAGCCCGCGTCGGCGAGGACCGGTCCGAAGCGCCCCGTCCCGCAGGCCACGTCGAGGCATACCTCGCCCCCGCCGGCGCCCAGGCACTCCCTGAGGAAGGACTCCTCCTCCGGGTGGCGGGAGGCGGAGAACGTCTCGTCGTACCACTGCGCGTGGCCGTCGTACCGAGCGATCCCGGTCACGTGGCTAGGCTAGCTCGCGGTCAGCTGGCCTTGCAGGGTGGCCAGGTCAGAGCAGATCCACTCCTCGGCGACCAAGCCGTCGGTGATCCGGTAGAACTCGTGGCTGACGTACTCAACGGTGCGGCCGGTGGCGGGGACGCCCAGAAACTCGCCCTGGTGGGTGCCGCGGAAGGTTAGCCGGGCGGCGACCCGGTCGCCCTCGGCGACCAGGTCATCGATGCGCGCGTGCAGGTCGGGAAAGCCCGTCCTGATGACGGCGGCCCCCTGCCGCCACACGTCCGGGCCGCGCATCGGGGGCAGGCCGGACGCTGGCCTCGGCGCTGCACGTCACCCCGCGCGCGATCACGGCGCTGGTCGATGGCCTGGTGGAGACGGGGTTCGTGACCCGCGAGCCACGCCCGGGGGACCGGCGCGCCTTCCTGGTGACGTTCACTCAGCGGGGACTAACCACCGCCCAGGCGCTGGCCGACGGGCACCGGGAACTCGCCAGGCACCTGTTCGCCGGCCTGCCCGCCGAGGCGTTCGACGGCTTCGACGCCGGCCTGAGCCACGTGACGGACCGCCTGCGGGCCCTGCTCGCCGAGCGCTGGGCTAGTTCTGCAGTGGCAGCAGTTCCCTGACGAAGCCGTTCACGAAGGTGCCGAACGACGCAGGCGGAGCGGCCGGGCGGACGACGAACTTGGTGAGCCCGGCCTCGACGTAGCGCTCGAGCATCGAGCGGGCGCCGGCCCAGCCGGAGGCGACCAGCGTCTCCGGGTCAGCGTCGGGCCTGCGACGGCGGACGGAGGCCAGCAGCGGCTCCGGGATGCCGTCGAAGGCGATGGGCACGCTGAGCCCGAAGTGATCGGGCTCCACCTCCCGGCCCGCGTCCGCCGCGGCCTCCTGGATAACGCCGACCGCCGCTGCCGCCTCGGCGGGGGTGAGCAGCGAGCCGAGCCACCCGTCGGCCAGGCGCCCCACCCGGCGGAGCCCGCCGGGAGCCGAACCACCCAGCCAGATGTCCAGCCGCTTGGCCGGGAGCGTCCCGACGCTCGCGCCCGAGACGGAGAAGAACGAGCCTTCGAACGACACCGTCTCCGAGGTCAGCAGGAGCCTGAGCAGCCGCAGCGACTCGTCGAACACCGCCGCCCGCTGCCCGGCCGGGACCGGGAACAGCCCGCGCTCGGCGGGCTGGACCGGCTGCAGGCCGAACACCGGCAGGACCCGGCCCGGTGCCAGCCCGGCCAGGCTGGCCAGCTGCTTGGCGACCAAGACGGGGTGCCGGCCAGGCAGGACGGAAATCCCGCTGCCGACCTTGAGCCGCTGGGTTCTGGCCAGCGCGAACGCCATCCCAATGAACGGCTCCACCAGCGAGGTGTAAACGTTCTCCGGCAGCCACAACGAATCCACCCCGGCCTGCTCGAGCAGGTCGACCGCCGCCGCGAACCCCCCGGCGGTCCCGGCGGGTCCCAGGGATATTCCGATCCGGACCTTCATGACCCCATCCGATCATGGCGGGCCGGGGCGGGCGGTTGTTGGGGTACCGCTCACGGCGGGCCGGGGCGGGCGGTGGTTGGGGTACCGCACACGGCGGTCAGCGGGCGGGGGTCGGGGCGCAGTCACGATCGGCCGCGACGGGCGGCTGTTAGGGTGCGCGCTATGACGACGGGCGAGTCAGAGCCGGTGTTTCCCGATTTCAGCCCGGCGCCGAATCAGGGCGGGCGGCCGGACCTGTACGAGCTGGAGAACCGGGCGATCGACCCCGATGGGGTGCTGCTCGAGGCGATGCGAGAACTCGCGGCGTGGGCCGGGCGGACGCTGGTCGACCTGGGCTGCGGGAGCGGCTACTGGCTGCCCGGGTACGCGGATGAGGCTGGGGTGGTCATCGGGGTCGAGCCGGATCCGGCGCTGCTCCCGCTGGCGCTGGCGCGCGACCCACGGGTCCGGGTGCTGCCCGGGTCGGCTGAGCACGTGCCGCTGGACGACGCCAGCGTGGACGTGGTGCACGCCAGGTTCGCGTACTTCTGGCCGCCGGACTGCGCGGCCGGGCTGGCCGAGGTACGGCGGGTGCTGAAGCCGGGCGGCATCTTGGTCGTGGTGGACAACGACCTGCGGGCCGGGGAGTTCGCCGGGCTGCTGCGGGCGGCGGACGGGACGGCGCAGGGGCGGGCCGACGTTACCGACGCCTGGTGGGCGGCGCGCGGGGCGAGCCGCACGGAGGTCATGAGCCGCTGGGAGTTCACCTCGCGCGCTGACTTCGAGGCCGTACTCAGGCTCGAGTTCCCTGGCGCGGCCGATCCGTGGCTGGCGGGCCATCCGGGCGCGCTCGGACTCAGCTACGGGTACGTGCTGTTCTCGGTGGGGCGCGAAGGAGACACCAACGTCGTTCGGGATAAAGGGGTTTGATGTTCAGCGGCGCGACGGCTGGCCGGGTCGTGACCGGGCGAGCGTGGTGTGCTGTGCTAGTGGTGTGACCAGCGATACAGCCAACGAGTTCAACGCGCTGCCGGCCGACTGGGCGTCCGATCCCGCCCTGGTGGCGGGCCTGGTGGTGGACGACGACGACGAGCACGACGACCCGGTCCTGCGCTGGCCGGACGGGCGGGTGGTCGACACCTGGCGCGAGGACTACCCCTACGAAGAGAAGATGCCGCGCAGCGAGTACGAGTACCTCAAGCGCCCGCTCCAGATCGAGCTCGTCAAGCTGCAGAACTGGGTGAAGTCCACCGGGCAGCGGATCGTGATCGTGTTCGAGGGGCGCGACGCGGCGGGCAAGGGCGGCACGATCAAGCGGTTCACCGAGCACCTGAACCCGCGCGGCGCCACGGTCGTCGCGCTGGCCAAGCCGAGTGAGCGCGAGCGGACCCAGTGGTACCTGCAGCGCTACGTCCCGCACCTGCCCGCGGCGGGCGAGATCGTCATGTTCGACCGCTCGTGGTACAACCGCGCCGGGGTCGAGCGGGTGATGGGGTTCAGCGATGAGGAGGAGTACGCGGAGTTCATGCGGGAGGCGCCCGCCTTCGAGCACATGCTGGTGCGCTCGAGGCTGGACCTGACGAAGTTCTGGTTCTCGGTGACTCGGTCGGAGCAGCGGACGCGCTTCATCATCCGGCGGATCGACCCGGTGCGGCAGTGGAAGCTGAGCCCGATGGACATCGAGTCGCTGGACAAGTGGGACGAGTACACCGACGCCAAGGAGGCAATGTTCCACTACACCGACACGCCCGAGGCGCCGTGGACCGTGGTCAAGAGCAACGACAAGAAGCGGGCCAGGCTCGAGGCGATCAAGCACGTGCTCGCGAAGTTCGACTACGACGACAAGAACAAGGAGGTCATCGGCAAGCCGGACCGGGCCATCATCGGGCCGCCCTCGGTCCTGTCCGAGCACAACCCCGGCCGCCGGTACCCCCAGCTGTGATCTGGGTATCGTCCAGGGCATGAGCAACCAGGCCACGCCCGCCGTCCGGACGCCGGAGCAGGTCCCGAGCAGGACGGCGGCACCGGGAGTCACGGTCCGCGAGATGCTCGGAGACGCGGACGGCTGCCGGGGGCTGCACCAGCGGCGGCTCAGCCTGGCCGACGGCACGGTAATCGCGGGGACCGCCGGCGGACGGGGCGAGGCTTGGTACGTGATCCGCGGGTCGGGGACCCTGGACACCGACGGGCACGGGACGGCCGACCTGGCCCCTGGTACGGCGGTGTGGATGCGAGACGGGGTGGGGTACGAGTGCCGGACGGGCGCCGCTGGGCTTGAGGCGGTGGCGGTCGCCGTGCAGGCCTCATCCGAGGGGGACGACGGCCGGCCGGGGGTCCGGGTCGTGACGCTAGACGCCTGCGAGGCGGAGCGGACGGGCGACAGGGAGTTCCGGGTCCTGCTGAGCGAGGGGATGGCGTTCACGCAGTTCGCGGGGCTGATCCCGCCGGGGCGGGCCCCGGAGCATCACCACACCTACGACGAGGTGGTGCACGTGCTGGCCGGGCGCGGCGTGGTCCACCTGGGCGAGAGGGTGGCCGAGATCGGGCCGGGCACCTCCATCTACCTGCCGCCTTACCAGCCGCACTGCCTGGAGAACACCGGACAGGACGTGCTGGCTGTCCTCGGGGTGTTCTACCCGGCGGGAAGCCCGGCCGCCAAGCACGAGGCCTAGCCGGGAGCGGCCCGGCATGCTCGCCATCGTCCTGGCGCTGGCTTCGGCGCTCGCTTACGGCGTCTCGGACTACACCGCGGGGCTGGCGTCACGCGACTTCAGCGTCATCCAGGTGACCTTGGTCAGCGCGGCGGCCTCCACCCTGGTCGTGGCGGCCGTGCTGCCCTTCGCGGCGGCCCACCCGCCCGGCGCGGCCTCGCTGGCCTGGGGCGCGCTGGCCGGCCTGGGCGAGGAGGTCGGGGCGCTCGCACTGTATTACGGGTTCCGGCACGCGGCGTTCAGCGTGGCCGGCCCGCTCAGCGCGGTCGGCGCCGCGGGTTTTGCCGTGATCGCGGGGCTGCTGTTCGGCGAGCGGCCTTCGGCCCTAGCGCTGACCGGGATCATCCTGGCCTGGCCGGCCATCGTCGGGGTCTCGGCCAGCGCGGCGGCGGCCGAACAGCGCGAGGGAGAGGTAGCCCAGGGAGAGGTAGCCCAGGGCGAGGGGGCCCAGGGCGAGGGGGGCCAGGGCGAGGGCGAGGGGGGCCGGGCTCCGGGCCGGTTTACCGGGGTGGTGGCCGGGCTGGTCGCCGGGGCCTGCTTCTCGCTGCTGTTCATCGGGCTCAACCGGGCGGGCTCGCACAGCGGCCTGTGGCCGGTCGCCAGCGCATCGGGCGCCGAGCTGGCCATGGCCGTCGTGGTCGCCGCGGCGACGCGCAACCTCCGGCGGCCCGCGGCCCACCAGGGCTGGCTCGCGGTGTTCACCGGGGTCACCGGCGCGGGGGGCATCGTCGCGTACTTCTTCGCCACGCACGACGGGTTCCTGGCCGTGACGGCGGTGCTCACCTCGCTGTACCCGGCGGTCACCATCGTGCTCGCGCGGGTGATGCTCGGCGAGAAGCTGACCGCGCTGCGGCTGGCCGGGCTCGGCCTGGCGGCGGCGTGCGTCGCGCTGATCGCGGCGGGCGGGGCCGGCTAGGGGAGTTGGCTAGGGGAGTTGGCTAGCGGTCCAGCGGCCAGGTGTGGACCGGCTCGTTGGAGTGCATGTGCTCGATGTAGCGCAGGGTCATCTGCCGCAGCGCCTCCCGGCGGTCGACCCCGCCGTGCTCGGTGAGCCTGGCGACCGTGGCGACCTGCCAGGCCGCGCCGTTCTGGCCGGTCAGGCAGCGCTGCTCGACGATGCCGAGCAGCCGGTCGGCCTGCGCGGAGCTGACGCCCCAGCGGGCCAGCCCGTCGCGGGCCAGCGGGAGCAGGCGCCGCAGGATGAGCTCGGCGGCAGGCGTGTCACCGACCCCCGGCCAGTACAGCTGCGCGTCCAGGCCGTGGCGCGCCGCCTCGTGCAGGTTCTCCGCGGCGGTGGCGAACGACATCTGGGTCCAGATCGGCCGCTGCGCCTCGGCGAGGGACCGCACGAGCCCGTAGTAGAACGCCGCGTTCGCCATGACGTCCGCGATCGTCGGGCCCGCGGGCAGCACCCGGTTCTCGACCCGCAGGTGCGGCGTGCCGTTGACCACGCCGTACACGGGGCGGTTCCAGCGGTAGATCGTCCCGTTGTGCAGGCTCATCTCGGCCAGCAGCGGGATGGCGCCGTCGTCGAGGACGGCCAGCGGGTCCTCGTCCTCGCAGATCGGCAGAAGCGCGGGGAAGTACCGCAGGTTCTCCTCGAACAGGTCGAACACCGAGGTGATCCAGCGCTCGCCGAACCAGACCCGGGGCCGGACGCCCTGCTCCTTCAGCTCATCCGGCCGCGTGTCGGTGGACTGCTCGAACAGGGTGATCCGCGTCTCGTGCCACAGCTGCTTGCCGAACAGGAACGGGGAGTTGGCCGCCAGCGCGACCTGCGCGCCGGCGATGGCCTGGGCCGCGTTCCAGTAGTTCGCGAAGGCGTCCGGGCTGACCTGGGTGTGCAGCTGGACGCTGGTGCAGGCCGCCTCGGGCGTGATGCTGTCGGTGTGGGTGAGGAGCTGCTCGGTACCGTCGATCTCGATGCTCATGTCTTCCCCGCGGGCCGCGAAGATCTGCTCGTTGAGCACCTTGTAGCGCTCGTTGGCCGACATGGTTTCCTCGTTCACGTCGTCCTGCGTCAGCGTGGGCAGGATGCCGATCATCACCAGGTAGCTGCCGATGGACCTGGCCTGGGCGTCGGCCGCGTTGAGGTCGGCGCGGACTTCGGCCTCCAGGTCCGCGAGCGCGTCCCCGTCCAGCGTCCGGGGCGGCACGTTGATCTCCAGGTTGAACTGCCCGACCTCGGTGGCCCAGGCCGGATCCGCGATCGCGTCGAGCACCTCGGCGTTGCGCATGGACGGGACGCCGTGCTCGTCGACCAGGTTGAGCTCGATCTCCTGGCCCACCGGGGTGCGGTCGGTCTCGAACCGGCGCTCGCGGAGCATCCGGGCGAACACGTCAAGCGAGCGCCGGACCTTGTCCCGGTACTTGCGCCGGTCCTCGCCGCTGATCTTGATCGCCTGGATGTCACGGCCCATGGCGGCCTCCGCTTTCGTCTTGCACCCACAGATCAAGGAGCCCGCGCAGGTGCGCGATGAACTTGTCGTGCTCGTGTTCCGGGTACGTCGATTTGACCGTCTGGACCAGTAGCTGGTCGAAGTCGGGGCCGGCCACCCAGTCCAGGACGATCTCGTCCAGGTGCGGCATCCTGCTCGCGCAGAAGTCGTAGTAGCGCGCCGCGTCGAAGTACTCGTCGGCCAGCGTCCGGTACCCCTCCAGCTTTTCCTCGTAGGACAGGTGGGGGTCATCGGCGACGGCGAAGAACTTGTCGGTCTCCAGGTCCAGCCTGGCCTTCCGGCCGGTCACCAGGGCGAACACGGTCCACTTGACCAGCGCCTTCATGGCCCAGGGAAAGTAGTAGTGCAGGCTGGTCAGGGCCACGTCCGGGCAGGCGTTGGCGTAGTCGATGGGGTAGACCTCGCCGTCCTTGATCAGGGTCTCGCACGAGTTGAACTCCCACCGGAAGAACGCGTTGACCAGCCGCCCGATCGTCACCACCTCCGCGCCGGCCTCGGCGGGCAGGAAGCCGTGCTCGACCGCGTAGCGCGCGTGCATGGGCTCATCAGGCTGGAACTTCATGACCATGGTCTCGGCGCCGATGGACAGCGAGCGGGCGAAGACGTCGAAGTCGACGGCCTTCTGCAGGTGCATGAGCATCTCGCCGCTGGCGTCGTAGGCCGCGTGCAGCTCGGTGGCGTTGCGGATGCGCGAGACGCCGCGCCAGGCCCCGCCGTCGTAGGGCTTCATGAAGATCGGGTAGCCGATCTGCTCCGCGATCGAGTCAAGGTCGAAGGGCTGGTTGTAGCGAGCGGAGGTATAGGCGTAGCGGGCGTTGTCGACCGGGTTCTTGTACGGGACGAGCACGGTTTCCGGGACCTTGAGCCCGAGCCGCATCATCGCGCAGTAGGCGGCGTGCTTCTCCATCGACTGGAAGGTAAACGGGCTGTTCAGCAGGTACACCCCGTCCATCATGGCGACCTTCTTCAGCCATTCCCTCGGGTGGTAGTACCAGTAGGCGAGCCGGTCGATGACCAGGTCGTAGCGCGGCCGGGAGCGCAGGCTGAAGGGCTCGATGGTGATGCGCTCCACGTCGAACTCGTGAGTCCCGCCGGACGGATCCTGGACCGGGCCGAGCCTGCCCAGGATCTCCTCGAACGCCGTCGGCCAGTCGTCCTCGGTACCGAGCAGCAACCCGATCAGGTGCCTGGTGGCGGTGGCGGTCAAGGCAGCCTCCCTCCGGTGTCCGGTGCCGACGGTGCACCGATCACTCGGCCATGGTGCCTGGTCCGCGCGCGCGCTGACAATAGCGTCTCGCCAGGCGGTCACCGTCGCCAGGGAGGCTGTACCGTGTCGCTTGGCGCTTAAACCGCGCGCATCCGGTTGTTGCGGGCGTCGTGGGTGAGTTCGGCGAGACCGAGCGCCTCCAGCAGCGGGGGCATGTACATCCCGAACCGGCCGCGGTAGCCCTTGCGCAGTCCGTACCAGCCGCCGACCGGGTTGTCCGGTGACCTCCCCCACGCCTCGACGGTGCCGTCGGCGGCGGGCTTCTGCTCGTCGGCCGCGCCCAGCGGGACCCAGTCCCCCTGCCCGGCCAGCCAGGAGTGCAGGTCGTCGATGGCGCGGAGCTGGTACTTGAGCGTGGTGGAACCGACCTGGCAGACCAGCGCGGGCGGGTCGGCCTGCTCGTCCTTATACATGGTGTAACTGGAGGTGCCCGGCGGGGTCTTCAGCTCCCACGGGTCGTCCTTGGTGCCAGTGGCCATCAGTGGTCTCCTTCCGTTTGCTCGATGGCTGCCGCGAAGTGCGGCAAGAGGGACTGCCAGCCGGCGCGATTGCGGTCGCGCCACTGCTCACCATCCGGGCCCAGGCGTTCCCAGCCGCGGTGCTCGATCTCGATCTTCGTGGCCGCGGCGCCCTGGGCCAGGAACCTGATCTCCACCTCAGTGGCCTCGGCAGGGTCCCGCCCCAGGTACCACAGGTAGCCCAGCCGGGCCGGGGGCTGCCAGACCGTCACCTCGCCCCACTCGTGCTCGACGCCTTCGGCGGTGCGCTCGTAGATCCGGCCGCCCACGCCGCCCTCGAGGACGATGCGCTCGGCGCGCCCGGTGACCGTGTGATCGGGCGGCCACCAGGTGCCCAGCCCCGAGGTCCACACGCTGAACGCGTGCTCGGCGGGGCAGGCGACCTCGAAGTCCAGCCGCAGCGGGGAAGTCGGCATGCTCATGGCCGGGGTTCGGTGTTCTCGGCCATCAGCCGGAACCGTCGGCCGGCGTCTCCCCATACCCGCTCGAGGTAGGCCTGGACGGCGTGCAAGCCCTCTTCGCGCAGGTGGTAGATCCGCAGCGTGCCGTGGGCCTGTTCCGACACCAGGCCGGCCTCCTTGAGCAGGCGCAGGTGGCGGGATACCGCGGGACGGCTGATCGGCAGCGCCGCGGCGATCTGGTTGACCGGCTTGTCGCCCTCGCTGAGCAGGCGCAGGATGTCGCGCCGGTGCGGGTCCCCGAGCGCCTCGAACGGGTCACCGCTGGCCCGCGCGTGCTCCACGTCCCCGGCTCCCCTCGTGTTCGGTAACCAGCACTCTACCGTAACACCAATGTTACCGATGCCCCGTGGGGTCGTTCAAGTGTGCACTCGGCCGCCAGCGATCTTGAAGATCACTTTTTGCCCGAACGGCGGTGGTGCGGGTCCGGGGAACACCGGATCCCCCCGTAGAAGATCCGGTATTCCGCGCACCCGCCTCAGCCAGAGCAGAAAAGGTGTCCGGTGGCGTCGGTGATGCCCGGCCCGCCGTTGACGTACAGCGACCCGTCCGCCGACATGGTGAAGCTGTTGTCGCCGGGGTTAACTGACCAGATGGTGTAGGTGGTGCCGTCGTAGGTGAACTCCTCCGCCGGGGCCAGCGTCGGCCCGGAGACCTCGTAGACCGTGCTGCTGCCCGACGCCACGTCGAAGGTGAAGGACTGCGGCTGGCCGTAGGCGAAGCCCGACGGGCAGTTCTGGGACTGCGGCGGGAACGGCACCTGAACCGAGCAGGCCAGGTTGCGCCTGGGCCGCTGGTGCCGGTAGCGGTTCAGGTGCCGGTTGCGGTTCACGCGCCGGAAGTGGGGCCGGTGGTGGAGCAGGTAGGGCGGCGGGCACACGAACTGGCCCTGCCCAGGGTGGCCGGAGCCGGATCCCGCGGTGCTGGCCATGGCCGTCGCCGCGGGGACGGCGAGCATGGTGACGATCAAGGCGGCCACCGCCACGATGCGCTTCACGCTAATTCTTCCCTCCGTGTTGTTGCGTTCTGGTCATGGCCAGGGGTGACCATAGAGCGGAACGTATGCGGACAGTGCCTGAGGTCCGCCGGGATCGCGTGTGAGTTCCGCGTGAGTGAAGGGCTCACACGAAACTCGCACGCAGGTCACACGCGTTGTTCGCGATGACGTGGTCGGATAACCCGCGAGGGGGAAGGAGTCAAGGCGATGGCTGACCCGGCGGCGGACCGGCCCGCCGATCACGGCGAACTGCTCGTGGTCGACGACGAGCCGTTCCTGCGTGATGCGGTCGCCGCGTCGCTCCGGTTCCTCGGGTTCGAGGTGACCACCGCGGAGACCGGTGCCGAGGCCCTGCGCATGGCCAGGGACCGCCCGTTCGACCTGGTCGTCCTCGACGTCATGCTGCCCGATACCGACGGCTTCGACATCGTGCGCCGCCTGCGCCGCGACGGCCGGCAGGTCCCGGTCATCTTCCTGACCGCCAGGGACACCCAGGCCGACAAGGTCGAGGGACTGAGCATCGGCGGCGACGACTACATGACCAAGCCGTTCGGGCTGGAGGAACTGGCGGCCAGGATCCGGACCGTGCTGCGCCGGACGCGCCCCAGCGCCGCCGGGCCCGTGCTCGCGTTCGCGGACATGCAACTCGACCAGGAGACCTACGAGGTCCGCAGGTGCGGTCATCTCATCGAGCTGTCACCCACCGAATTCCGGCTGCTGCGCTACCTGATGCTCAACCCCGGGCGGGTCCTGACCAGGGACCAGCTACTTGATCACGTGTGGGACTACGACTTCCGCGGGTCAACCACCGTAGTGTCGACCTACGTCGCGTACCTGCGGCGCAAACTGGCCAGGTACGGGCCTGATTTGATCCATACCCAGCGGGCCGTCGGCTACAGCCTCCGCCTGCCCCGGCCAGGTGAGACCGAAGACCCCGGCGATGAAGGGAATATCGATGATGATTAGACGCCTGCGCCGCGCGCACGCCAACGGCCGCCGCAAGCTCCGCACCAAGGTGGTGGCCGGCGTCGTGGCGATCACGCTCGCCGTGCTGGCCGTCTTCGACTTCGCCGCGGTCACCGCGCTTAAGAAGTACCTGGTCGGCCAGACGGACGTGACCCTGAAGTCGGCGCTGACAGTGACCAAGCCGCGGCTCAACGAACTGCTCCCGGCGTTCACCAAGGCTCGCATGGTCAAGGCGGGCGTCGTCCAGTGGAGCAGCATGCCCATCGTCGGGGCGTACACCATCGAGTGGGTGCCCGCCAAGGGCGCGGTGGTCGACCTGCAGGGCGGCCCCGGCCTCACGCCCCCGGCCATAGCGAAGCTGAACTACTACGCCCAGGCGAATGGCGCGGTCACGGTCGCAGCCGCGGCCGCGGGCGCTAAGGGCCAGACCGTCACGGCCGTCCCGGCGCCCCGGCAGGTGATCGCCACCATCCACGGGGCTCCCCAGTTCCGCGTGGTGTCGATGGCCGTCCCCGGGCAGGCGGGCACCCTGGTCGCCGGGACCAACCTCAGCGACGTCAACAACACCGTCAGGCAGCTCGAGCTCATCGTCGGCGCCGGCTCGGCGGCCGCCGCCGCGCTCATCTTCCTCGGCGTCGGCCTGGTCATGCGCCGGGGCCTGCGTCCCATCGAGCAGATGGCACACCAGGCCGACCGCATCTCGGCCGGTGATCTTACTGAGCGGGTCGCCCCCACCGACACGGGAACCGAGGTCGGCCGGCTCGGTACCGCCCTGAACGGGATGCTCGGCCGCATCCAGACATCCGTCGCCGAACGCGAAGCCAGCCAGGAGGTCATGCGGTCCTTCTTCGCCGACGCCAGCCACGAGCTGCGCACCCCGCTGGCCTCCCTGTGCGCCAACGCCGAGCTGTACCAGCAGGGCGCTCTCGTCGAACCCTCGCAGGTCGACGAGGCGATGCGCAGGATCACGCTGGAGGCTCAGCGCATGGGCCGGCTGGTCGACGACATGCTGCGGCTGGCCCGCCTCGACCAGCACCCGGACCAGCGGCGCGACCTGGTCGACCTCACCGCCCTGGTGGGCAAGTGCGTCGAGCGCGCGCAGGTCGCCGACCCCGCGCGGACCTGGCAGGCCGAGATCGAGCCCGGCCTGGCCGTGGCGGGCGACGAGGAGCAGCTGTCCCGGGCCGTCGACAACCTGCTCGCCAACGTGCAGACCCACACGCCCGAGGGCACCGTCGCCACCGTCACCGCCCACCAGGACGGCAGCGGCCGGATCGCGATCGAGGTCACCGACGACGGCCCCGGCGTCCCCGCCGACAAGCTCCCCCGCATCTTCGACCGCTTCTTCCGCGCGGGAACCGCCTCCAACCGGACCGGGTCCGGCCTCGGCCTGGCCATCGTGAGCCAGATCGCCGCCGCCCACCAGGGCGTGGCGATGGCCGCGGCCAACTACCCGCACGGGCTGCGCATGACGATCACCCTGCCCGCCTGGCGCTGGAGGTAGAGCGCTAGAGGTAGAAGTCCCCGTAGGTCCCGAGCCGGGGTCGCCTTGGTAGGTTGGGTGACCCCGGCGAAGGAGGGGCAACGTGAAGGCGCTCGTGTTCCGCCACAGCCTGGCCCGTGAGGCGGCCTCGGCCGTCGGCGGACGCGTGGACAGGCGCGCGTACGTATCCCGCTTCGCGCCGGTCCGCATCGAGGACGTCGACGACCTCCCGCTCCCGGCGCCGGACTGGGTGCGGGTCGAGACCACCTTCTCGGGCCTGTGCGGCTCGGACGTTAAGCAGATCCTGCTGAACGGGTCCCGCGACAACCCGCTCACGGCTCTGGTGTCCTTCCCGCACGTGCTCGGGCACGAGGTGGTCGGTCGCCGCTGCGACACCGGCCAGCGCGTGGTGCTCAATCCCTGGCTTTCCTGCGGGCCCCGCGGCATCGACCCGCCGTGCGAGGCCTGCCAGGCCGGGCGCTACCCGTGGTGCCGCAACTTCCGCTACGGGAACCTGCCCGTCTCGATCCACCTGGGGAACTGCGCGGCGGCCTACGGCGCGCACGCCGAGCGGTTCTGCGCGCACCCCTCGCAGCTGTTCGCCATCCCGGACGGCGTGTCCGACGAGGCCGCGGTGCTGGCCGACCCGGTCAGCGTGTCGCTGCGTTCGGTCCTGCTCGCGCCGCCGCCCGACGGGCAGGCCGCGCTGGTCTACGGGTCTGGCACGCTCGCGTTCGCGGTGATCGCGCTGCTCCGTCACCTGTATCCGGCCACCGAGGTGTGGGCGGCGACGCGACCGGGGGCGCGGGCCTCGCTCGCGGCCCGCCTGGGCGCGCACGCCACGTTGTCCTCCTCGCCCGACGAACTTGTCGCGCAGGTCGCGGGGCGCGTCGGGACGACGCCGCTCGAGCCGTGGAGCAAGCGCGACTGGCTGCAGGACGGCCCGGGGGTGGTCTACGACACGATCGGGTCGACCGAGACCGTCGAGACCTCGCTTCGGCTGCTCAAGACGGGCGGCACGCTCGTGATCTCCGGCGTCGAACCGCCGAAGCGCTTCGAGTGGACTCCCCTGTACTTCAAGGAGCTGCACGTCATCGGGTCGAACGGCTTCGGCATCGAAGAGGTGGGGGGCGTCGCCAAGCACTCTATGGAGCACTACTTCGACTTCGTCCTCGCCGGGATGGACCTGACCCCGGTCATCACGCACCGCTTCCCGCTCGAGCGGTGGGACGAGGCGGTGCTGGCGCTGAAGGACTCGCGGCGCACCGGCGCGGTCAAGGTCCTGCTCGAACCTGCGCACTGACCGCCCGCTACGCTGTCGCCCATGACCCCAGACCTGGTCCCGCCGGTCCCGGAGGACGCCTTCCGCAGCGTGCTGTGCGTGGTCGCGCACCCGGACGACGTGGAGTACGGGATATCGTCGGCCGTCGCGGCCTGGACCGCGCGCGGCGTCGAAGTCTCGTACCTGCTCCTGACCCGCGGCGAGGCCGGCATGGACAGCAGCCCGCCGGAGCAGACCGCGCGGCTGCGCACCGAAGAGCAGATCGCGGCTTCACGCGCGGTCGGCGTGACCGACGTCGAGTTCCTCGATCACCCGGATGGCATGCTCGAGTACGGCCTGGGCATACGCCGCAACATCGCGCGCGTCATCCGCCGGCGCAAGCCGGACGCCGTGGTGATCGGGCCCTGGGACGCCGAGTTCGCCGTCGGGCTGAACCAGGCCGATCACCGGGTGGCGGGGCTGTGCACGCTGGACGCGCTGCGCGACGCCGGCAACCGCTGGGTCTTCCGCGAGCTGCTCGACGAGGCCCTGGAGCCGCACTCGGTCCGGTGGCTGCTCATCGGCGGGGACCCGCGGCCGACCCACGGCGTGGACATCACCGGAGAGCCGCTGCAGCGCGGCATCGCCTCCCTCGAGGCGCACGGCCAGTACCTGGCCGGTATCCCCGGCCACCCCGCGCCCCGGCTGATGATCACCGGTTTCACGGCGCTGCAGGGACGGGCCATGGGCGTACCGAACGCCGTGCTGTTCCGGGCCTGGGACTTCCAGGCGCCGCCCCCGATCGCGGCCGAGGCGATGGCGGCGGCCCAAGCGCAGGCCGAGGTGGGGGAAGGCTGAGCCTGCGGTTCAGCAGGTTCAGCAGGTGAGGCTGACCATCTGGTCCCTGGGCGGGACGGGCTGGTTCTGCCCGCCGAAGAAGCTGGGGGAATCCGCCACGAGGGGCACGCTCTTGAAGGGCGATCCTCCGGGGAACACGTACCGCAGCGTCGAGTACGCCCGCCTGGTCTTCGTGCAGTGCACGATCCTGGTGGCGGTCATGTCGATGGGGACGGAGATGTAGTCGCCGGCCGCGCAATCGCCATAGGCGCACAGGTCTACCGTGGCCGACCCCTTGGCGTGGGCGGACTGCGCGCCCCAGTCGGACCAGACCAGGTTCTCGGCCGTGATGTCGTCGGTAGAGCAGACCACCAGCACGACGTCCGGCATCACCTGCGGGTTGCTGCCGCAGTAGCCCAGCGTCACCGACGGGGGAAGGGGCTTGGCCGCGGCGTGACTGCACGCGGTCAGCAGCAGCGGGACCATCAACGCCGCCGCGACCGCGGACGCCTTACGTCTTGTCATCAATTTCTGGGTAACAAACCTGGGACCCGAATAAGGTAACGGCACCATCACGATCGCATTGCGGCGTCCCGGGAGGTCCGTACATGTCGGAGAGCGAGATCGCGCCGGAGTTGCGCACGATGCGGGTCGCCTACGAGCTCGGCTCGCTGGACGAGTCCAGCCTGGCGGCCACCTGGCATGAGCAGCTCGCCCGGTGGCTCACCGAGGCAACCCAGGCCGGGCTGCCCGAGCCGAACGCGATGGTCGTGGCCACGGCCGACGCGCAGGCCCGGCCGTCCTCGCGCACGGTGCTGTGCAAGGGTCTCGATGACCGCGGCGTGGTCTTCTACACCAACTACGCCTCCGCCAAGAGCCACGACCTGGCGGCTACCGGCATGGCCTCCGCGACCTTCCCGTGGTTCCCCATACAGCGGCAGGCCCACGTACGCGGCCCCGTAGCGAAGGTCGACCCGGCCGAAACGGCGGCCTACTGGGCCACCCGGCCACGCGGTTCCCAGCTCGGCGCCTGGGCATCCCCGCAGTCGGAAACGGTCGGCAGCCGCGCAGAGCTCGAGGCCAGGCTGGCCGAGGCAGACCAGCGTTTCGCAGGCGTGGAGCAGATCCCGCCGCCGCCGCACTGGGGCGGGTGGAGAATCGAGCCGCAGGTCGTGGAGTTCTGGCAAGGGCGCCTGAACCGGATGCACGACCGGCTGGTGTACGTCCGCGACTACGGCGACTGGCGCATCCGGCGCCTGGCGCCGTAGTCGGGCTGCTCGGCCGCGTCCAGGCGGCCCTCGTCGTCTACGTACATGGCTGTGGCGACTCTCTGCGAGATGAGTTCCGATGGTGAGCCCAGTCTGCGGCGCGAGCCGGTCTCCGGCCATGGTGGAAGCCCCCGATTTAATCCTGGCGCTAACCCCCTCCCTGAAACGTCCTCAACTTCTGCCCGGCGCAAGTAAGCAAACGCCGGGGCTCGTGAGTTAAACAGGTGTGACCCGCGAAAAGACAGAGTTCGCTGAGTTCTTCCAGGCCAGCTGGGAGCCGTGCCTGCGGGCGGTCATAGCGAGCACGGGCAGCGCGGAGCTGGCTGAGGACCAGGTGGCGGAGGCGTTCGCCAGGGCCTGGTTGTCGTGGCGGAAGGTCCGCCGGCATCCGGCCCCCCGGGCGTGGGTGGTGCGCACCGCGCTCAACGTCGGGGCGTCGTGGTGGCGCAGGCGCCGTCGTGAGCTGCCGCTGGCCGGTCAGGACGCCGAGGCCCGGCGCGATGAAGACCACGGCCTGGACGCTGCCCTGCTGACCGCGCTCAGGCATCTGCCGGGACGCCAGCGCGAGGTGATCGCGCTGCGTGTCTTCCTCGACTTGGACATCGACACCATCTCCGCGCAGCTGGGGATCGCCCCCGGAACGGTCCGGGCGCACCTGTCCAGGGGCGTGACGACGCTGCGCCGTGAACTTTCCCTATCTCGAGCCATGGAGGCCGACCGATGAACGACAACGACGAACTGAACGACGGCGCCGTGCTGAGCGCCGTGCGCGATTCAATCTCCAGGTTGCCTATGCCGATGGCACCGCGACTTGAGGCCATCGAGGCCAAGGGCCGCGCGCGCCGTCGCGCCCGCCTGGGCGGGCTGTCTATTGCCGCCGCCGGGGCGTGCGCCGCGCTGGTCGTCGGCCTGACCGGCGGAGCTCCGGCCGCCCGGCCGGCGCAGCAGGCCGCGCCGGCGGCACACCATCACGCGTCCGGGGTCCATCTGGTGTCGTTTACGGTCGCCGCCGGCCCCGACGGCACCACGACGCTGACCCTGTACCCGGGACAGGTGGCAGACCCCAACGCGGTCCGCCAGGCCCTGGCCGAACACGGCATCCCGGCCCTGGTTACGGCCGGGGAGTTCTGCCGCACGGCCGTCCAGCCGGCCCCCGGCGTCGGCGACGTAGTCACGCTGTCCGGACCGGGCAAGATCCAGGTCCCGACCAGCGGGCAACCGACGGCCAAGCCGGGGCCCATCGTGATCTACGGCTCCCGCATCCCGAGCGGGGTGGAGCTCAGCATCGGCTACCGCCAGAACTCGCAGGAAAATGAGATCTCGTTCTCGCTCATCGTGGCGAACGCCCCCCTCACGTGCACCAGCATTCCCGACAGCGGGCCGCACGGAAACGACTAGCGGTCCTTGGCGAATCCGCTTCTGGCCCGGTCGGCACGGTGTCGACCGGGCCAGAAGTCTGTGTTGTGAAACGATGGGGGTGGCCGCGTAGCCATGGGCAGTGCCAGCGAGTGGAGGATGCCATGGCGGTGTACGTGTACAAACTGCGAGATCTGAGTCGGCTGCTCATGGGCAGGACCGCCCCGCCGCCTCCCTTGTTCGGCCTGTCGGCCGATACTGAGGACGAGTTGCACGCCTTCGCTGCGCGGCTAGGGATTCGCCGGGACGCTGGTTCCCCTGGCGGGGTTACCCGGCACTACACGATGACCCAGGGCGAGCGCGATCGCGCCGTGGTGCTTGGCGCACAAGCGATTAAGGCCCGCGAGGCCGCCAAGATGGAACGGCAGCGAGCAGTATTGCGGGGAGAGAGCCGCCCCTAGCTCCGCTCAGGTGCGCCTGGGCGCCTGAAGCCTGTCGAGGATGGCCAGGGTGGCCGCGCACTCCTCATCCCCGAGGGGATGGCCGTACGCCCGCCGCTCGCGGGTGAAAACGGCGAGCCCGGCGATCACCCGGTAGCTGACCAGGCAGCGCAGCCCGTCGCCGCCGGCCACCTGAGCCGCCCGGGCCAGCAGGCGATCTGCGGTAGCGCGGTCGCCGCAGCGCTCGCAGTCGAAGGCGAGGGCGATCAGGTCCAGGGCGCGGCTGCCCAGCCCGAACTCATCCCAGTCCACGACACCGGTGATCCGCGCGCCGTCGGTCAGGACGTTCGACAGATTCAGGTCGTTGTGGGCATAGTCGGCCGCTGACAGCCGCAGCCCCCAGTCCGGCTCGAGCCAGCGCCGCAGCCGCGCGCACAGCGGACCAGCCGCCGCGCAAGCTCGCGGCGCGTCAGCCCACACCTCGTCCCAGTCGTCGAACAGCACGTTGGCCACGTAACTGGTGAAATCGCGGTCCCCAGGCGGGATCCCGGCGCCGGCCTGCAGCTCGACTAGGGCCAGCATCGCGTCGAGGATCGGTGGGTCCAGTGGACCGTCCAGCGGGAAGAGCAGACGGCCTGGGAACCGGTTCTGGACGGTCACGTGCCACTGCGAGCCGATCATGCCGTGCCACAGGATCGCCGGAACCGGGTACCCGCGCGCGCCGAGCGCGGGAAGGTGCCCAGCTCCCTGGCCACCAGAAGGCGAACCTCACGCCAGACGGGCCTGCGGGTCACCACGCTCGGATCGTAGGCGCCGCTGGCCGCAGCACCAGCGCCCGGTTATGCGGCCCGCGGAAACCCGGGACGACTCGTTCGGAGGTGCCGTACGCGGCGTGATGCTTCTCGATCGCGTCGAGCAGCTCATCCCGGCCGAGCTTGGCGTCCCGCAGCCAGAAATTGCAGCACGGCACTACGACCACGGGCCGCACCCGCGCCGAGCTGACCACTTCCCGCAGCGCCGCGTCCGGGTGCAAGCCGATGATGACGTCGTAGAAGCCCGCCATCTCGGCGCGGTACTCTTCGGCCCGGCTCGGAACTCCGCGAAGCACCCAGCCTCGCGGGTCCACGACGTCGCACTCAATGTTGTGCCGCTTACGGAGACGCCGCGCCAGCATTCCCTGCCCGCCTGCCACGTCGGCCGCGGTCCTGGCCTGCGGAAACCGGGCTGCGATGAAGTCGGCCGTCACTTCGAATCGCCGCTCATCACCGTGAAACCGGTGTGCTGCCACTACCGCGTCACCAGCGGCCCGAGATCCCCGGTTGCATCGGCAGGTGCGTGTCGGGCGGGGCGTCGCCGTAGTTGCCCGCGGTCTTGGGCGTCTTGGGCAGCAGCTTGCCACCGGGCGGCGGATCGGGCGTCTCGAAGACGTCCCGCAGTCCTGCGTCTGCGATGCCGCTGGCGCCAAGCACGGCGACCCTGTGCTCACGGGGGACCTGCACGCCGGATTCCTGCAGTTCCGCGCGCGCCTTCCGCCCCGCAGCCGACAGATGCGGATGACCGGCCAGGGAATGGTGCCCCACCAGGCCATCTTGCCGGAGACCGTTGATCAGCTCGTGCACCGCGGCCGAGTTCGCCACGTCGTTCAGGAGCTGACCCAGGACCTGGCCTGCCTCCGGCACCGCGTCCAGGACCGCGCGTTCGACCGGCTGGCTGGCCCGGCGGCGCGCCACGTGGACCCGGTGCCGGGTGCGCGAAATCGTGATCCGCCCGTCCTCCTGCAGGGCGACCACGGCGGCCAGGGCCACCCGCTCCGCTCCTCCGCACAGGTAGGCGATCTCGTACACGTCAAGCTTGCTAACCGAGGCCATGAATGACACCCGCCTTCGCCAGGGTCGCTGCGATACGCGCTCGGATTCGTACAGATACCCGGCCACTACCTGCGGATCGGCGTCGTAATGCTGGCTGACCTCATTCTACCGCCCGGCCAGCCTCGAACCTGATGCGCCGAGAGACAGGCAGCAGAGATCATTCCGGACCTTGCCCCCGATCGGCATAGCCGTAACGTTCCCGGGACGATCCGGCCGTAGCGTCTGGATTAATGCATCCGCATCGGACGGAGGGGGGCCGCCACCATGAGTTACAGGTATACGCCCAGCGGCGAGCAGGGATACCCCGCCGGACAGGGACCGGGGTTCGGGGCACCATCGTCCGACTCGGGCCAGAGCGGGGCGCCGGGTCCCTCCGGCTGGGAAACGGGACAACAGGCACCGCCCGGTTACGGTCCGCCCGGGTACGCCATGCCGGGAGACGGCCAGCCCGGATATGGCGTGCCCGGATATGGCATGCCTGGATACGCCCCGCCGGAGTCATCGCCACCTACGTACCGGGTCTGGCTGATCATCGCCGGCGCCTGCGGCGCGCTATTCAACCTGATCCTCGGCCTTCCCACCGGCCTCGTCGCCGCCAGGTACAGCAGGTCCGCTTTCCAGGACCGTCGTGCTCCTGTGGCCCAAGTTCTTCTGGCTGAACCGCGAGAAGCAGGTCTACTACATGGCGGTCACCCACCGCCGGGTCCTCATGGCGGAGGTGTCCTGGTACGTGAAGCGTCCCAGGAGACTGGCCCTGTCTGATCCTCGTCAGGGCGCCAGCCTGCGGCCGCTGATCAAGCCCATGATCCACAAATACCTTCACAAAGAGAATCTTTACGGAGCCGTCGAGTATCGCGGCCCGTCCGGGCAGGAGCGCAAGCTCTGGTATGACGGGCGGTTCGCAGATGAGGTCGGCCGGCATCTCCTCGGGCTCGGACCGGAACAGACGATCGAGCGCTACCGAATGGAACCTCTGGTCCGAGGGTTCATGATCACCGTCGCGGTGACCTGCGCCGCCGTTGTGATCCTCGCAGTGATCTTGGCCACCCTGCACGCGGGCTCCCACAGCTGAGGTCAGCAGCGGGCACGCGACGGGCACGCGACGGGCACGGCCACCACCTTCAGATCCACAGCCTCATAAGCGTCCCGGAAGATAGGCGTGCCGACCACCTGGGTCTGGATGCAGCGCCTCGGGCCGTGGAGTTCGTTGGCATTTACGGCTTCCCGCGAGCACCTCGCGGTGTACGCTCCACTTCCACTGGCAGGCGCCGCATCTCGCTCTCAGTCGCCTGACAGACAGCCAGGTTCGAGACGATCCTCCCCAAGGTAGTGAAACGAAATGCGCAAGCTAGTCGTCGCCGCAACAATCGCCGCAGCCTCGGCGTTGACCGCATGCGGAGGTGGCGGCGCAGGCACCCAGGCCGTGCACGGGCAGGTTCTCGGCGG
The DNA here is from genome assembly GCA_050698755.1 of Streptosporangiaceae bacterium. Lineage (GTDB taxonomy): Bacteria > Actinomycetota > Actinomycetes > Streptosporangiales > Streptosporangiaceae > Palsa-504. Next base: position 2,669 of record JBOHCK010000033.1, on the reverse strand, counting down.
AACGGTGGCCGCGGCGACCGTGTACAGTGCGCTGGCCGGCATTAGCGGGATTTGCGGCCACGCGGTCGAGGGCACCCAAGTGAACATCAAGGGCCCATCGGGGGCGCTCCTGGCCACGACGAGTTTGCACAAGGACGCCCAAGCGACCAGCGCGCTTCACGTGCCGTCCTCGCTGGCGGGCGGACAGGTTGGGGTGTACGACTTCTCGGCGACGATTCCCGCCGGGTCCGGTCCTTACACAATCCAGGTGGTGGGGGTCAGCAGCCTTGTCGTCTCGGCCAAGCAGTTGGGTGACCTGCAGATGACCTGCTAGCCCACCCCGTCCTCGGGCTCGGCTAAAGTGCCTCGTTGACACTCTCAGCGCTGCGGGCGGCTTGTTCCACGTGGTCGCGGTAGTCGCGCCACCATTCCTGGTCGGCGGCCGGGAGGTTGCCGTTGCCCTTGAGCAGTCCAGCCGCGCCGTCTATCAACTCCCGGACGATATCGGCGTGACCTGCGTGACGCTGGGTTTCGGCTGTCATGTGGACCAGGATCCGGTGCAGAGTTACCGTGCCGTCCTCTCCCCACCACGGCACCCGGCCGACCGCGTCCAGCGGCAGCGAAGTGATCGTCTCGTCAGCATGCTGCCATGCGTGGCGGTACAGGCCGATGATCTCGTCCCGGCTCTGACCTGCCGTGGCCCACATGTCCGCGTTGGGCGGAGCGCCATCTGCCAGCCACGGCAGCAACACCGTGTGCGGCCGACCGAACACCGGGCCGAAGTACTCGAGCTCGAATGTCGCCGAATGCTTAACGAGCCCGAGGAGATTGGTGCCCGTCGGCGTCAGCGGCCGGCGGATGTCGTACTCGCTCAGCCCCTCCAGCTTCCACAGCAGCGTCTCCCGAGCGCCCTGGAGGTAGTCGTGCAGGTCTGCCTTTGCGTCCAGTCCCGTCATGCGCGACAGTATGCCAGTCATGTGCCGACGACCTGGTGTTACAGCCGCGGCCGACCAGGGCGGCGGCCTCTGGGTTATGAGCCATACGACGTACGTCTCCGGCATCTCGCATAATCTCTCGCAGACCTGGTGACCTCAGCGGATCGGGTGAACCACGGTGCGCTTCGTCTCCCCATCTCAGGCCGTTCCGGCGCGTCCGGTTTACAGATCGGTTTACACAAACGGACGGGAGGTCATCATGCCGGGTGTGGATACCGCCGCCGAGTACCGGGAATGGGCGGCGGTGTTGGCGCACGGGTCCTCGCCGAGCTATGAGCGGCTCGCCCGGGCGGTGGCCGACGACCCGGCGACGGTGCGTTTCCTGGACGGATTGACGTCGGCGCAGCGGCAGCCCAACCTGCTGTTCGCCGCGTTGCGCTGGCACGGCGCGCCGGTGACCGACCCCGTCGGCCTGCCTGGCCTGGCTGGCCGACCATCGTGCGCAGGTTCGGCGGACGGTGCGGACCCGGCGCACCCAAACCAACGAGGTGGCCCGCTGCGCGCTGCTGCTGCCGGTGCTGACCCGGCTGCCCGCGCCGCTGGCGCTGATCGAGGTGGGCGCGGCCGCCGGGCTGGGCCTGCGGTTGGACCGGTGGGCCTACCGGTACGTCACCCAGACGGGGATAGGCGGATCGGCGCGGGCGACCGGCGGCTCACCTTGACCTGCGCGGTCGAGGGCCGTCCGCCGCTGCCCGCCGCCCCGCCGCCGATCGCCTGGCGGGTGGGGCTGGACCGGCAGCCGATCGACCCGGCCGATCCGGACGCCCGGCGCTGGTTTGTCCTGCCTGATCTGGCCGGAACACACTGACCGGGCGGCCGCGCTGACCGCCGCGCTGGACCAGGCGGCCCGCACCCCGGTCCCGGTCCGCCGCGGCGACCTGCTGGCCGACCTGCCCGCCCTGTTGGACGAGGCACCCGCCGACGCCACCGTCGCGGTGGTGCACAGCGTCACCCTGGCCTACATGACGCTAGCACCTGACTCGGCCGCCAGCTCATGACGGCCGCGCTTGAGCGCATGGCTACGGACCACTGTTCATAAGGTCGGTTTGCGCAGCGGGTCAGCCTGCCTGTCCGCAGGTCAGCCGGTGTACCGGGTTGTCGGGGAGTGAGCGTGAGTTCCCAGTGTTGACCGGCCGATCGGGCACGCAAAGGGCACGGCGGCTGTCCGCGCGGCGGCAATTCGACCGCTCGCCACTGCTAGGTCAGCGTGTTCTCGGTCGAGACGACTACCGCGTCCACGCCGGGCCAGCAGTCAAGCGGCGGGAGTGCCTGGTCGCGGAGGATACCGATAGTGCCGCCGTGGGCGGCCAGGGTGTCGCTGAGTGTTGCGAGCAGCTCTTGTACCCATGGCCGCCTGGATGATACGGACGCCGACTTCGCGGGTGCGCACGCAGCGGGCCAGGCCGCTGTGCGCCTGGTTGGCCATGACCACTGGCGCGTTGGTGAACGCCCATTTCGTCAGGTCCTCCACCGAGCCCCAGCCTTCCACCGCTGCCTGCCTCCCCGCCCGGTAGCCCCTGGCTGGGTTGCCATTCTTGTCCGTCCTCCTCGTAGGTGCCAGGGTACTTAGGGGAACTCGGCAATTCAGCATCTATCTGTGTCGTCGGCGTGCGTGCCTGCGCATTGCGTCGATCTTCGCGGCGAACGCGGTCGGCTCGATGATCGGTGTTCCGCGCCACGGCGACATTGACAGCA